>NZ_DKGQ01000022.1:72616-73587 GCF_002453355.1 Psychrobacter sp. UBA6766 | reverse complement strand
ACTTGGTGTGTTAATCTAAGTAGTTAAATAAAACTGGTTAGATGAACAAAGGAATATTATGTTAGATATCAAGAATATAAAAATAGCGGTTATCGGACTTGGCTACGTCGGTTTGCCTTTAGCAGTTGAGTTTGGTAAGCATCTTCCGGTCGTCGGCTTTGATATAAATGCTGAGCGTATCTCGGCACTTGCCGCAGGTACAGATCATACCTTAGAAGTTAGTGATGAAGAGCTGACCCAAGCATTACATTTGAGTTATAGCTCAGATATACAAGCACTTAAAGACTGTAACTTTTTTATTGTTACGGTACCGACACCGATCGATGATTATAAACAGCCTGATCTTACGCCTTTAATTAAAGCCTCAGAAGCTATTGGTAGTCTTCTTAAACAAGACGATATCGTCGTTTATGAATCAACCGTCTATCCGGGCGCCACCGAAGAAGTTTGTATTCCGGTGTTAGAGAAAGTCTCGGGATTAACCTTCAATCAAGACTTCTATGCCGGTTATAGTCCTGAACGTATCAATCCTGGTGATAAAGAGCACCGCGTTACCAATATTTTAAAAGTAACGGCAGGCTCAACACCTGAAGTCGCTGATTTTGTCGATGAAGTGTACAATTTAATTATTACTGCCGGCACTCATAAGGCAGCAAGCATTAAAGTAGCAGAAGCGGCAAAGGTGATTGAGAATACCCAAAGAGATGTCAACATTGCTTTAATTAATGAGCTTGCGGTTATCTTTAACAAGATGGGTATCGATACCCAAGCAGTGTTAGAGGCTGCGGGTACCAAATGGAACTTCTTACCTTTCCGTCCAGGTCTCGTCGGTGGTCACTGCATCGGTGTCGATCCGTATTACTTGACGCATAAGGCACAAGCGATCGGTTATAACCCTGAGATTATCTTAGCGGGCCGTCGCTTAAACGATAGCATGGGCGAGTACGTAGTCACGCAGTTGGTCAAAACCA
>NZ_DKGQ01000022.1:0-72459 GCF_002453355.1 Psychrobacter sp. UBA6766 | reverse complement strand
GTCACGCAGTTGGTCAAAACCATGATTAAAAAGCGTATTCAGGTTGAAGGGGCCAAAGTCCTGGTCTTAGGATTAAGCTTCAAAGAAAACTGCCCAGATGTGCGTAATACTAAAGTCATCGACATTGTCCATGAGTTAGAAGAATACAATATCAATATCGATGTTTATGACCCTTGGGTAGATAGCAGTGAGGCTCAGCGTGAGTATCATATTACACCGATCAAGCAGCCTATAACTAATGGCTACGATGGTATTATCCTAGCGGTAGCGCATAGCGAGTTCGTTGATATGGGAGCTGAGCACATCAGAAACTTCGGTAAAGCAGAGCATGTACTCTATGATCTTAAGTATGTCTTCACTAGAGAAGACACTGATATTCGTCTGTAATCACATAAAGCTATAAGAGAAACATTATGACAGCGACAGCGTACCAACAAGTCAAAGACTCCTTAGCGCAAGCACCTAAAACTTGGTTAATTACTGGGGTAGCGGGATTCATAGGTTCTAATTTACTAGAAGAGCTATTATTACTAAATCAAAAAGTAGTCGGTTTAGATAATTTTGCCACTGGCTTTCAGCATAATTTAGATGAAGTACAAGGTTTGGTAAGCAAAGATCAGTGGCAGAACTTTACCTTTATAGAAGGTGATATTCGTAATCTAGATGACTGTCAGGCAGCATGTATAGGCGTGGACTATGTGTTGCATCAAGCAGCACTGGGTTCGGTGCCGCGCTCTATCGCTGATCCTATCAAAACCAATAGTGCTAACATTGATGGGTTTTTGAATATGCTGGTTGCTGCGCGCGATGCAAAAGTAACGAGTTTTACTTATGCCGCTAGCAGCTCAACGTATGGTGATCACCCTGCTTTGCCTAAAGTCGAAGCAAACATTGGCAATCCGTTATCACCTTATGCAGTGACTAAGTATGTCAATGAGTTATACGCGGATGTCTTCGCACGTAGTTATGGCTTTAAGACCATTGGTCTACGCTACTTCAATATTTTTGGTAAGCGTCAAACTCCGGATGGCGCTTATGCTGCGGTGATACCAAAGTGGACGGCTGCTATGATCGTTGGTGATAAGGTATATATCAATGGTGATGGCGATACCAGTCGGGACTTTAATTTTATTGAAAATGCGGTACAGGCTAATATATTAGCAGCGACGGCTGATGATAGCGCTAAAAACGAGGTGTATAACGTGGCGGTCGGTGGACGTACTACCTTAAACACACTATTTACTGCTCTAAAAGAGAATCTAGCGGTCAATGGGGTAGAGTATACGCAGGGTGCTGTCTATAGAGACTTCCGTGAAGGGGATGTGCGCCATAGTCAGGCTGATATCAATAAAATACAGAATGCGTTAGGCTATGCGCCACAGTTTGATATTGTTCAAGGTATTGAAAGAGCAATGCCTTGGTATATTGGTAAAGTATAAATGAAGAATAAGCTAATTAATCTTGCATTGCTTGTATTGGGTACTCTTCTTGGAAGCGGAGCTAATTTCCTAATTCAAATATATTTAGCAAAAAAGCTATCTGTTATAGATTATGGTTTCTACTCCTCAATATTAAACCTTGTAAACCTATTAACACCTATTATAGGATTTGGAGTTTCGAGCTTCATGCTGAAAGCCTATGCAGAAGAAGGGTATGATGCAAAAAGATGGCTTGATAATGTTTATTTAGCATTGTTGTTTAGCGCTACACTGGCTTTTGTTATTCTACAGTTCACAGGTTATTTAAAAAACGATGGTTTCAACTATTTTTACATCTATTGTTTTTTCTTCGTTTACATGTTGTCCGTATCATATAATAGCTTTATGATCTTGTACTTTCAAATACAAGGCAGGTTTAGGTTTTTTTCTCTATGGCAGACAGTGCCAAATCTGATAAAATTAATTTTTATACTTGGTTCTGTAACTTTATTAGGTTCAAGCTTAAATAGCATTGGAATTGCTTATGTATTGACAGGATTATTTGTATTGACATTTTCGTTGAATTCATTACACAAAATGAAAGTTGGTAAGATAAAGTTATTAGATGTTCCAATTTCTTTAGCTAATGATCCTGTAACCTCTAAAGCATTGATTATTAATTCTATACCCTTTGGACTGAATGGCATTTTTTATCTCATTTACTTTCAAAGTACTATCCTTATCCTTAGCTTTATAGAAGGCTACGAAGCAGTTGCATACTTTAGTTTAGCCATGACTCTTTTAACTGCTTTTTGTCTATTACCGAGCGTATTCTTTCAAAAGTTCCTTATGCCTAAGATACATTATTGGGCAATACATGAAAAGAAAAGAGCTTACAAATTCTACATTAAAAATATAGTTATTTGGTTTTTTATTGGCTTAGTAGCAGCAATATCAAACATTATATTTGCTAAGTTTTTCTTAATTAATTTTTTTGGTGTAGAGTATTTGCCGGCGATAAAAGTTTTCTACCTGATGAGTATAGTTGTTTTAATAAAATATCTTAATTTAAACTCTGGCGCACTTATGACTACTAAGTATTTAATTAACATTAAGTCTAAAATAATGATGTATGCTGCTGTATTAAATGTTTCTTTAAGTTTTTTACTAATTACATTATTTGGTATAGAAGGAGCAGTAATATCTATTATATTAGTAGAGATTTTTATCAGCTTGTTGTTTGTAAACATAATAAATAGGAATTTTAGAGGGTCTCATGCATAAAAAAATAAAAATAACTGGTTATTACGGTATGAATAACTATGGTGATGATTTATTTTCACTCTTGAGCTACAAAGCTATTAACGAAAAATTAGTATCAGCACAGTGTGAGCTAGTAGGTCCAACTATAGTTAATAACGGTAGTGGAGACGAACTAAAGTTAAACCGACTCTCAAAACAATATAGCAATTTCAACCTAACTGGTAAAATAACTAGATTAACTCATTATATGCATGCAACTGTACATGCTGATTATTTCATGTTTTGTGGTGGCTCGTTATACTCTAGCCCAAACAGGTCAGTTAAAGATATAATGTACCTTATGAATTGCAATAGGTATAAATTTCACGCTTTAGGAGTTTCAGTAGGACCTTTTGATACCTTAGCCGCAGAAAAAAGAGCTATTGAAATTCTAAGAAATTATGAATATATAGCTTTAAGAGATCAAAAATCCTTTGATAGGGTCGAAAGCTTTAATATCGATGCTAAAGTTGTTTTAGCTGGAGATTTGGCGGGTCTAGGATTAGAGTACTTTGATACTAACGAGAAGATAGTTAAATCAGGACGAAGTAAAAATATTGGATTTTCACCTTGTAATCTTAATGATTTGGAAAAGTCAAAAAGCTACATTGATAACTTTGTTTCGAATATGAAATACTTATCAACGCATTTAGACTTTGAGGTTAGTATAATATGTTTGAATCAAAATAGTAGTAATGGGGATGTAGGTTTATGTAAGTTAACAGAAAAACTACTTAAAGAAATAGGAGTAAATTGCAAGATTATATATTACTTAGAAATAGGCGTAGAGAATACATGGAAGCTAATATCTTCATTAGATTTTTTTGTGAGTGTTAGGTTGCATGGAGCTATAACAGCATATTTGGTAGAGACGCCTTTCTTTTTATATGAGTATCATGAAAAATGCTCTGAGTTTCTAAACTATATCGGTGATATTACTCATGATTATATTTTAGACAAGGTTTTTTTAGCACAAAAAATAACCGACGGTTTTAATGAAAATAAGAAAGTAATGAACACTATAGAGTTCTATAAAAACTCACTAATGAACATTAGCGAAAACCCTTTGGTATGTCGCGAGGTATAATTTATGAATAGAGCAAATATAAGTGTCGTTGTCCCATTCTATAATTCTGTTGATACTATCGAAAGAGCCGTAAACTCTGTTATTAGTCAAAGCCTTCAGCCAAAAGAAATAATAATTGTAGATGATAAGAGCTCTGAAGCTGCATCTGAATTTATTAAAAGCTTAGTAGAAATTACTAGCAATAAAACAGATATTAATTTACTATTATTCACTATGCAAATGAATAGTGGAGCTGGTGAAGCTCGAAATCTTGGATGGTTAAAAGCATCTGGAGAATTTATCGCATTCTTAGATGCCGATGATATGTGGCTTCCGAATAAACTAGAAATTCAATATGGTTTTTTCAAAAGTGATCCTGATCTAATTTTATGTGGTCATAAATATATAGTAGCCAAAGATGAAAACATGTTATGTAATATGTCACATACATCTAAAATAAAAAAAGATATATTTAATAACTTTATGGTTATTACAAAAAAAAGACAGCTTTTAAGGAATAGATTTGCTACTTCTACAGTTATGATTAAAAATACTATTAATAATAGATTTGAAAAAAATAAAAGGTACTCTGAAGATTTTTTACTATGGAGTGAAATTATATCTTCTGGTCATAAGGCTGTTAAGATTGAAACTTCATTAACTGTTTATTTTAAGAGTGTTTTTGGAGATTCAGGTTTGAGTTCAAATCTATCTAAAATGTTCATAGGTAATTTAAAGTCTTACAAAACTCTTTATAAGAAAGGTTTTATAAAACTATCTTGTTTTTTTATATACACTTCTATTTCTTGTATTAGATTTATTAGAAGAGTTTTGATTGTTTTTATTAGAAACATTTAAGAGAGCTGTATGAAGATTGCAGATATTTACTATGTATATATATTTCTCATCTATTCAGTAACTAATTCGCTAATTATCGGCAATCGTGATATACATATAGGTAAAGACACTTCAAACTATTATAATTTTTACTATGCTATATCTTC
Organism: Psychrobacter sp. UBA6766; assembly: GCF_002453355.1. GTDB lineage: Bacteria > Pseudomonadota > Gammaproteobacteria > Pseudomonadales > Moraxellaceae > Psychrobacter. Next base: position 67,669 of record NZ_DKGQ01000022.1, on the reverse strand, counting down.
AGGATATACATACCAAGGTTTTTCTGATCCAATTTTTATTTTGTTAGCTAAAATAGCTGTATATTTAGGATTAAAATCCAAAAGCTTTCTAGTGATAGTATCATTTTTATCTAGTTTTATATTACTTCTTTCATGCTATATTATAATGAAGAGAGTAATAGAGAAAAAAATATATATTACTTCTCTAGTAGTAATAATGCTAAATCTGCTATTTTTATCCCCCTTTTATTGGGGTGCTCAGTTAAACATCATAAGAGCTGGGCTATCTATACCTTTAATTTTTTTATCTATACATTTTTTTTCTGCTAATAATAAGTTTTCAGGCGCATTTTTTGCAGTATTAGCTTCTTTGATACACATTACAAATATACAGTTTGTTATATTATTTTTTGTTTTTTCATTTTTTAATGAGAAAGGATATAGAAAATTTGAAAATCTCTATTTAAAATTCTATTTTTTCATAATAGTAGGTTATTTAACTGGTATAAATAGAATGATCTCTAATGTTATATCTTTAAGTGCGTTTGGTGCTGACCAATATAATAGTTATTTAACTTACGATAATAATGCCTCAAATATATATGAGGCAGGTATAAGATACGACTTTGCATTTTTTACTATACTGTTCGTCTCTCTATTGTATATATCAAAAAAAAGGTTGAATAGTAAGTATTTTAATAACTTTTTTTATTATTCAACTATAACTACTATTCCTTTTTTCTTAATAGGTTATATTCCTTTTTCTGATCGATTGCTATCTACTTTTTGGATGTTGATTCCTCTACTTTTGATATTTTTTATTTATACCTTTGTTAGACCTAGATATCTGCTTCATTATTCACTACCTCTTTTCTCAATTTTTCTATTTATAAATTATTATTTTTCGATAAGTAGCTATATGTACTAAATAATTCTTACATTAGGTGATATCGTGAATATTATAATCTACCTTATACATGAGATTGAATGTGGTGTTTAAATTATCCAATAGTATGAGCTGTTCTCTTTTTATTATTAACTGATTATAGCGATTTATAATTTTGGAAAAAACAATCTATTATGGTTATGTCGATACATAATAGATACATTGATATTAGTATTTAAAAAGCATAAAATTTTCTTGCCTGTTATATTGACACTCAAAGGTACATTGCAACTTATATTTTAAAAATATACTAGTTGCAATGTATCGGTTCTAAAGTCAATAAACTATATATTATTAAAGGTATATACTATGAAGTTCCTAATAATAGCGAGCTCAGTACCTTCCATCCTAAATTTTCGTGGAAAACTAATGGTAGCTTTACAGGGGGCTGGTTTTGAAATACATATCGCTGCTCCCGAGTTTAGTCAGCATAAAGATGAGTTGGAGAAGCTCCATTCTTTAAGGTACCAAGTGCATGATATACCTATGCAGCGCACAGGTACTAATCCTTCAGCAGACGCAAAAACCTTGGTAGCCTTGTATCATCTGATGAGAAAGATCAAACCTGATTACATGATGGGTTATACCATTAAGCCAGTTATTTATGGCTCATTAGCCGCTAAGATCGCCCGTGTTCCGCATCGATTTGCGCTCATTACAGGTTTGGGCTATGCCTTTCAAGGCGCAGATGAGGCAGACTATAAAAAGTCTAATTTACAAAAAGTCATGCATAAGCTGTATTCCGTTGCACTAGCATCGACACATAAAGTATTTTTCCAAAATCCTGATGACGAAGCCTTATTTAAATCTATGGGTATTCTAAAGCCTACTGCCGCGACTAAAGTTGTGAATGGCTCAGGAGTTGATATTTCCGAGTATAGCTTACAGCCTTTACCTACTATTAATGATCAGTTACAACCTAAATTCCTGTTAATAGCGCGTCTACTAGGAGATAAAGGGTTGAGAGAGTATGCCCAAGCGGCTCGACTGATTAAAGCTAAATACCCGCAAGCGCAGTTTGATTTAGTTGGGTCTATAGACTCTAATCCTAGTGCAATTAGCCAGAAAGAACTAGATAACTGGCTTAGTACAGGGTTATTTAATTATTGGGGTAGTGTAAAAGATGTAAAACCAGCGATTACTGCATCCTCTATTTATGTTTTACCCTCCTATCGTGAAGGTACGCCTCGTTCCGTATTAGAAGCTATGGCAATGGGAAGACCAATTATTACCACTGATGCACCAGGCTGTCGTGAAACCGTTATTGACGGCTACAATGGCTATCTCGTCCCTGTCAAAGCCGTAGACGAATTAGCTGCTGCGATGGAGCGTTTTATTTTGAATCCAGAGCTTATTGTTCAGATGGGCAGCGCCTCACGTCAGTTAGTAGAAGATAAATTTGATGTACATACTGTCAATCAAATCATGCTCAATGAAATGAATGTTTTATGATTAAATGCTTCTTTGACATTACCGCTGCCAAAGCTGCATTAGTAGCGTTATCTCCTGTATATGCTCTTTCTTCTTATAAAGTTGAAAAGAACTCAGACTCGCTAGTTTTATTTAATAAAAATTGTTGATTTTTGGTCAGTAGTCTTTAAACTGATTGAGTTTGAACTATTTTAATAATACTAAACTACTGAGTTTTAAATATTTTAGCTTTTAATTTTTCTGATAATTACTATCTTTATAGTAGAAAGTTTTTCTATAATTAAGGTTTTATAAATGTATACCAGTTTTTTCAAAAGACTTTTAGATTTCCTATTTGCATGTTTTGGAATAGTAGTCCTGAGCCCGGTGTTTCTAGCAATAATAATTGCATTGTACAACTCTAGTGACGGTAAGCCTTTTTTTATTCAAGAAAGACCAGGTGAAGATGGAAAAATATTTAAACTAATTAAATTCAAAACAATGAATGATAAAAGGGATTCTGAAGGTAACTTACTTCCTATGGGAGAAAGAATTACTCCCTTAGGTGCTTTTTTGAGAAAAACCTCTTTAGATGAAATCCCACAGCTATTTAATGTCATGAAAGGTGATATGTCATTAATGGGTCCTCGACCTTTATTAAAAGAATATCTACCTATGTATACAGACAGGCAAAAAGAAAGACATTTAGTTAAACCAGGTATAACTGGTTGGGCTCAAGTGAATGGGCGTAACCAAGTAACTTGGAAAGACAAGTTCGAGATGGATATATGGTACGTAGATAATATATCTTTTAAATTAGATGCGATTATCTTCTTTAAAACTATTAAAAAAATAATAACCAAAAGCGATGTTGCCGATATTGAGCTTGCTGTCACTCAACAAGACTTTTTAGACTGAGTAAAAAATATGCATAATTTAGAAACGCCAGCTTTTATTATTAAGAAAGAAATTCTTGATAATAGTATACATTCCCTAAAGTTATCTTTATCAAAGCATTTTCCAAATAGTATTCTTAGCTATTCCTTAAAAACCAATTCATTACCTTATATTCTAAAAAATATAAAAGAAAATGATGGTTATGCAGAAGTGGTTTCAAGTGATGAATACGAACTCGCAAAACTGGTTGGTTTCGAGATAAAGAATATTGTCTACAACGGCCCATTAAAATCTAAGTTAACATTTTTAGAAGCTATTAGAAGTCGGGCTATTGTAAATATTGAGACTAAGCAAGAGATTGATTGGCTTTCAGAACTGCCTAAAGATGATGTTTATTCTATAGGTATCAGAATTAATATTGATCTTGATATTCTTGCACCAGAAGATGCAAAACAAAATGAAGGGTATAGCCGTTTTGGCTTTTCACCTGAAAATGATGAGTTAGAAACTGCATTACAGAAAATATCTAAATACAGCAATATCAAATTAGCTGGATTACATGCTCATAGAACGACTTTGTCTCGAGCTGTTAAAACATATGAAGAGATAGCTAAATATATTGGAGATCTTGCACATAAACATTCATTAGAACTAGAGTATGTAGACATAGGTGGCGGCTTTTATGGGATTATGGAAGGCAAACCTACTTTTAATGACTACTTCTCTGCAATAAGCAAGGGCTTATCTTCGTATTTTGATTTAGAACATATTACAGTTATTGTTGAGCCAGGAAATGCCATTGTTGCATCAGCAATAGACTTTGTGTCTCAAGTTATTGATGTTAAAAAGATACAAGACTTTTATACTATTACAACTGATGGTTCTAGGAATGACTTAGATCCTTTCTATAGAAAGCAAAACTACTTTTATTCAATATATCCTGATGACTCTTATAGCAGTAAGTCACCTTCTGTACCACTACAGATAATATCAGGCGGTACTTGTCTTGAATACGATAAAATTTTTGAAATTAAAGATTCAAGATTATTACAAGTAGGCGATAAAATCCTATATAAATCTGTTGGTGCCTATACAATGACTCTATCACCTCTATTTATTAGATACTTCCCTAATGTGTATTTATTAGATGAAGATAAAAGTTATAGCTTAATTAGAAAAAAATGGTCAGCAACTGACTTCTTTGATATCTACAAAACAACTAAATAAAATAGCGAGTCAATATTATGAAAAAAATTGTCGTATTTGGTGCTACAGGTAATTTAGGAGCCTACACCTCAATTCACCTAAAAGAACTCGGTTATGATGTGCATGCAGTTGGTTATAGAGCTTCTGATAATGGGTTTTTCAAGTCTAAGGGTATCACATACTATTCATTAGATATTACTGACAGCACGTCTTTTAAGACTTTGCCTAAAGAGATTTATGGTATTGTCCATTTAGCTGGCAAACTCCCTTCTAGGTCTGATTACAATCCTAAAGCTTTGATTTCAAGTATTATGCTGGGCACAATTAATGTTTTAGATTATATGGTAAGCGCAGGAGGTAAAAGAATTGTATTCCCACAAACACCATATGACCAATATCAAAAACATAACACACCTAATATAATTAAAGCGGACGACCCAAGAACCTTTCCTCTAACGGGTGATCATTCTGTATATACTATAGCAAAGAATGCTGCTATTGATTTGATTGACCATTATGCTGCAACATATGACTTTAAAAGATTTCATCTAAGATTTTTTACTATTTACAACTATCATCCTGATCCTTACCACTTTGCAGACTTTAAACGTAAAATGATGCCTTACCGCATGTTAATGGATAGGGCTCAGAAGTCACTAGATATTGAGGTGTGGGGAGATTCAAGTCGTTCTAAAGAAATGGTATACGTTAAAGACTTTACTCAAGTAGTAGAGCGTTGCTTTGAAAGTGATGCTCCTGGAGGCATATATAATGTCGGAGGAAAAGCAGTTTCTCTAGAAGAGCAGATTGATGGAATCATAGAGGTGTTTTCACCAACAGGTGCTCCATCTAAGAAAATATATAAACCAAATATGCCAGACCCTAGACTATTAAAGCTTGATATTTCAAAAACAGAGAGTGAGTTAGGTTACTCACAAAAATATTCATACCTAGATTCTCTGAAAGACTTTAGAAAAGATATGGAAAATGAGCCATTTGCTCTACTCTGGGGTAAGAAAGAAGACTTCATAGAGGATTAATTGATGAAAATTTTATTTTGTAGTGTGGGACGTAGAGCTAAATTACTCAAAAACTTAAAAGAATCTAATAATAAAGCAGAGATATTAGCAACAGATTGTAGTAACTATGCTCCTGCTTTGTATTCAGCAGACAAACCATTTCTATCACCTAGAATAGATGATCCGTCCTACTTATCATTTATTCTTAATCTCTGTAAAGATAACTCTGTACAAGCCATAACAACTCTGATTGATCCTGAAATTGAGATTTTCTCTAAAAACAGAGACAAGTTGTTTAGTTACGGGGTATTGCCTTTATGCCCCTCTTACGAGACAGCTAAGTTATGCTTCGACAAGTTTGAAATGTATAAATTCTTAACTGAGAGAAACGTCAAAACCGTTCTTACTTACGATTCTTTGGATAATTTTAAATCTGGATTAGAAGATAATAAAATTGACTTCCCAGTATTCATTAAGCCTCGAACAGGAAGCGCTAGCGTTGGCGCAGAAAAAATACATGATTTAACCCAGCTTGAAGCGCGTATTAATAGCCATGATGACAACTACTTTATCATTCAAGAGCTCATGGATGGTGAAGATATAGATGTAGATGTTTATGTTGACTGTATTAGTAATAAGGCTGTCTCTGCCTTTTCTAAGAAAAAAATAGAGACTAAGATAGGTGGTGCTAGTAAAACTATTTCATTTAAAGATGATAAGCTATTTGATTTAATTAAAAAAATCATCCCCCACTTTAGTTTCTATGGACCTATTGATATAGACTTTTTCTACAAGGATGGAGAATACTTCTTATCTGAAGTGAATCCTAGATTTGGAGGTGCATACTTACATGCCTACGGTGCAGGCGTAAACTTTTATGAATTAATCCAAAACAACATCAATAATATTGAAAACTCTGAAGAGTTCGGTAATTATGATGAGGGAGTTGTCATGATGATGTATGACGATGTCATAATAAAACATACCTCCGAACTTGCATAGAGTATAACCTACTGATGTAATTAAAATTTAACACATAAACTTATATGGCTGTATAGAAATGCTAAATATATCCTTTCAACCCTGGCCTAGCTTTACCCAACAAGAGGCCGATGCGGTCAGTCAAGTATTATTATCCAACAAGGTAAATTACTGGACAGGGCAAGAGTGTCGTCAGTTTGAGACGGAATTCGCTGAGTGGGCTGATAGCGAATATGCTATTGCGATGGGTAATGGTACGTTGGCATTAGACGTGGCCTTACAAGCGTTATATATTGGTGCAGGCGATGAGGTAATCGTCACGCCGCGTACCTTTATTGCAAGTATCTCATCAGTCGTCAATGCGGGAGCGACACCTGTTTTTGCTGATGTCGATGAAGCAACCGGTAATATCACCCCTGAGTCAATCGCAGCGGTATTGACGGCTAAAACCAAGGGTATCGTCTGCGTGCACTTAGCAGGTTGGCCTTGTGATATGGATGGCATCATGGCGTTGGCAGAACAGCATAATTTATATGTGATAGAGGACTGTGCACAGGCGCACGGTGCACGTTATAAGGGTCGTAGCGTGGGGAGTATCGGCCATATCGGTGCGTGGAGCTTTTGCCAAGATAAAGTAATGACCACCGGTGGTGAGGGCGGTATGGTCACCACCAATGATGAGCAATTATGGCGTAAAATGTGGGCTTATAAAGACCATGGCAAAAGCTACGCGGCGGTTTACGAGACCGAGCATCCACCAGGCTATCGCTGGCTGCATGAAAGCTTTGGTACCAATTGGCGCATGACTGAAATGCAAGCGGTGCTTGGTCGTATTCAATTAACGAGAATGCCTGATTGGACCGCCAAACGTACGGCCAATGCTCAAGCGATCTTAGATATCTGTGCTAAATGGGAAGCAAAAGGCTATCTTTCTGTACCAAGATTAGAAGAGTCGCCGCAGTTTGCAGATTCGACCCACGCCTATTATAAGCTCTACGTTTATGTGCAGCCAGATAACCTACCTGAAGGCTGGTCACGAGATCAGATTATTCAAGAAATTAATAAATTAGGTGTTCCTTGTTTTTCAGGATCCGCTTCGGAAGTTTATCTGGAAAAAGCATTTGATAATACAGGTTTACGTCCTGAAGGTAGACTGCCAGTCGCTAAGCAGCTCGGCGAAACCAGCTTGATGTTTCTTGTGCATCCAACGTTGATGGCAGACGAAATTAAGCAAACAGTACAGGCGATTGATAGCGTATTCATTAAGATTGATGACCAATAATTTATAATTTGTTGGGTTAAACTGAATTTAGTAACGTTATTTTAATTACGTTAATCCATATTACTGTTTGAGTGATAGCCTTTATAATAAACCCCTTTTAATCAAAGAGTATTTGATCATGTACAAGAAGCTAAGTATTTTATTGGGTTTTGGTGTCTTATCCTCAGTGTCGATGTTGGCATCTGCACAAAACCTGTATATGAACGATCTAAAGCTTAAGGCAGATCTTGATTGGCTCAATACTCAAGGGGTCACGCAGATTAGCACCAGCACTTGGCCGCTGACAGCCAATGAGATTAAACGCGCTTTAAATAGCGCTAATGCTCAGACACCTGCGCAGCAGCAGATCCTGCAGTCGGTACAAACGCGCCTGGCTCAAAACCGCAATTCTGTGGTAAAAGGGTCGGCCGCCTTGCATATACAAACCGATAGAGATCAGCTACCACAAAAATTTGCTGATGATAAGCTGGCGGGTCAACAAGCAAGCGTTGGCGTGTCACTTAGCGAAGCAGAGTGGGAATTTAATCTACAAGCCAATCTAAAAAATGACAAACTTATTGAAGATGGCTCAGACGTTAGCTTTGAAGGCTCATATCTTGCTGGGACCGCAGCCAACCAGTGGTTGATTGCGGGTAAAATTCTAACGTGGTGGGGACCTGGTCATGATGGTAGCTTGATTCGAGGCGATGCAAGCTTACCAGTGACAGGTTTTACCATGCAGCGTGACCAACAAGCTGCACCGACATCACAATATTTATCGTGGGTCGGACCTTGGCAATATCAGCTATTTGCCGGTCAGTTTGAAGATTATGAAGCGATTCCTGATGCTAAGCTGTTTGGCGCACGGCTGACCGCCAGCCCATGGGAGTGGTTAGAGGTCGGAGCTTCTCGTACCTTTATGTGGGGCGGTGAGGGTCGTCCAGAGAGTTTTGGCTCCTTTACTGATGCTATTTTAGGAACCAAAGATAATGGTGGCAACGAGCGAGGCGATCCTGCTAATCAGTTGGGTGGATTTGATGCGCGCTTAAGTTTAGCGCCATTAGTGAATGTACCTGCAGGCGTTTATGCACAATACGTGGGTGAAGATGAAGCGGGTGGCTTACCCGCGAAAAATATGTATTTAGCCGGTGTTGATTATGCGTCTGCTGCTTATGGTAAACCATATCAGCTGTATGCAGAGTATACTGATACCCGTACCAGTGGCGAAGTACGCGGCATCTCTTATGATCATAGTATTTATACCGACGGCTATTATCAGCAAGGTTTCCCATTAGGCTATGCGCTAGGCGGCGATGCGGAAAGTATCGCGCTTGGTGGTCGCTTATGGCTCGATAACCGTAATTTCATCAATGCAAAAGTACAACATGCCAAGGTGAATCAAGCGGATGAAGCCATTAATCAAGCATTTCCAACGACTGATAAGTTGACCAGTATTGATGTGGCTTGGGAGCATCAGTACAATCCAAAGACGCTGATATCTAGTAGGCTTTGGGCAGTCGACTCTGATATCCAGTCCACTGATGTTGGGGTAGGCGTAGGTATTGAGCTACAAACTTATTAAATTCAATTGAATATATTCAAATAGGAGTTGTTACTGAGGTAACCACTCCTATTTTTTTGTCCAAAATTCAATGATTTGCTAGGGTTTATTTTCTATTATGTGAGTGGATATAAAAGTAAGGTAGTAACCATCACGCCAGTTTTGTCTAAATAACTATCCACCTCGCAGTTGTGTGTATCACTCCTATCAGATAACGTCTCTGCGTCATCCTTGATATAACCCTCTTAGATAACGTAAGTAATAAATAAGTTTTGTTGCTAATTGTTTTTAGATGTTATATAAGTATATAAGAATATACGAATATGTAAATTCTATAAAATAAATATAAGTACCGAAGGATTAAAAAAAGTTTTTTGAACTATAAATCGGACTATTACTAAGACATCTTTTGTTCGTAATGTAGTTAGTTAGTCTGGAATACCCCTATATTATAAAAATTACGGTAACGCTAATAGTTTTACTGATAGCTTCAGTTTCTAAGGAGTTCATTATGCGCGGATATTCCTCTCAATTATCGATAATAGCGTGCTTAATGCTCTTCACTGTCATATCTGGTTGCAGCAGTATTAATTCTGGACTACAAGCGGGCAAGTTACCACCTAGTGGTGCTTTTGTCGCAGAAAATGGCATTACCTTTAGTGTTCAGCCATTAGACATAGCAACATTACCCGCTAAACAAGCTCCCGTACTCGACAATGAGCTATATAACTTAATCAAAACTTCAAGGCCAATGAGTTACCGTATTGAAGCTGGAGATGTCATGAGTATAGCACTCACTGACTATCCGAATATCAGTGCCTCAACATCAAGCCTGACTGTCGATCAGCAGGGTTTTATTCAATTTCCATTGATTGGACGCCTGAAGGCGAGTGGCATGAGTGTGCCGCAGTTCACTGCAGTCTTGCAAGGTAGGTTGCAACGCTATCTGAAATATTCAGACCCGCAAGTCCGAGTCATCAACTATCTTGGTAGCAAATTCTTTATCGATGGAGAAGTTGCTAAGTCTGGCGAGTTCTCTATTGCTGATGCACCGGTTACCTTATATGGCGCTTTGTCCATGGCAGGGGGCGCCACTACGACAGGCGATTCAAATAATATTGTATTAAATCGCCGAGGTAAAAACTATAGCTTAGGTTTGCAATCATTGAGACAGATGGGGCTATCTGCCAACCAAGTTTATATACAAGATGGCGATTCCATTCATGTTAATAGTCAAAGTCGTAATAAAGTCTATGTTTTGGGGGAGTTTGGTCGAATTGCGCCAGTCGCTATACCTGAGCAGGGGCTAAGTCTATCGCACGTAATGGGTGAATCAAGTGGTCTCAATCCCAACACCGCCAATGCTGCCAAAGTATATATTGTCCGTGACAATCAACAGTACAACTACACCAATATCTATTATGTCGATATGCAGACTATTACGGGCTTAGCATTGGCAAACCGCTTTGAGATGCAAGCCAATGACATTCTTTATGTGGATCCTACGGGTCTAACGCGTTGGAACCGTGTGCTAAGTGCTCTTTTACCCTCAACTTCGGCGATCAGGTCACTCTCAGACTTTTAAGCGCTAAGGGTTATGGCGTTTGAGAGTAGCATCGCGAGCCTTGAAAAATGGACTAAAAAAATAAGCGAACCGACTCATACTAATTGATGAAGACATAGTCATGGATAACAATGTTATGGATAACAATTCAAAAGACTTATCTAAACACAACAATGATAAAGATAATAATTTACTGGGTCTGCTTTTAGTATTACTACGCGGCTGGAAGATCATTGTTTTGTGCGCAATTTTGGGTTTGATCATAGGGGTATTATATGTTCGCTACGAAAATCCCACCTTCAAATCAGATGCCTTGGTCCAAATTGATGAAACCTCCAAAAACTTATCAGGGCTCGGAACGAATATAGGAGAGCTATTGCCCCCTGATGATAGTTCAATGCAAGCGCAGATTAAGCTAATAAGATCCCGCATGGTATTAGAGCCAGTGGTTGATTTGCTGCATTTGGGTATTAAATTGAACGATCCGGCAGTTAATCAGATAGATAGAATCAGAAACAACCAGACGAACGTGCAAATGAATAGTGCTGATGGCGTTGTACTCGAGACGAGTAACGGCCGGATAGAAGTGAGTCAATTCGATGTAACAGAAGATTATCTAGATAAGCCCTTCACTTTATTAAGAACTAACACAGGCTTTGTCTTGAGTAATGACAGTGAACAATTTCAGGGGCAGTTGAACAAAGCCTATCGTTTCACCGGTAAGAAAGGTCTCATTGACATTACGGTCAATGATCTACCTACTGATGAGCACCCTATCGACATCACTAAGCAATCACTGCAAATTACCACGGACTCTATCAATAGCGCTTTGTCAGTAGTGGAAGAAGGCACTAAGACCGGTATGATTGAGCTGTCTTTGTCAGGGCTAAACCAAAAGCAGGTCAGCCTAATATTAGAACATATTGTACTGTCTTATAGTGCACAGGATCAAACACGCAGCTCGGAACAAACTATCAAAACCATTGAGTTTATGAAAAAACAAATTCCAGCATTAAAACAAAAACTCAAAGAATCAGAAGCCATATTTAATAAATTTCGTGAGAACTCTGGGACCATTGATGTGGCACAAGAAGCGTCAATATTGCTGAGTGAAAATGCTGGAATTGATACACAAATTAGTGAGCTTAAGCTAAAAAGAGCAGATCTAACCACTTACTATACCAATGAGCATCCTCTAGTCATCCAAATCAACGAACAACTTGGCGTATTGAATGCTAGAAAGCAGCAAATCGACAATACCATCAATAAATTGCCAGAAGTACAAAGAGAGTTTTTGACCCTCTCTGAAGATGTAAACATCGACAGAGAGATCTATCTTACTATCCTTAAGAACTACGAACAGCTAAAAATTGCCAAAGCAGGTGAGGTCAGCGCCGCCCGTATCATTGATTTGCCTATCAATACTAATAGAAGCATCACCCCCAAAAAACAATTAATAATGACGTTAGCCACCCTAGCAGGTGCTCTGCTAGGTGCTTTATTAGTGTTTATGATACATATGCTTAGAAATGCTGTTAAGGATCCTGAACGTATTGAGTCTAAGACAGGGGTGCCAGTCATCGCCACGATTCCACGCTCTGCTGTATTATCGCGATTAAGTGCTAACAAAAAGGCCGCCCCTCGTATGCTGGCGCATGTTGATAATAGTAGCTTGAGTTATGAAGCAATCAAAAGCCTTCGAACGAAACTTATATTAAGTATGCCGTCAGTCATTTCAAATAGCCAACAGGCAAAAGTACTTTTATTCACTGGTGAAAGCCCAGGTGTCGGCAAGTCGTTTATCTCGGCTAATTTGGCAGAAGTCTTTGCTCAGCTGAACAAAAAAGTTTTGGTCATGGATGCAGATATGCGTTTGGGTGAGCTGCACAAGGTCTTTGGTATGAGTCAATATGATGGCTTGGCAGATTATCTGTTGCTAGACGAGAGTAGTTTGCAACTTAACCTACTTAACACACCGAACAAAAGCGCCGCTGCTCAAACAATTAATGAGGTTTCTGATTTTAGTATAGATAACTTTATTCATCCGACGGGTATCAAGCATATTGACTTTATGCCACGTGGAGGGCATCCCAGTGATCCTGAATCGCTATTAATCAGCGAAAGATTTGATGCTTTGTTAACAAGATTAAAGTCTCAGTACGACTACATTATCATCGACTCACCACCATTATTGGCCGCTTCAGACGCTATGGTATTAGCGCAACATGCAGACAAAGTACTCATGATAACTAGGTACGACGCTTCAATGGAAAAACAGTTGATCTATGCCGTTAAGCAAATGGATGAGTCTAATATCCAAGTAGATGGCATTATTCTTAACGATGTCAAGCAAGGTCTTATGAGTAAATATAGCTATCATTATCGCTATACCTATGCCGACAGTCGGTAATACAGGGCATTGTAGTTACTATTACATTTTCGATCACGCTCTTCAAAAACGCTTAGGTGGTAGAACGCTATGACAAATATAAATGAGCTAAAAATTGCTGTGATTGGTTTGGGATATGTCGGACTTCCTCTGGCAGTTGAGTTTGGCAAGCAGCTTTCAGTGGTAGGTTTTGATATTAATGCCAGCCGTATTGCTGCGCTAATGTCAGGTACAGACCATACATTGGAAGTTAGTGATGAAGAGCTAGCTGTAGCGACACATTTGCGTTATAGCTCAGATATCCAAACACTCAAAGACTGTAATTTTTTTATTGTAACCGTGCCGACACCTATTGATAGCTCAAAGCAACCCGACTTGACGCCGCTAATCATGGCCTCAAAGGCAATAGGTTCATTACTAAAGAAAGATGACATTGTGGTGTATGAGTCTACGGTCTATCCTGGCGCGACCGAAGAGGTTTGTGTGCCAGTACTAGAAGAAGTATCTGGATTAATCTTCAATCAAGACTTTTATGCAGGCTATAGCCCTGAACGGATAAATCCAGGTGACAAAGAGCACCGCGTGACTAATATTTTAAAAATAACGGCTGGATCGACACCTGAGGTCGCCGATTTTATTGATAACGTTTATAACTTAATCATTACTGCGGGGACGCATAAAGCACCGAGTATTAGGATCGCAGAAGCAGCCAAGGTCATCGAAAACACCCAAAGAGATGTCAATATTGCCCTGATTAATGAGTTAGCGGTCATCTTTAATAAGATGGGAATAGATACCGAAGCAGTGCTCAAGGCAGCGGGAACCAAGTGGAACTTTTTACCGTTTCGTCCCGGCCTAGTGGGTGGTCATTGTATCGGTGTCGATCCTTATTATCTGACTCATAAGGCACAAGCTATCGGTCATAATCCTGAGATTATATTGGCAGGTCGGCGTTTGAATGACAGTATGGGTGAGTATGTGGTCACGCAGTTGGTCAAAACCATGATCAAAAAGCGCATACAAGTTGAAGGTGCTAAAGTTTTGGTTTTAGGACTCAGTTTTAAAGAAAACTGCCCAGATGTACGTAATACTAAGGTCATCGATATTGTACATGAGCTACAAGCATACAATATCGAGATCGACGTTCATGACCCTTGGATAGATGCCAACGAGGCTAAGCGGGAATACAGTATTACTCCTATCGCTCAGCTTGTAACAGCGCAATACGACGGTATTATTTTAGCGGTCGCTCATGAGCAGTTTGTAGCGATGGGAATAGAGAACATAAGAGCATTGGGTAAAGATAATCACGTTCTCTATGATCTAAAGTATTTGTTTACCAAAGAAGATGCCGATATACGCCTTTAAGTATTCAGAGTAATCAAAGTAATAAGGGAGATATTTGCTATGAAAGTAACCGTCTATCAACAAGTTACAGAAGCATTAGTCAATGAACCAAAGACTTGGCTTATTACAGGGGTTGCAGGATTTATAGGCTCAAATTTACTAGAAACTCTGTTATTACTCAATCAAAAAGTCATTGGATTAGATAATTTTTCCACAGGTTTTCAGCATAACTTAGACGAGGTTCAATCGGTGGTAACGTCCGAGCAATGGCAGCGTTTCAACTTCATAGAAGGTGATATACGCAATTTAGCAGACTGCCAAACCGCTTGCACAGATATTGACTATATTCTCCATCAAGCAGCATTAGGCTCAGTGCCACGTTCTATCGCAGATCCTATTAATACCAATGATACCAACATTTTAGGCTTTTTAAATATGCTTGTCGCCGCTCGCGATGCGAAGGTGACAAGCTTTACCTATGCCGCTAGTAGCTCGACTTATGGTGATCATCCAGCATTACCAAAGGTTGAAGATGCTATTGGTAAGCCTTTATCCCCCTATGCTGTGACCAAGTATGTCAACGAGCTATATGCTGACGTTTTCGCTCGTACTTATGATTTTCATACTATTGGTCTGCGTTATTTTAATATCTTTGGTAAGCGTCAAACCCCGGACGGTGCTTATGCGGCGGTGATACCTAAATGGACAGCCGCTATGATTCAAGGCGATGAGGTTTATATCAATGGTGATGGTGAAACCAGTCGTGATTTTAATTTTATCGAAAACGCGGTACAGGCCAATATCTTGGCAGCTACCGCCAATGATGATGCCAAAAACCAAGTCTATAATGTGGCTGTTGGTGGTCGTACCACGCTCAATACTTTATTTATGGCACTAAAAGATAACTTAAACGTTAATGGCGTAGATTATAGCCAAGCGCCTATTTATCGTGGCTTTAGAGAAGGGGATGTACGCCACAGTCAGGCTAATATTAGTAAGATTCAAGGCGCTTTGGGCTATGACCCTCAGTTCGATGTTGTTCAAGGTATAAAAAAAGCGATGCCTTGGTATGTCACTTTTTTACAAAAGAGCTTGTATGGTTGATACCAAATAAAATAGAGACGTTGCCTTATGACACAGAACTTTATAAATGTTTCTAGGGTGCTGTGTCTACTTCGCTAGAGGCTGTAAAAAAATGCTCCCAGTCTCGCTGCATCCTTTTTATATTGAACTTATTATAGTTGGATAAGTTATGTTAACAGTAATCAAACAGCTCTTTGCCCTGCTGACCGATAAACAGTTAAAACAATTTTATATATTGCAATTGCTGGTGGTTATTATGGCGTTTACAGAGCTATTGGGTATTGCGTCTATAGCCCCTTTTATGGCGTTAGTTGGCGATATTAGCATACTAGAGACTAATGGCGTTTTTGCGCAGTTGTATCAGATGTCTGGTCTGAATAATCCAATGGACTTCTTATTTTATACTGGTGTGATCGTTCTGGTTATGCTGACATTTTCTACTGTGGTTTCCATGTTCACCACTTGGAGATTGTCAATATTTGGCGCACGTATCGGTACTGAGATTGCAGATCGACTTTATACTTACTATATGCAGCAAAGCTGGCAGTTTCATGCCAGTGGCAGTAGTGCACAGCTGACGAAGCAGGTATCTACAGAGGCGGCAAGGATAAGCTCACAAATTGTCCAGCCACTCATGACGATGAATGCAAAAATAGTATTGGCTCTGTTCATATCCATCAGTATTGTGATTTATGATCCAGTGGTCGCTATCTTGGGCTTATGCATCTTTTCATTGGCATATTTTTTATTATATAGAATGGTTCGAGAAAAGCTCGTTGACAATGGTCAGCAATTATCAGAAGTCTCTACTGAGCGTTTTAGGCTGATGAATGAAGGGTTTGGCGGTATTAAAGATGTATTGCTACTCAACCGCAGCCATGATTTTATTGAGCGTTTCCAAAATAGGGGTAACGCCTTTGCTCGTGCTCAAGGTACCAATATAGCTATTAGTCAAGTACCACGATATTTTATAGAGTTGATAGCCTTTGGGGCGATGATTTCCTTAGTCTTAGTATTGGTTAAATTGCATTCTGGCAACTTAGGAGAGGTCTTACCTATTTTAGCAATTTATGCTCTAGCAGCATTTAAGTTGTTGCCAGCGCTACAGCAAATATACTCTAGCCTATCTCAAATTAAAGGTAATATTGCTGCTTTTGAAGCCATCAGAGAAGATTTAGAACAGTCATTTGAAAGTCAGAAAACTAGCAATGATACCGCTATATCCACCTCAGTTGATCTAAAAAAAGGCATCAAGCTCAGCGACATAACGTTCAGCTATCCTGGTAAAGATAGACCGGCTGTGAATGGCGTTACTATTGCTATTCCTGTAAACAGTGTGATTGGACTGGTTGGTTCATCAGGCTCTGGCAAGTCAACTTTGATAGATCTACTGCTTGGCTTATTAACGCCGCAACAGGGCAGTATATATGTCGATGATATCCGTATCACTACAGATAATAAACGAGCTTGGCAAGATCTATTGGGATTTGTACCACAAAGTATTTTTCTGAGTGAAGGGAGCGTCGCTGAAAATATAGCCTTTGGTATTCCGGCGAAAGACATCAGCCTTGAGCAAGTTAATAAAGCGTTAAATCTAGCCAATTTGACAGAATTGGTCGAGCAACTGCCAGAAGGTATCAATACGAAAGTAGGTGAGCGCGGCGTACAGCTCTCAGGTGGACAGCGGCAACGTATTGGCATTGCCCGCGCACTCTATCATGAAGCAGAGGTTTTAGTATTCGACGAAGCAACCAGTGCATTAGATGGTATTACTGAAAAGACAGTCATGGACGCTATCCACGAGTTCAGTGGTCAAAAGACTATTATTATGATTGCACACCGTCTAAAGACAGTAGAGAAGTGTGATCTTATCTACTTTATGGAACAGGGTAAAATAATTGATTGTGGGACTTATCAGGAACTTGTAGCACGTAATGTCAAGTTCAAAGAAATGGCACAATACGCTTAGCGTTGGCAGCGAGAGGTTTGGCATGTATTTAAGTTTGATTGTCCCGTTTTTCAATTCGGCACATAAATGCAAGAGACTTCTTAAACGTATATCAGAAATAACGTCGAGCGATCTTGAGGTTGTTTTAATTGATGATGGCTCAACTGATAGCACTTATCGTTTACTTACCGATTTTAGAGATAACCTACCACAGGCTAATATAACCGTAGTAAAACAAAAAAATAAGGGCCCTGGTGGTGCTAGGAACACGGGGTTAAAACGGGCAAACGGTGAATATGTTTGGTTCATCGACTCTGATGATGACATCACGCTAGAGGCATTAGCATGTATAAAAAGCAACTGCGCCAATCAGTATGATTTTATCGATTTTAATGTTGTAAGCTCAGACGGTATTCCTGTCAATAGAATGGGTGTGTTGGCAGGCAGCTATCGAGATAGACAAGAAATTTCTTCTCTGCTTTTTAGCAAGTTTTTGTCTCAAACATGCAAAGCTTTTAGGCGGAAGTTTTTGATTGAAAATCAGGTTCTTTATCCTGAATACTGCTATTACGAAGACATTCCACTGGCGTTTACTTTTCCGCTTCTCGTCACGAGTTTTTTAAAAACAGACATCGTTGGCTATCTATACCATCAAGAGTACGATTCTATCACGAGAGGTGAGATAACGCTAAAATCACTTGACCGTCTTTATACATCAACTCGTGGACTGAGAGAGGGTTTGACACTTGCCAAAACGGATATAGAAATCGATATCATAAAGCAGCGTTTTATTCAGCTGTACTTGATAGACAGTGCTGAGATGTTCTTTAGTGTCATGCCCAATAAAGGGTGGATAAGTATTTGGCGAATTATGAGCGAATATCGAAGATTGGCTAAGCAATTTAATATAAGTTTAACCCCTTTTCCTCTCATTAATGAAAAGGACTATCAGTATAAAATTTATTTCCAAGCACAATGGCTTATGTCTTTTATGATAACGGGAAATCAGGCGGCTTATTTTGCAAGAATAAGGAAAAAAGCGTGGGGTTTTTGACCTCCTCCCCTCCCTAAAATGAGGGGATTCCTACTACTAGACGCTCAAGCCCGAGCGCGAGAATGTTTTTTGCCGCATTAATATCGCGGTCATGAGTGACACCATACTCGCAAAGCCATTCTCTTATTCCAAGACCCGTCCTACCTTTCGGACTGTTTTGGCGTGAGCCACAACACGAACAAGTTTGGGTGGTGTAACTTTCATTTACCTCACCATAGTAGCAACCTGCGTTCTCGCACTTATAGGTCAGTTGCCGCTTAATCTCAAACCAACCTGCATCATAGACGGACTTGCGAGCTTGCCCCTAGTGAATGATGTTGATTGAAGTTTGCCAATGATGATTATTTTATTAGTCTTGGCAAGGTTGGTGGTGAATTTATGAATCAAGTCTTGGCGTGTATGTTTAATCTTGGCGTGAATTGCCTTAACTCTTTGTTTGTTTTTAGCCCGCTGAGCAATGCCTAGTTTTTTAGCGTATTGCTGGGTGACTTTGGTTTTTAGTACCTCACCATTACTTGTCGTTGCTGAGTCCCTGCAGCCTAAATCAATACCTACTTGTTCAGTGCCACCAGTTATTTTTGGAAACTCTTTAATGGTGAGACAGGCATACCAGTGGCCGCGACTGTCTTGTACAAGCTCACAGGTGTTGATGGTGTAGAGTGCTAGATTATAGCTATCCCACACGTCGATGGTCAGCTTCTTGCCTTTAGCCAGGCTAAATTGAATGGTGGATTTAAGAGCTTTTTTACCTGCTTTTTTGACACCTAAGTATTTGATTGCTGCTTTTTTAAAGGGAATCCAACCAAGTGATTTCCTTTTGGCGTTTGGGTTGTTGGTTCGCCAGTTTAGTTTGGCTTTTTTGAATTGCTTGCGAGATTTAACATGGGTTTCGGTGATGGCTTGTAAGGTTTGACTGTGCAAATTCAAAAACTCGCCACTACCTTTTACATAAGCCGCAATATCATAAGCTGAAAAGAAATGATTGGTGCGTTGAAGATGCTTAAAACTCAAGTCATTCACGAAATTCCACACAAAGTTAACTGCACCAGCCAATTTATTTAGCTGGTTTGCATGTTTGTCTTTGATGCGCAACTTGAGCGTTTTCATAGAGTGATTATGGCCTCAATGAGTTTGGTTGACAAGTCTGTTTTAAGGCTGAGCGACAATAGCTGACGCCTGATATCCACGCCCTAGAAGGGAGATGGTTTTACGGCGCTTTTTGATAAAGCTATATACCTACTAAATCTCTATATTTTCGGCCCCTAATCTATTGGTCAGTCACCGCTGATAAAACCAAATGATAAGCCCAAACACAACTAATTAAATTACCTGATACATTCTTAACCAATATATTCGAAATTAAGAATATATTTCTTTACAAGAAAAGTACTTTGCAGCATAGTTGTCGTGATAAATATTTTATTTACGGTCAGTAAGGCGTTTTATTTCAGCGTTGTTAAGGTTAGATAGAATAAGGGATATTCTCGATTAGGTTAAAGGAGAACCAAGTAATGGAAGAGATTGGTATAGCAATGCATAAGCTTTGTGAAAAGCTGTTTCCGATATGTCGTAGCATCACTGGCGCAGGTTTTCGAGAATCTTTAGAGATTCTAAAAAATGATATGCAATTGCATGATTTGAATGTGTTTGAGGTAGCAACTGGTACCAAGTGCTTTGATTGGGAAGTCCCAAAAGAGTGGAGTATTAGAGACGCCTATATTATTACTCCGGATGGCAAAAAGATATGTGACTTTAAAGTGTCTAACCTTCATGCCGTTGGTTACTCTCTACCCGTAAATCAAGACATATCGCTTGAAGAGTTGCAGGAGCATCTTTACTCATTGCCTGAACAACCAAATGCGATACCTTATATAACCTCATACTACCAAGAAAGATGGGGTTTTTGTATCACTCAACAAGAAAGGGACATGCTCACATCGGGTACTTATAAAGTATACATAGACAGTGATTTACAAGAAGGAAGCCTAACCTATGGCGAATTGATCATTTCAGGTCACACAGAAGAGGAAGTCTTTCTGTCCAGTTATTTATGTCACCCATCAATGGCAAACAATGAGCTATCAGGACCAGTGGTAACAGCGTTTTTGGCAAAATGGCTTTTAAGTTTGCCGTCCCGAAAATATACTTATCGTATCATTATTATCCCTGAAACTATTGGCTCAATAACCTATCTAAGCCGTCATCATGAAGCGATGAAACAAAACATCATTGCTGGCTTTAATATTACCTGTGTCGGTGACGATAGGGCTTACTCATATTTGCCTTCCAAAACCGGTGACACGTTAGCAGACCAAGTGGCAAAACATGTTTTAACCCACATGCATCCAGAGTTTGTCAGTTATTCTTTTTTGGACAGAGGAAGTGATGAAAGACAGTACTGTAGCAAGGGGATAGATCTGCCTGTATGTTCAATTATGAGGACAAAGTATGGATGCTATCCAGAGTATCACACCTCTTTAGATGACTTGAAGCTGGTCACGGCTACCGGGCTGCTTGGTAGCTATGAGGTGCTAAAAAAATCGATTGAATGTCTTGAAGCTAATGAGGTACTTGATACAAACTTTTTATGCGAACCCCAACTTGGCAAGAGAGGTCTACATCCCACCATAGGCACCAAAGACAGTAGCTTAATAGTCAAAAATATGATGAATTTTTTGGCTTATTGTGATGGAGTCAGTACCAATCTAGAAATAGCAGAAAAAATAAACGCGCCATTATGGGCATTGCAAGATACTATAAATAAGTTGAAAGCTGAAAATTTATTGGTAAGTGTTGGCTTGGTTTCAGATCATGATGACAGTTATGAATATTCAAAACTGCTAATTTGACCTTTATAGTAGATTGCTAATCTGCTTACTTTTACCACATCGAACACTGTAGCTCATGTTTTTATAGTCAGTTCAAAATAAAAGCAATACGTTATACCTATGTACGACTGGTATAAATTTTCCTTGCTTACTGTTGTCACAGAGGCTACGAGAAATTCATCTCAGTCGCACTGTACCGATTTTAGAGTAATTCTACTATATTAATTATTTTCTAAATTATTTTTTCTGTAGATAATAGTGATTTCTTCTAACTGGTAAAGAGCGTTGGCTTACATATATGAATAATCATATGTTTAGGCCAACGCTCTTTTTTTTGATGATTAATTTTTGTCATTTATATTATGTATAATTTATTTTTTCTGGCTATATATTTAAATATTTATATTAATAAATATATATATGCTTTATTTTGCATATTAATGGTGTTATAGTTTTGTTAAGTTTATTACAGAATAATTGATCGAATAATATTTGGTAGCGTTGCAACTGGTAGAGGGATTTTACATGTTGACTAATAGCACTATTCTTATCACTGGCGGCACAGGTTCATTTGGTAATACCTTTTTACCCATGACCTTAGCGAAATATAATCCTAAAAAAATCATCATCTTTTCACGTGATGAGATGAAGCAATGGGAGATGGCAAAAAAATTCGTCGGTGACGATAGAGTGCGCTTCTTCATCGGCAATGTCCGTGATAAAGAGCGCTTATACCGTGCATTAGACGGCGTTGATTATGTGGTTCATGCTGCTGCTACTAAAATTGTACCCACTGCTGAATACAATCCCTTTGAATGTGTAAAAACCAATATCAATGGTGCCATGAACTTAATTGATGCCTGTATTGATAAAGGGGTCAAAGGTGTGGTTGCGCTCTCTACTGATAAAGCCAGTAGCCCGATCAACCTTTATGGTGCTACTAAGCTTGCTTCCGATAAACTGTTCGTAGCGGGTAACGCTTATTCTGGCGAGCATGGCACTAAGTTTTCAGTAGTACGATATGGCAATGTGATGGGTTCGCGTGGCTCAGTCATTCCTTTTTTCATGTCTATTAGAGATAAAGGTGTGCTACCGATTACCGATGACCGTATGACCCGCTTTATGATTTCACTAGAAGATGGCGTCAGGTTAGTTTGGCATGCGTTCGAAGATATGATTGGTGGCGAGATTTACGTCAAAAAAATCCCTTCTATTAAAATGACAGATCTCGCCAGAGTACTCGCCCCAGAAGCCAAGCAGGAAATTATAGGTATTCGTCCCGGTGAGAAACTGCATGAACAAATGATCAGTAGCGAAGACGCTTATTATACCTATGAATATCCCGAACATTTCAAAATTTTGCCGCTGATACATAACTGGGCAGTATGTCCAAAGCGAATCAAAGATGGCAAAAAAGTACCTAAAGGTTTCGTGTATGCCAGTGATAGTAACCTCGAGTGGATGTCTGATGGCGATTTGCAAGATTGGCTACAGATAAACTGCGAAAAAATAGGGAGCGTCTAAATGATTCCCTATGGCCGCCAAGACATCAATCAGCAAGATATTAATGCGGTTGTTGAGGTGCTTAAATCAGATTTTTTGACCCAAGGCCCTCAAGTTCCCACATTTGAACAGGTCATCATAGATGCGTGTGGTGCCAAATATGCGGTTGCGGTTAATAGTGCCACGTCGGCATTACATATCGCCTGTTTGGCCTTAGGGTTAGGCAATGAAGATTGGCTTTGGACAACACCAAATACTTTTGTCGCTTCAGCAAACTGTGCGCTGTATTGCGGGGCCAAAGTTGATTTTGTCGATATCGATCCCCGTACTTATAATCTTTGCGCGAAACAATTAGAGAAAAAGCTTATTGCAGCGCAAAAGGTAGGAAAGCTACCGAAAATAGTAATCCCTGTGCATTTCAGTGGTCAGTCATGTGATATGCAAGCAATCCATGAACTGGCTAAAAAGTATGGCTTTCACATTATTGAAGATGCCTCACATGCGATTGGCGGTAAATATAAGGGTGAGCCTATTGGTAATTGTCGCTACAGTGACATCACGATATTTAGTTTTCATCCGGTCAAGATAGTCACCAGTGCTGAAGGTGGCGCTGCCGTGACCAATAGGGCAGATCTCGCTGAAAAAATGTTGCTACTGCGCAGTCATGGTATTACTCGTGATGAAGAGTTAATGACTAAAGCTGCAGATGGCCCTTGGTATTATCAGCAAATTGCATTGGGCTTTAACTATCGAATGACAGAGTTGCAAGCTGCTCTTGGGCTATCACAAATGCAGCGCTTAGAAGCGTTTGTTATCAAGCGTCATAAGCTAGCGTCTCGCTATGACGAGTTACTTCAAAATCTACCAATCACCTTACCCTGGCAACACCCCGACAGTGAATCAGCCAGACATCTATACGTCATTCGCCTGCAATTAGAAAAAATTAACATAACCCACCTTGATGTGTTTAACGCGCTGCGGGCGGCAGGGGTTCTCGTTAATCTGCATTATATTCCTGTGCATATGCAGCCCTATTATCAAAAATTGGGATTTGCGTCTGGTCAATTCCCTGAAGCGGAGCAGTATTATAAAGAAGCCATCAGTATCCCACTGTTTTCAGCGATGACTGAAGGGCAACAAGACACTGTATGCTCGACGCTGAAAACCATATTGAGTAAAGAAACATGAATACCCTAGCGCACAGTCACAAGCTTGCGCTAGGAACGGCGCAATTCGGGCTGAAATATGGTTTAGCCAATATGTCAGATAAAGTACCAAGCGACATGGTCGCGCAATTACTAAAAATAGCCAGCGCATGTGACATAACAATGCTCGATACCGCTATTGCTTATGGTGATAGTGAACAAGTCTTAGGTCGGTATAACCTTACGAAGTTTGAGATAGTCAGTAAGTTACCAGCAGTGCCATCTGATTGTTCAAACGTAGAAGAATGGGTGCTAGAACAAACAATAGCTTCATTAAAGCGTTTAAAAACGAACAAATTGCACGACTTGTTATTACATAAGCCAGCCCAGTTGCTAGGGACAAACGGAGAGAAAATATATAAGTCGATATTAAAACTCAAAGAGCAGGGCATGGTGGACCAGATTGGGGTTTCTGTTTATGGTCCTGATGAACTATCCGAGCTGATTAAAAGGTTTGATTTTGATGTGATTCAAGCACCTATGAATATATTTGATCGGCGTATGGAGAATACAGGAATGCTTAAACAGCTAAAAAAAGCAGGTGCAGCCATTCATATTAGATCAGTTTTTTTACAAGGTCTTTTATTGATGCCAAGTGAAAAGATTCCAGTATATTTCGCGCCATGGGCATCATTAATTAAACAGTACCATCAGTGGTTAAATCAACAAGGCATCTCTCCTTTGCAGGCCTGCTTAAGCTATCTTAACCAACATAGTGATATCGATAAAATTGTAGTCGGAGTAGATGATATTTGGCAGCTGAAACAAATCATTGCTGCAATTAATACTCCTAGCATTGGCATTCCTGACTTCTTGCAATCAGTAGACGAAGGTTTGATTAATCCGTCGAGGTGGCAGCTATGACATTAAAATTGGGCGTCATCGGTTCATCTGAAGGCAATGGGCATCCTTATTCATGGAGCGCTATCTTTAATGGTTATGATGCGCTGGAAATGGAAAAATGTGGCTATCCTGTTATACCACGTTATTTAGAGCAGCAACACTGGCCTGCGAGTCAAATAAAAGAGGCGAGAGTGACTGCTATTTGGACACAAGATATCGCACTTTCTCGGCACATTGCCAAAGCGGCAAAAATCGAGCACGTCGTAGCTTGTTACACAGATATGATTGGACAAGTAGATGCCGTTCTGTTGGCACGTGATGATGCCTATAACCATTTGCAGTATGCCGAACCATTCTTACGTCAAGGCATCCCTACTTATATAGACAAACCCATTGCTCTATCAATTAATGATTTAGATAGGTTATATGCATTAGAACAATATTCAGGTCAGATCTTTACTTGTTCAGCGCTCAGATATAGCCAGCAGTTAGCGCTGACTAAGGCAGATAGGCAGAGTTTGGGAACTATTAAGCAAATCGCTGCATTTACCCCAAAATCATGGTCTAAATATGCCGTACATATTATTGAACCCGTGCTAAACATGCTCTCAGAAGGGGATAAACCAGTAGAAATGACCGTTCTTTCTGCTGATAAAGACAGCGGCTCGGGTAGCCTAATGGTTCGCTGGGGAAGTGGTATACAGACCAATTTTTTTGCACTGGGTGATGTGCAAACCTCAATCTCAATCAGAGTGTTTGGCACGAGTGGTTGGAAAGACTTTACATTTACAGATTCATTCTCAGCGTTTAAAGCAGCTTTACAAGCTTTTATACAAGGTATCTCAGACAAGAAGGTAATGTCAGATAAAGCATTTAATACAACAGTGGTTCAACTGCTTGAAAGAGGTTGCCAATGATAGAGACGATCTTGATTACGGGTGGTACAGGTAAGTTTGGCAGGCAGTTTGTCAAACATTTCGCAGCTAAGGGCTGGCAGGTGTTATTTACGACGACCTCTCAAGATAATGCCGATAGTTTAATAAAAGAGATAGTTGGCGACTGTTATTTGATGCCGCTGATAGTTGATTTTACTAAGCCGCAAGCAGTACAGGACATCGTTAAGCACATTCAAGATACTGGCTATATCATTAATCACTTGGTGAACAATGCGCGTAGTTTGGATTTTCTGCAGACAGACTCATTAGGTCAGACTAGCCGTGAAGATTTTTTAGCTGAGTATTTGATGGATGTTATCGTGCCTTATGAGCTATCAATAGGGTTGTTCAATATTCAGCCAACCGAGCTAAGCACCGTTACCAATATAGGCTCGCAGTATGGGGTCGTCGCTGCCAACCCTGCTTTATATGAGGATTATCCAAAACAGTCGCCGATTCAATACAGTGTTGCCAAAGCAGCATTGATACATCTAACAAAGGAGTTGGCTGTACGTTTTTCTGATTTCGATATAAGGGTTAATTGTATTGCCTATGGCGGTGTCAGCGGTCGCGTTGATGATAGTTTTGAAGCCAGATATGCAAAGCTTACGCCAAGCGGTCGTATGCTATCCGAGTCAGATCTCATAGGGCCTCTAGATTTTTTAGTTTCAGAAAACTGTAAAGCAATCAATGGTCAAACCATTCAGGCTGATGGGGGGTGGACATTATGGTAAACCGTAGAATTGCCATTATTCCTGCTCGCGGAGGCTCAAAAAGAATCCCGAAAAAAAACATAACCGATTTTAATGGTTTACCGATGATCGCTTGGACCATTAAAGCGGCGGAAGAATCTAAATTGTTTGATCGCATCCTTGTTTCTACCGATGATACAGAAATAGCAGAAATATCAAAGCAATTTGGTGCGGAAGTACCCTTTCTACGCAACAGTTTTGCTGATGATTATTCCACCGTTAGCGAGGCCACAACACTTGCTTTACAGCAGGCTATGGAGTATTGGAACGAGAAATATAATGTGGTGGTTCAATTGATGGCAAATTGTCCATTACGAAATAGTGCGGATATACAATCGTTAGTTTCTATATTTGAAGCAAAAAAGCGCACAGCTCAAATTAGCTGCTTTGAGTATGGGTGGATGAATCCGTGGTGGGCGGCAACAATTAATGATACGGGTAAGCCCACTCAAGTTTTTTCCGAAACGTTGTCTCAGCGTTCTCAAGACTTGCCCAAGCTTTATTGTCCAACGGGAGCTATTTGGATATCTACAGTGAAAGCGCTGTTGGCTCACCAAACGTTCTATTCAGCAGGTTACACATTTGAGCCTATTTCGTTAAAAAGTGCCATGGACATAGACGACTATGAGGATTTAGAAATTGCCAATGCATTAGACGTAGACAGTGATTACTCGTCATGACAGCGAAAGAGTACAAGATTGTCTTTCGCTGTGATGCTTCTATTCAGATAGGATCTGGTCACGTCATGCGCTGCTTGACTTTAGCTGATGAGCTATCTAGGCAAGGCGCGGAATGTTCTTTTATATGCCGTCAGCACGATGGCAATTTGATTGAGGAGATTCAGCAGCAGGGATATAAAGTATATCCGCTTCCTTTAGAGCAAGACTTAGGTGTTGAGACAGAAAATAAGGATTTACTTGCCCACGCTGATTGGCTGGCTAGTACGCAACAAAGAGATGCAGAGCTAAGTCGCTCGATAGTGGAGCAGATAAAGCCTAATTGGTTAATCGTTGATCACTATGCGCTAGATGAGAGTTGGGAAAAAAGACTGCAGCCTTATTGCAAAAAGCTAATGGTCATCGATGATCTGGCAGATCGAAAGCATGATTGCGACGTTTTACTGGATCAAAACTTTGGTCGTGAGCCGCAAGACTATGCTGCCTATGTTAATAAAGATTGTGAATTACTATGCGGGTCTAAATATGCGTTACTTAGGCCTGAATTTGCAGAATGGCGAAGCTACAGCTTAGAGCGGCGTCAACATAATAAATTGGCAAGTATTTTGATTAATTTAGGTGGGGTTGATAAGGATAATATGACAACCAAAATCCTGAAAGAATTGCAAACGAAATCTTTACCGGATTCCTGCTCAATTACCATCGTGATGGGTTCCACCTCACCATGGATTGAAGCAGTAAAAAAACAAGCCGCAATCATGCAGTGGCGTACGGTAGTAAAGGTAGGCGTAAATAATATGGCTGAGCTAATGGCCAATAGTGATGTGGCTATCGGCGCTGCAGGGTCAACCTCATGGGAAAGGTGCTGTTTGGGACTGCCGACTATTATGCTGGTTTTGGCGGATAACCAACAGATTATTGCTAGCGCATTAGAAGATGCGGGGGCTGCACGAACATTTGATATAAATATATTAGAGTCTGAGCCATTAGCGTTTGATCAAGTCATAAAGTCAGTCGTACCTAAGATGAAAGATATGAGTAAGGCGGTAAGCAACGTTACTGATGGGCTTGGCGCATTACGCCTCGCAAGATTTTTATTTCAATAGGCCGAAAGGAAATATTATGAAGATCAGTTTCCTATGTAATGACCCTAGGCATCCCGTCAATGACTATCTATACGCCTGGATCAAAAAGAACAATAGCAAACATGAGATAGAGCTAGTGCGTCAGAAAAACGATCTGTCTGGAGGTGACATATTATTTCTCATTTCCTGTTCAGAGATTATAAGTAGCCAAGAGCGTAATGCTTATATGAACTGCCTAGTAATTCATGCCAGTGACTTACCAAAAGGTAGGGGGTGGAGCCCTCATATATGGAGTATTTTAGAAGGAAAAGAGGAGCTGACTTTAACATTGCTAGAAGCGAGTAATAAGGTCGATAGTGGCAAAATATGGAAAAAATTAAAGTTTCAAGTACCCAAACATGCACTATGGAATGAAATCAATCACCAACTATTTGAAAAAGAAATTGAGTTAGTAGATTTTGCGGTTAGTAATTTCAAGAGTGTTTCACCTAAGCCACAAGACCTAAATATAGCGCCAACTTATTATTCCAAACGTACATCTAAGGATAGCGCAGTTGATCCCTTCAAAAGTATAGAGAGTCAGTTTAATAAAATCCGAGTCTGTGATCCTGATCGATTTCCTGCATATATAGAGCTGTATGGAGAGAGGTATAAAATTACTTTGGAGAAAATAAATGACCAATAGTATCAATATAGATGGTCGTATCATAGGTCTTAATCAAGCCCCTTATATCATTGCTGAGATGTCGGCAAATCATAATGGGGACCTCGATGTGGCTTTACGTATTATTGCAGAAGCCAAACGCGTTGGTGCTGACGCCGTTAAAATGCAAACGTACAGGCCTGATACGATTACTTTAAAGTCAGACTTACCGGATTTTCAAATTTCAGAGGGTTTATGGGCTGGACGTACTTTGTATGATTTGTACGAGTGGGCTCATACCCCATGGGATTGGCATAAGCCACTGTTCGATTATGCTCGTCAACTAAGTATTACGATATTTAGCTCCCCTTTTGACAGCACCGCTGTAGATCTACTTGAGGATCTAGGAGCACCTGCATACAAAATAGCTTCTTTTGAGGCCGTTGACTTAGCATTAATTAAGTACGTTGCTAGTACTGGCAAGCCGATGATTATATCTACTGGTATGGCCAATATTGATGAAATAAAAGAAGCGATAGATGCTGCACGTGTAGGCGGCTGTAAGGAGCTAGCCATCCTTCACTGTGTCAGTGGTTATCCTGCGCCTGCTGCCGATTATAACCTGCGTACTATTGCCGATATGATAGAGCGCTTTGGGTTGGTCACAGGCTTATCTGATCACACTCTTGATAATACCACTGCAATCACAAGTGTCGCCCTTGGAGCCTCTATCATCGAAAAGCACTTTACCCTTGATCGTAATGGTGGTGGTCCTGACGACAGTTTTTCATTAGAGCCAGCAGATTTGGCTGCCTTATGCCGTGATACCAAGACAGCTTGGCAAGCGCTTGGACAGGTAGATTACAGCCGAAAAGCCAGTGAAAAATCCAATACTAAGTTTCGCCGTTCATTATATTTTGTAAAAGATATGGCAGAAGGCGATACGATAGCTGAAGACTCTGTACGCAGTGTCCGACCTGGGTTTGGCTTAGCACCAAAATATCTGCATGAGGTGATAGGTAAAAAGGTAACACGGAACGTCAATGCCAACACTGCTCTTACTAGCGATACTGTAGAAGGATTATTTGAAGAGATTGTAAGAATATAGGTAGGACGGTCGAACGATTAAATATATTGGAGTGTATAAGATGGATGTGTTTATCGTAAGAACGAGACTACAGTCTTTAATTGTTGAAAAAATAATAAATGTAGAGAAAACAAGTAGATATATCTTAGTACTGTGTTATCTGGATAATAAATATGAAGATGACTCTGAATATTATACTACTTATAAAAAAATTAGGAAAAATGCCTTTTTTACTATAAATGTATTTTGCAGTAGTAGGATTTCAGTCAACTTTTTAAAGTTTACCGTATCACAGTTAATGGCGCTTATCACCAGCGGTAAGGTTTTTTTAGCCGTCATTGATAGCTATCCTTTTGCACTTTCAAATATGTTTTTTCCTAGTTTAGAGATTAATACATTCGACGATGGCTCATACAATGTGATTAAGTCTTCAGCGTATTTTAATGAGAACGCTCTCGCTAGAAAAGGAGTAAAAGGATTTATTTCTAAAAAGGTTTTCCCTAATGGGGGAGCTAAGTATTTAAGAGATAAAACCAAGCGTCATTATACCGTTTTCCCTGATTTAGATAATATCGTAGAAAAAGACAGGGTGGTCAATCTTGATTGGGATTGGAGCGAACTGTTAGATAACAGGGATTTAGATAAATTGCCGATGAATACCAATACTATTTTATTAGGAACCGCGTTTCAAGATTTCAGCATTA
Organism: Psychrobacter sp. UBA6766; assembly: GCF_002453355.1. Lineage (GTDB taxonomy): Bacteria > Pseudomonadota > Gammaproteobacteria > Pseudomonadales > Moraxellaceae > Psychrobacter. The sequence continues at coordinate 36,762 of NZ_DKGQ01000022.1, read as the reverse complement.
GGCAGCAAGTAAAGCTTAAAAAAAACGTAATGAAAATCATTGATGATGTAGGGCTGTATATCATGCATCCACGGGAAGAGAGTTGGTTTGAAAATACAAAAGCAGTTAAATTGCATAGTCCTGCAGAAGCGGTATTAAAGTATATGCAGAGTGCTAATAATAACGAATTGACTGTATACCATATCGACACAACCGTTTCTTATTCCTTAAAAAGTAATGAGCATATCAGATTTATTGATTTGCTTTCTGAAGTTTGATTGGGTGTTAGCTAAATAGTTTTTATAAAATGGTGTAATAAGTAAGGTTATAAAAGTTATAAAAAGTATTTTTATGAGTAAGAAAAGAAATATATAACATTTTTTGTTAGACAACAGTCTACTTAAAAAAGGCTACATAATAATGAAAAAAATTGCGTTTTTTTTACCAGATCTTCGGTGTGGCGGCGCAGAAAAGGTAGCGCTTTTGCTTGCTAACGAATTTATCAAACAAGGTTTTAACGTTGATATGATCTTGAGTAAAGCTCAGGGAGAATTCTTATCAGAGCTAAACAGCCAAATTCGAATCGTAGACTTAAAAGCAGATCGCATACGTTATGTGTTTAAGCCCTTATTAAAATATTTTAAAAGTGAAAAGCCGGATGTGGTATTAGCATCCATGTGGCCTTTGACATTATTGGCAGTTGTCGCATTTAAATCAGCGAAACTATCTGGCTCGGTTGTAGTCTCAGATCATACTACCTTTTCTCAAGCTCCTTTGATGCAAAACAGGTCAATGCGCTGGTTTTTTAAATATAGCTTAAGTTTGGTTTATCCTTTTGCTGACGCGATAGTGGCAGTGTCTGATGGTGTCGCTGATGATTTGTGCCGACTAGGTGGGCTAAAACGTAAAAGTATTACCGTTATATTTAATCCTGTAGAACTCAATACAGATCTTTGCGCAGAAGACGAAGGCTTTAGGCATTGGAAAAGTTATAAAGGCAAAAAAATAATCGCTGTTGGGGCTTTAAAAAAGGAAAAAGATTATCCAGCGCTACTAGAAGCATTTTCTCTGCTTCTTAAAAAAGAAGATGCTTACCTAACGATATTGGGGCAAGGAGATTTATTAGCAAATCTAAAAGCTCTAGCCGTAAAGTTAGAGATAGCTGAACGGGTTAACTTTGCAGGCTTTAGTAGAAACCCCTCTGCATGGATGGCGTCATCTGACTTACTCGTTCTTTCATCTAACTGCGAAGGCTTTGGCAATGTGTTAATTGAAGCCATGAGTGTTGGTACACCGGTGGTTTCTACCGACTGTCAGTCAGGACCAAGAGAAATACTCGAAAACGAGCGGTATGGAAGGTTAGTGCCAGTTGGTGATATTAAGGCTTTAGCCAATACTATATATAAATCCCTTAATGATCAACATAATATAAATGCTTTAAAGAGTCGTGCTGCTGATTTTTCAGTAGATAAAATTGCGAAACAATATATTGGAGCGCTTAAATAATGTGTGGATTATTGGGAATAGTAGATTATAAAAAAAGTATCAATACAAATTTATTTAATGAGATGTTAAATAGCTTGAAACACCGTGGGCCAGATGATGAAGGGATAGAGGTTTTTTCTTTAGAGTCGTGCTCTGTATTTCTAGGTCATAGAAGACTGTCAATAATAGATATCAGTTCTAATGGTCATCAGCCTATGCTCTATGAGCACCTAGCTATTATATACAACGGAGAGGTTTATAACTTCAAGGATATACGGCAGGATTTAATATCAGAAGGTTATTCGTTTGACTCAAATAGTGATACAGAAGTAATTTTAAAGTCCTATCACTTTTGGGGAATAGATTGTGTAGAACGATTTAGAGGTATGTTTGCCTTTGCAATTTACGATTCTGAACAACAAGAAATTATCATTTTCCGAGATCGTGCAGGTGTAAAACCTCTATATTACTCTCAAACCGATAATGCATTAATATTTTCAAGTGAATTAAAACCTCTTCTGAACTATCCTTATTTCAATAAAGAGATAGATTTCGAAGCGGTATCTTCTTATTTGCAGTTTGGATATATTCACGCTCCAAAAACGATATTTAAAACTGTCCAAAAACTCCTTCCTGGACATTATCTAAAATATGATATTAGATCAAGGATTTTGGTAAAAGAGTGCTACTGGAATATTAATAATTTTTATGAGAATCAAGTGGCAAGAGAGGATATTACAGAGAAATTAGAAGCTACTATCATTGAAGCTTTCAACCTACGTATGATAGCAGATGTTCCAGTAGGGGTTTTCCTTAGCGGTGGCATAGACAGCTCTTTAGTAGCAGCAATTGTCCAGAAATATAGCAAAATGCCTATCAATACTTTTACGATTGGATTTGAGGATAAAAAATACGACGAATCTAACTATGCCAAGGAAATCGCTAAATACTTAGGTACAAATCATACCGAACTTATTTGTAACAAAGAAGACGCTTTAGCAATTATCACGAAGTTACCAAAGATATTCGATGAGCCATTTGCAGATAGCTCTGCTATACCAACTGTTTTGGTTTCTGAGCTTGCAAAAAAACAAGTGTCAGTGGTGCTCTCTGGTGATGGTGGTGACGAATTATTCTGTGGATACCCAAGCTACGTGCTTATGGAAAAAAGGTTTGAGCGGCTATCTAAAGTTCCATTTAGAAAAATATTAAAAAAAATATCTAATATATTTACAACCCCTGTTTTTATACAAAGTAGATTTAATGGCAAGTTATATAATAGATTTATAAAAGTTAAGAATATGCTAGATCATGATGATATCGTCAATACCTTCAAAGTTGCAAATTCTGTCTTTTCAAAAGATGAGATTAAGCGTTTAATAAGAGCAGACTATTTTTTCTCTAAAGATATACCTGCTACTACATCAAACTTAGAAAAAATGATGATTTCAGATTTTAAGGGTTATTTGCCTGATGACTTAATGGTTAAAATAGATCGGTCGACAATGAGTGCGTCTTTAGAGGGACGAGAACCCTTACTTGATCATAAAATAATTGAATTTGCTGCAAGCTTACCAGTTTCGTGTAAAAAGAATAAGGAGATATTAAAAAAAATTCTAGGTCGTTACGTTCCTGAGGATTTATTTCTTAGAAAAAAACAAGGTTTTGGCATTCCCATAAACACTTGGCTCCGTAAAGAACTTAAATATTTATTAGATGAGTATCTATCTGAAGATCTGATTAACGAATATAAAGTCTTTGACTATGTGTACGTCTCTAATTTGTTAGAGTTATTTTACGAAGGAAGAAACGATGATAGTAAAATATGGGTTTTGTTGATGTTTCAGATGTGGTTTTCAGAAAATATAAAGAGTCATGTAGCTGACGGAGTTTCCAGTAGATAAAGTTGTCGATCAATATTTAGAGGTGATTTTTTCTAAGAAACTAAGCTGCTTCTAAAGATATCACACTATTTTACGACATCGAGACGAGAGTATTAGGTTCTTAATATGAACTAGCTTTACATATCTATAAAATATGACGGAGTATCTATGAGCAACTCAGTATTGTTTATCTCCTATGATGGCCTATTAGATCCTTTAGGCGGTAGTCAAATATTACCGTATTTATATAGTATCCGTCAGCATCCTCGTCCTTTACACATCTTAAGCTACGAAAAACCTGAACGTTTTAAGGCAGGTGGTGAGTTATTAAAAGCAGAGTTGGCCAGTTCTGGCATAAGGTGGACACCTTTGTCTTTCACAACACGTTTTGGCAAGTTAGGCAAGCTTTGGGATTTATCTCGCATGTATGAAGTTGCTTTATATTTGCAGCTTAAACATCGTTTCGGAGTGATTCATTGCCGTAGCTATCAAGCCATGCAGGTTGGCGCATTACTGCGTAAGCTTACCGACGTAAAGGTCTTGTTTGATATGCGCGGTCTTTGGGTTGACGAGAGAGTAGATGGCAATATTTGGAAGCTAGATAATAGCATTGATGCTTCAATATTTAAGCTATATAAGCATATAGAAAGCAGCCTTCTTTTGAGTGCCAGTCATATTGTGGCTCTTACAGAACGAGTGGTACCTGAACTGTATAAGCTGTCGCCACATATGTCTGCTCCCATTACCGTGATTCCTTGCTGTGCAGACTTTGAGCATTTTATCCTACCTACTGCTAAGCAGCGTATGGCTACTCGTCAGGAGCTAGGATTACCTGAACATGCTTTTGTACTCTCGTACCTAGGCTCTTTGGGGACTTGGTATATGTTAGACGAAATGCTGCAACTGTTTGGCAAAGCGGCTACTAAGCGAGAAGAGGTGCACTTTTTATTGATTACTAAGGATTGGCGAGCGGACCATGAGGCATTAATAAGTGCACTTGGCTTGTCACATTTGCGTACGCGGATACATGTGCATGAAGCCAAACGCGACCAAGTGCCTGCTTATATAGGATGCTCTGATTTAATGCTTAGTTTCATTAAGCCCGCTTATTCAAAAATGGCAAGCTCACCTACTAAGATAGCCGAAGCGCTTGCGGTAGGCGTGCCCGTCATTAGTAATGCTGGAATTGGTGATATAGATGATATGACTACTCGGCTACAAGCAGGTGCAGTTATAGATTTAGAGAAGCCTGACAGCCTATCTGATATCGTATCCTCACTTGATAGCCTTAAGAAAATGGGTGGCCCCAAGCTCCGAGCGCGAGCTAAATCCGAATTAGATCTCCATGTCGCAGCATTAAGTTATAAGAAAATTTACGAGCAGCTGGAACAGACACTATGACTAATAATTTAGATGCTACTTTATTTATAACAGATGTTTGTGGCACATTGGTCTATGACGATACAACGTTAGGCCTGCTCAGAGTACATTTTTCTCAGCAGCCTGAACGTCAATGGCGTTTGTCAGTGCTGCGTGCTTTGACCGCACATCGTAGTCCGTTTCGATTGGGGGTAGCAGCGATTGAACGTCTCTCTGGTAAGCATATTTTAAAACATCTGCTCGTCAGAATGATGAAAAACGATACGGTCAGCTCTCTCGAATTGAATGCAGAGATTTATGCACAATGGTTATTGGAGAATAGAAAAGTTCCTGCTGTTTGGGATGTCATCAAACCGGCGATAAAAGGCAAACACACGATATTGGCTTCTGCCAGTTTACAGCCTATCGTTTCGGCATTGGCAAAGCAGCTAGGTGTCAGGTTTGTTGCTAGTGAGCTTGAGAGTAATGACGGTGTTTTAACAGGTCGTTATAAAAGTGATTTAACTGGATTAAAAATACCAGCATTAAGTGATCTTATAGGTCAGGACCTGAGTAGCAGCTTTTACAATGCTATCAGCGACAATATAACAGATCGAGAATTATTAAGTGGTGCAAGGAGAGCTTATGTGGTTTTGCATAAAGCGCCCCATAAGGAGCGCTGGGCAGGATTAACCGCTACTTATATAAGGCTAAGCTGATGAATATCATATATATATTGCCATTTAGTTACTTCTACAATACGCGTTTACGTAATGGAAGTTGGGTTTTTCATGCGCTATTTGAGTGGCTAAGTGCAGCAATACTTGTGATGGCTCTGGGTAGTGTCCCACCGTTTCAAGCCTTGATACAAGCTATCTTAGTATACTTTGCATTTATCAGTTTGTATGAGATCGGCTATCTTGTAAATGACTTATTCGCGGCGCGTAAAGAGAAAGATGGACGTCGGCGCGGTCCTCAAAATGCACCTATGATGTGGGTTCTTACGTGGATTGCTTTTCGAATACTGGCTTTTATAGCCTTAACTTTTGTATTAAATATGCAAGGGGTATTGGCATGGTGGAGTTTCTTTTTAGCCTTGTCCATTGTATTCGCTCTGCATAATATGTTTGTTGATCGGGGGTTCAAGGTAGCAACTTTTCTTTGGTTGGCCTGGTTTCGATTTATGGCACCAGTGATATTTGTGGTAGAAGATCGTTATAGGATGGGTATCGCCCTAGCAGCAGGAATCATTTATGCTGCTTTCCGTCTTTTTGGTTATCTTGATAGTAAAGGGTTGCTAAAAATGCCGGGTCGACAAAGAATTCGTTTTAGACTGGTGTTTTTTCTGATGCCTTTAACAGGGGTCTTAGCATTAGCTCCTTACGACGAAGCTCGTGGTTTTGTTCTGCTTTGTGCGGTTTATTCTTTTATCGCGTTAGCAGCTGCCGGTAGCAGTTGGTTACGTCATGGTCGTCTAGACTAAGGAGTATTTTATGTGTGGTATTGTTGGTTTTCGCCAAGATCCATCAAGTAACATAGGGATACGTGCTTGTATCACGCAGATGAATGATACCCTCTATCATAGAGGTCCGGATGCTGGCGATAGTTGGCTGGATGAAACGATTGGCTTAGCGCTTGGTCATCGGCGTTTAGCCATTTTGGAGCTGTCAGAAGCAGGCGCACAGCCGATGCATTCTGTGTGTGGACGATATGTGGTTGTGTTTAATGGTGAGATATATAACCATCTGCAACTACGTCAACAGCTTAATCAAGAGGGCTTCTTACTCGAATGGAGGGGTCATTCGGATACCGAAACCATGCTCGCTTGTTTCGTAGCTTGGGGTATAGAAAAAACGCTACAAGCGATGATAGGTATGTTTGCCATTGCTCTATGGGATAAGCAAACAAAACTACTGACTCTAGCTAAGGATAGGATGGGGGAAAAACCTTTATATTGGGGTTGGCAAGATGATAGCTTGTTCTTTAGTTCGGAATTAAAAGCTCTGCAAGCAAATCCTATGTTCAAAGCAGACATCGATCGTGATTCAATTACTTTACTATTGCGTCACAACTGCATTTCTGCTCCTTATAGTATTTATCAAGGCATTAACAAGTTGCGACCTGGCCATTGGTTGCAGCTTCCTTTAGCAGAATTGGAAACAGCTAAGAGAGCAACACCTAAGGCTTATTGGAGTCTTAATGCTGTCGTTGAATCAGGGCTAGAAGCCCCTTTTATTGGCAGTCCAGAGCAAGCGATAGATACTTTAGAATCTACACTTATGGAGAGTATTGGCAGTCAAATGCAATCAGACGTGCCACTTGGTGCTTTTTTAAGCGGTGGTATAGATAGCAGTACAGTAGTCGCCTTAATGCAGGCGCAAAGCGAACGGCCAATTAAGACTTTTACGATTGGTTTTGAGGATGAAGGATATAACGAAGCAACGAATGCAAAAGCTGTGGCCAAGCACATTGGTACTGAACATACTGAGCTTTATATAACCCCTAAAGATGCTTTAGCAGTGATACCGAAATTATCGTCTATATATTATGAGCCATTTTCAGATAGCTCGCAAATTCCAACCTTTTTAGTCAGTCAGTTAGCAAGTCAGCATGTGACAGTTGCCTTAAGTGGTGACGGGGGTGATGAGCTATTTGGAGGTTACAATCGCTACCTCATGGCTCAGCAAGTTTGGAATAAAAATCGTAAACTGCCTAGACCAATGCGACGCTTCGCATCGTCGACACTGACTGCTTTAGCGCCAAATAGTTGGGATGCTATCTTTAAAACCTTCAATCCTATTATACCTGAGCGATTACGGTTGAATGCTCCGGGTGATAAGGCTCACAAACTAGCCGGTGTGCTAAATATTGATAGTGAACAGGAGTTTTACCAGTCATTGACCAGTCAGTGGCAGCACCCTGAAAAATTAGTCATAGGCGCAAAAGAACCTAGTACTTTGATAAGCGACATAAGTTGTTGGCCGCAGACAGATAGTTTTCAACATGCGATGATGGCTATGGATGCACAGACTTATATGGCTGACGATATTTTGGTAAAGGTTGATCGCGCTGCTATGGCTAATAGCTTAGAGACGCGAGTGCCGATGCTCGATCATCGTATTGTTGAATTAGCCTGGAAAATGCCATTGAATTACAAAATACGTCATGGTGAAGGTAAGTGGTTGCTGAAGCAGGTACTATTTCGTCGTGTTCCTCGCCAATTGATTGAGCGGCCCAAAATGGGGTTTAGACTACCTTTACACGATTGGCTGCGTGGTTCATTACGGGATTGGGCTGAAGCATTACTAGATGAAAAGCTGTTACTACAGCAAGGATATTTTTATCCCGCACCCATACGTAGGATGTGGACAGAACATCTGAGCGGTAAATATAATCATCAAGATCAACTATGGAATATATTAATGTTTCAAGCTTGGCTTGAGACACAGTAATTGATATGGAATGATTCATATAGAGAGCAAAATTATAAATATATTTATTATTTTGAATATAAATAGTTATTAGACTACAATCAGCAGGATACCTTTTAAAACATAGCCGTATAAAGCCAGTAGGTTAAATAGAATGTTCCAATAGGCTAATCACAATATTATCTTTGATAATAGCCAAAACAGACATGTCATTTGAATTTTTTATTAAAAATATTGAGACAAACTAATGTCAGACCTAAGTTGGATTTATACGTATGGATTTTTAGGGACCAGACTTTTTGAGTTACCTAGTCTGCTGATATGCGTGTTGCTAATTGTTATTGTTGGATACAAGTTTAAGGTTCCCTCTAACTATCAAGTAGTTCTTGCTTTACATTGTTTGCTGCCTTTTGTTCTAAATGACGTAATGTTCAGTACGTCATACATGGGCGATCAGTTTAGATACTGGGAAGGCGTGAATGCGATAAGATCTGGAGAACTAGGATTGGTCGAGGCATTAATAGGGGGTGACAATGTCTTTCAAGCCAGTGCTATGCTCGCATTGTTGCCATTTCCAGCGCCAGTTTCTCCTATTAGTTTAGGATTCTATAATACTTTTCTCTATATCATTTTGTTCTTCGTTTTGTATGTCAAAAACATTTTCACAAAAGTATCAATATGGTTTTACCTCTTGTTTCCAAGCATGGCTCTATACACAGCGCTAAGCTTGCGAGAAACTCTGATTTTATTTTTTATGGTGCTAACGGTTGTCTATGCGCGTGAGTCTAAGATCTTTAAAAGTATTTTATTTATTACTCCTTTATACTTAATTAAATTCCAGAACTTTTTTATTTTAGGTCCTATTGTTCTAATGTATTTTATTTTCAATGTGGCCAAAAAGGGCATGGGGTTAGCAAAAGCGGTAACTATAAGCCTAATTAGTCTGGCTGGATTGCTGCTTGCTGCTCCGATAGCTATCCCTCAAATTAATCATTTTAGGGCGGCTATGTTTGTAGAAGATGGCGGCAAAGCGGAAGAAATTATGCTTATTTCTGGAGCAGGAGAGTTTGTCGTTGAAGGTTTGACGTCGGGTGTTTACTTCTTGTCTAAACCGTTTTTGTGGGAAGCGAGCGGCTTTCTACCTTTGATTCAGTCATTTGAGAATTTATTTGTACTTGCCATTTTGTTTTTGATAACTCGTAAAGCGTGGTTGAAAAGCCCTGATAATCTTGCTTTTTGGTTGCTATTTATGGCTTTATCCATGTCTGTATATGGCTTAGTGGTATTTAATTATGGAACAGCGGTTCGTTATAGATATCCATTCGTTATGATATATGTCCTGTTCGTATGTGCTGACTGCGACATTCGCACATTACTTTCTAATAAAGAGCGTTCTAATCAAGAGCTTCCAAATAATTCTCCACTCCCTAAAATCAATCAGTAAAAATTCTTAACAATCTCTCTTAAAGGTATAAATATAAATTATTTATGTCCTTCTATTGTAATGCTCAGAAATATTGTCTATATTATATTTATATATGTGAATATAAGAATATAATTTGAGTCGAATTTTAGTTTGCAGTATTAATAGTCATATTTATAGCTATTCTCTTTATACGATTTAAATAACTAAGTTGAAAAATCATGCCTAAGAGAAAAAGGTTTCTAATATTTTCTAACTATTTGCCTCATGTATTGAATTTTAGAGGTAAGCTTTTGGAGTCCGTTGCTCAACTAGGCTATGAGATACATGTCGTTTCTCCTGATTTAGAGAAATATACTGTAGACCATAATGAGCTTATAAATCGTGGATATCATATTCATCAGATTGCTATGCAAAGAACCGGAACGAATCCGGTTAAAGATATAAAGACCTTTATTCATAGTTATCAGCTATTAAATAGCATTAAACCAGAATATATACTCTCTTACACTATAAAGCCTATAGTGTACGGGACATTAGCGGCATGGCTGGCAAGAGTACCCTATCGTTTTGTGTTGATATCAGGATTGGGTTATACCTTTCAGCAAGTAGAAGAAACCAACAAGCGTGGCATTTTACAAAAATTTGTACATGCACTTTACCAACAAGCATTAGCAAAGTCTTCTAAGGTGTTTTTTCAAAACAATGATGACTTAAATTTATTAAAAAAACTAAATATTGTTCAGTCAAACCTTCCAACAGTAGTGGTAAACGGTTCAGGGGTAGATTTAAATGACTTCAATGTATTTCCATTACCTAGAAATGAGTCAGGTAACGTCAAACCTTCTTTTTTGTTGATCGCTAGACTGCTCAAAGATAAAGGAATAGTGGAATATGTTGAAGCATCTAAACAGATAAAGAGAGAATATTCTGATGCCGAATTTCATCTAGTAGGCTCAATAGATGAAAACCCAGCAGCTATTGAGCAAGCACAGTTGGATCAATGGATAGCAAATGGTGACATTATCTATTGGGGTCAGCTTAAAGATGTTCGTCCTGCTATAGCGGCCAGTTCAGTATATGTATTGCCGTCTTATCGCGAGGGCACATCACGCTCTGTGCTAGAGGCCATGTCAATGGGACGGGCTATCATTACGACGGATGCGCCTGGGTGTAGGGAGACGGTAACCACTGGTATAAATGGTTATTTAGTTCCCGTCCAAGCCGTTACTGAGTTAATAGATGCCATGCGTCAGTTCATAGAGTATCCAAATCTTTATGAACAAATGGGGTCGGCCTCTAGAGGTATTGCGGTCGATAAGTATGATGTTAAAAAGGTAAACGCTCATATGATAATGGAGATGGGTTTAGGTTAGATTTTATATCGAAATATATCTCTTAATCATTGTTTTAGGGAATACATAGTCTAATTATTTCTATCTTGGAAGTTACTTTATCTAATACATTCGTTTGCAAGAATTTATATATTTAATATTTATTATATAGAGGAAAAGCATTATAGGTTTGGGTATATCGTGAACTGCTCTACATAGGAGGTTTAAAATGCGTAAAAGGATATTCGACGTGAGCATTGCTCTAGTGGCCTCGATTTTATTGCTGCCTATTTTTATCTTGGTGGCATACAAAGTTAGGAAAAATTTTGGTGCACCTGTGTTATTTCGTCAAGCTCGGTCCGGCCTCAATGGTAAAACATTTAAGATTATTAAATTTCGGACAATGAGTGATGAGAAAGATTCTGAAGGTAATCTCTTGCCTGATGAATATCGTCTGACAGAGTTTGGTAAGCAACTTCGAGCGAGTAGTCTCGATGAGTTACCTCAACTATGGAATGTGCTCAAAGGTGAAATGAGTATAGTAGGGCCGCGTCCTCAGCTTATGGAGTATTTGCCACTATATAGTGAAGAGCAGTTTAAGAGACACTTAGTTCACCCAGGTGTCACTGGTCACGCGCAAGTCAATGGTCGTAATAACATCAGTTGGGAAAAACGCTTTGAGCTGGATATTTGGTATGTTTATAATCGATCACTGTGGTTAGATATTCAAATATTATTTAAAACAGCGAGGATTGTTATTACAAGGCAGGGTATTTGTGCCGAGGGAGAAGCGACAATGAGCCGATTTACGGGTAATAAGCGACGAAGTTATAAAGTCATTAACGCCAGTGTTAGGAGAAGCTTGTTAAGCCGTCGTTATCTAAATAGGCATTTTTCAAAGCGTAATACCCATGTATAGTTCAGTATTAAAAATAAGAGGGATAAGTATCATGCTTTATTAAAAGTGTATTCGCTTATATAAATTATTCCCCACTTATAGAAATGGTTGTATCATTAGCTCTTTATCGCTGGCTCTTTAAAGTGCGCTAGGATTTTTTAGCCCAGACAGGTACAATATCAGTCTCAATTAACAGTCAAAAAGAATTGACTGCGCATAAGACAGGCATGCAAAAACACTGCAGGCGCTGTCTTCATTTTTTATCGTACCCTATTTTTTTATCGCACCCTTTATTGGAGTTACTATGTCAATTGCGTCTATTACGTCAACTGCCCAAGGATCTGCTACCGTTTTGGATGGTAAAGCACTTGCTAAACAAATAGAACAGCAACTGAGAACGCGTGTAGACGCTATCAAAGCTAAGACCGGACGCACCCCAAGCCTAGCGACGATATTAGTCGGTGACGATCCTGCTTCTGCAACTTATGTTCGTATGAAAGGCAACGCTTGTAAGCGTGTCGGCATGGACTCTATCCGTGTTGAGATGCCAAGTGCGACAACGACCGAAGAGCTGATGGCAAAAATAGACGAGCTGAATAATAATCCAGACGTCCATGGTATCTTGCTTCAGCATCCAGTTCCTGCCCATATCGATGAGCGTGCTTGTTTTGAGCAGATTGACTTAGCAAAAGACGTCGATGGCGTGACCTCTCTTGGCTTTGGTCGTATGGCGATGCAGCAATCTGCTTACGGCTCATGTACGCCGCAAGGTATCATGCATTTATTAGAGCATTATAATATTGAGCTGGCAGGCAAAGAGGCGGTGGTCGTTGGTCGCAGTGCTATCTTGGGTAAGCCAATGGCGATGATGTTGTTAAATGCCAACTGTACGGTGACGATTTGCCACTCACGAACGCAAGATCTAGAGTCACATACTAAGCGTGCTGATATCGTGGTTGGGGCAGTGGGTGTACCTGAGCTGATCAAAGCCGATTGGATTAAAGAAGGCGCGGTGGTTATCGATGCAGGTTTCCATCCAACGGATAATGGCGGCGTCGGTGATATTGAATTGCAAGGTGTGGAAAATATTGCCAGTGCTTATACACCAGTTCCGGGCGGCGTTGGCCCCATGACCATTAATACCCTAATTCGCCAAACGGTTGATGCGGCGGAAAAAGCTGCTGGTTATAATATGTAAACCGTTAATAGAGTTTAAATGAAAGTAGTTAAATTTTATTTAAAAGGGCTTCAAATGAAAGCCCTTTTTTTATGTTCAAAACTTGTCTTATAACCATTTAAGTCGCTTAAAGTTGAGATATAAAAAGCTGCACAAAGAAAGGATGACTGCCATAATAACAAGGTAAGAATATTCCCAATGTAGCTCTGGCATAAAGTCAAAGTTCATTCCATAAATCCCTGCAATCGCTGTCGGAACGGCTAAGATACCAGCCCAAGCGGCGAGCTTACGAACGACTTCGTTCTGTCCCATATTGACCATAGCGAGGTAAGTATTCATCACCACGCTAAGCATTTCATTTAAGCCATTAATCGCATCTAAAGAATGCAATAAATGGTCATTGACATCGCGGAAATAGGGTTTAGCAGCGTGAGAAAATGGTGATATTAAGTCACTTTTATCGTGATTGATAAAGTAACTACAAATATCTTGCATGGGCAAAATCACCGCACGCATGTGTACCAGCTGCGATTTTAATTCATACAGGTTTTTTAGCGTCTCTTTATTAAACTCATAAGTGAAAATATTGCGCTCTTGCTCACGTAAATAACTGCCCAAGCGATCGGTAATCGGCATATAGTTATCGACGATAAAATCGAGAATGGCATGCAGGACAAAAATAGGTCCCATGCGAAGTTTTTCTGGTCGCCGATGGCAGTGTTCGCGTACGGGTGCATAAGAGTTCGACGGACCATTACGAATCGTGATCAGATAATTTTTGCCCATAAATATTGCGGTGGTGCCATAACGAATGACATTGTCTTCAAGCTTGGCAGTTCGCAGCACCACGAATATCATATCATTATCGTAGTTCTCAACCTTGGCGCGCTGATGATCAGCAAAGGCATCTTCAATTGCCAATTCGTGCAGCTCAAAAGCATCTCTGACTTTTACCATGGTCTCTAAACTTGGGTCATAAAGACCAAGCCAGATAAATTGACCGCTATTACTTAAAGCGCGACTAACATCATTTAGGCCAATTTTACTGGTTTTTTCGCCCGTTTTACGCGAGTAGGCGTAGCAATTGACCACTTCGTCATCGCTGGATAAGTCGATATCCTCATAGCGTTCAGAGTCGGGATCATAGACGGTCATCGTCTCAATCGTATCCTCTACCGTCGCATCCGCGTCGCCATAAATATAGCTGTCATAGCTATCGTAATTGTCTAAATAAGAGCGCTCATCGGCCATGCTGGCGCCGATAAGGCTGACATTAGAGTCAGGTGTGATACGCGTTGTCGGTTTGACAATCAGGTCATCATCTTGGTTCATACCCTCTCCTTTAGTCTGAAGTTAATATCAAATAAAATAAATATTAATCAAAATAGATTATGACACGCGACTAAAATAATTTTTTTCTGCAAATTACAGTGCCTTGCATTTCAATGCTTTACAGGGCAAAGCGTTTTAGCGTTTCAATATCAACCAAACTCAATAAGCTTTCGTGACAGGCTTCGAGCTTTATTTGCGGGGCAATGTCAAAGTCCAATGCTTCAACCCAGCGTAGCGCACAGATACACCAATAATCACCAGGCTGTAGACCAGCAAAACCGTATTCAGGCAGCGGCGTGATTAAATCATTGCCGCGACTGGCTGAAAAGTTTAAAAATTCACTGGTCATTTTGGCACAAACGGTATGTTGACCAACGTCATGGTTGCCTGTATGACAAAAGCCATTGCGATAATAGCCGGTAATAGGGTCAAAACAACAGCTGGCAAGGGCAGTGCCAAGGACGTTGGTTTGGTTAATAGCAGGATTTGGATGGTAATCAGATGACATAAGACTTTCCGAAATAAAAATAAGATCTAGTGTAACATGAGTCGAGCGTTAAGGCGTTATCAAGCAACAGACAGCAAACGCTTTAAACGGTTTGCATACGGTTTATTAGACGGCTATCTGGCTTGATAAGTAACGAATTTAAGAGGTAATTAGTTTGCGAGCTATTTATAGTCGGTCTAATGTAAAAAAATACAGCGAGGCTGGAAGGAATTTTTTGCAGCCTCTGTCGGCGTAGGTACAGCAAGCCAGAAAACTTTATACCAGTCTCGCGTTAATAAACAATGTATGCATTTTATTTAGCATCGACGATAGTATGAAAAATAATAGATGGCAATTGGGGTCAATTGTCACTAGGCGAAGCTTGACTGCTATGCTAAACTAAAGCATAAAGTGCCTTGATTATTTATCATAGTTTTCTATCGCATAAATTTTAGCGCATAAAGATACTCGTCTTATCATCCTAACTTATACTTATTACTCACCTTTTGCGGTCACCTAGTTTGCTTATAGATAATTGGGTCAGTGATGTTGCGCGTCAAAAATACAAAACGCCTTACATCCCTGCCACTGTAAATATAACTTTTAGTACCGCATCAGGCACGCGTTTTTGGTAAGCGCTACGCCAAACAAGGATTCATTGTGTCTGTCAGTTCTGATTTTGCAAAACCTGCCCTGTCAAATTCTTCAAATCAAGCGGCGACTCAGCCTGCTGATAACCGTGCTGCCGCTAATGGTCTGCCATATCTCAGCAACTTTGCCAGTGACGTTGCCAATAACAGCTGGCTGCTACCTGACGGGGTGGTCGATGTGCTATTTGAAGATGCCCATAAGCAAGAGGTTCTCAGACATCAATTGATTCAGCAGCTTATCAGTCATGGTTATCAATTGGTCAATCCGCCAATGATTGAGTTTACCGAATCTTTATTAAATGACGCTTCAGAAGATTTAAAACGCCAAACCTTTAAAATTATCGATCAGCTGACCGGTCGTTTAATGGGCGTGCGTGCGGATATTACGCCGCAGATTTTACGTATAGACGCCCATCACGGCGGCAGCGGAATTGCGCGTTATTGCTACGCCGGCGATGTAATTCATACGCTGCCTTCTGGACTATTTGGCTCGCGTACGCCGCTTCAGCTCGGTGCTGAAATATTTGGTTGCGCTGACCTTGCAGCAGATTTTGAGCTCATAGATGTGCTGTTTAGCATGGTTAATAGCCTAGAGATGAGCGCTGCGCTCCACATCGATTTGGGTCACGTGGCGATATTTAAGCGTTTGGCGGCATTGGCTGAACTGTCGGATAATGACACCGAGCAATTGATGCAGCTTTATGCCAATAAGAATTTACCCGAGTTAAAACGTGTCTGTCAGCTATTGTCGATGGGTAATGATTTTTACGCATTGGCACGCTTTGGCCATGATATGGCAAAACTGTTAGACACACTGTCAGATACTGCCAAGCAAGACACGCACATTGCCACGGCTGTCGATGAGTTGCATCGTTTAAAAGCACATTTAGAAACGCAGTGGCAGACGCCAGTCAGTATCGATGTGACCGAGCTATCTGGCTATCATTATCATACAGGCATTATCTTTAACGGCTATATCAATAGTGAAACCCAGCCGTTAGTACGTGGCGGGCGCTTTGATGGTATGCAAAGCACAGGACAATTAAGCGCGAAGCAGTCACGTGAAGCGACAGGTTTTAGTATGGATGTCAGCCGTTTGTTGGCGCATACGCAGCTTGAGTCGCCAATTATTGTACTGGTTGATTATGAGGCATTAAAGCAGGCTGAGACTGACCAAGTGCAAATGCAGGGGCTATTACAGCAGGTCACAAGCTTACGTCAGCAAGGCTACCGCGTCACCATGCCACTAACGTTTGATGACCGTCCAGCGGCGATGACGCACCGTTTAAACTTTGTAGATAATGAGTGGCAGCTAGAGACTGTTTAAGCTTAGAAGATATTTAAGTTTAAACGCTATATGTTGAATTCAAAATCTACAGTCGATCCACTATAAAATAAACACAGGGCTACTGGGATAAATTTTGTGTAGCCTCTCCTCTGGAGTGACGAAGTCACACAGCAAGCAAGGAAAATTTATACCAGTAGCAGTCCTAAAAATTGTATTCTTTTTATTTAAGATTCACTATATTTCAAGAAACATCATTAAATGACTGAATGATTAAGGCGCTAAAGAATGTCTTCTAACCATATTTTTTAGCGTAAATTCAGTTCTAAACCGTTATTGCACACACCTCAATACATAAAGGTAAGGATTAATCATGGGTAAGAATGTCGTAGTTTTGGGTAGCCAATGGGGCGATGAAGGTAAAGGTAAAATTGTTGATTTACTGACCGAAAAAGCCTCAGCCGTTGCACGTTTCCAAGGCGGGCATAATGCCGGTCACACCCTAGTTGTCGATGGTAAAACCACCATCCTACATCTCATTCCTTCAGGTATCTTGCGCGAAGGCGTGACCTGCTTTATCGGTAACGGCGTGGTGCTTGCACCTGACGCATTACTAAAAGAGATGAAGGCCCTAGAAGAGAAGAATGTGCCAGTCCGTGAGCGTCTACGTATTTCACCAAACTGTCCATTGATTATGCCTTATCACGTTGCGCTTGATCAAGCACGTGAAGCTAAGCGAGGCACGGGTAAAATTGGTACGACAGGTCGCGGTATTGGACCAGCTTATGAAGACAAAGTTGCGCGCCGTGCGATTAAGCTTGCTGACTTATTCCGTGATGATTTAGAAGAGAAATTACGTAACTTAATTGAATATCATAACTTCCAACTGACGCAGTATTATAAAGTTGACGCCATTGATTTTGATGAAACCTTTAAGCTTTGCCAAGAGTGGCGCGAAGAAATCAAAGGTATGGTTACCGATGTCACCGAAGACCTAAACCAATTACGTCTTGCCGGCAAAAACTTAATGTTCGAAGGTGCGCAAGGTACATTGCTTGATATCGATCACGGTACTTATCCGTTTGTGACCAGCTCAAGCGTCACCGCGGGCGGCGTATCAACTGGTACGGGTATTGGTCCATTGTATTTAGACTATGTATTAGGTATCACCAAAGCTTACACCACGCGTGTTGGCAGTGGCCCTTTCCCAACGGAATTGTTTGATGATGTTGGCGCACATTTGGCCAAAGTTGGTCATGAGTTTGGTGCAACCACTGGTCGCGCGCGCCGCTGTGGTTGGTTCGATGCCGAAGCGTTACGCCGTGCCGTGGTACTAAATTCTATGTCAGGTATCTGCTTGACCAAACTTGACGTGTTAGACGGTCTAGAAGAATTGCTCATCGGCGTCGGTTATAACCTGCCTGAAACAGAATGTGCAGGCGCGCATGATGCAGAGTTCTATGAAGCAGTCACGCCTAAGTATGAGACGATGCAAGGCTGGAGTGAGTCAACCGTTGGTAT
Organism: Psychrobacter sp. UBA6766; assembly: GCF_002453355.1. Taxonomy (GTDB): domain Bacteria; phylum Pseudomonadota; class Gammaproteobacteria; order Pseudomonadales; family Moraxellaceae; genus Psychrobacter. The sequence goes on along the minus strand of NZ_DKGQ01000022.1, from coordinate 18,518 downwards.
CACAAGCTATGATGACCTACCAGAAAACGCTAAAAAATATATTAAACGTATCGAAGCGCTCATTGGTTGCCCAGTTGATATCATCTCAACCGGTCCTGACCGTGAAGAAACGATTGTATTACGCGATCCGTATGATGCGTAAATATTAGCTGGCTTTGATTGAATGACAAAACCCTAGTGCTTAGCATTGGGGTTTTTTAGTAGCAACAAATCATAAATATTGGGGCTATAGTAGATAAGCACTATGTTAGACTACTTTTATGAAGATAACCCGTTGTAAACTAAGTAAAAAAGTACAGCGACGACTGTTAGGGTTTTTCACGGCTGAAGTAACCGCTAGAACAGCGGCAGATTTACTCAATATCCAGCCTAACAGTGCCGCGCTTTTTTATCATAAAATAAGACTTGTTATAGATTACCATCTCTCATTAGAAGCTGATGAGCTTTTTTAGGCGTAAGTCAAATTAGATGAAAGTTACTTTGGCAGTGTATGCAAAGGCAAAAGAGGTCGTGGGGCTGCTGGTAAAACCGCTGTATTTGGTATTCTAAAACGAAATGGCAAGGTTTATACCATTGTCGTAGTAGACACCAAACAAAGCACTCTAATGCCCGTTATCAAGCGTAAAATCAAGCCTGACAGCTTTGTTTATACTGATAGCTATCGAAGTTATAATGCATTAGATGTGAGCGAGTTTAAATATTTTAGAGTCAATCACTCTAAAGAGTTCACTTGCGGTAAAAACAATCACATCAATGGCATTGAGAACTTCTGGAACCAGTCTAAACGAACACTCAGAAAATATAATGGGATTGGTAAAAAGAACTTCCCTCTATTTTTAAAAGAGTGCGAGTTTAGATTCAACTATGGGTCACCGTCTCATCAGCTTAAAACCTTGAGAAAATGGTGTGATATTTAATCTTTATCTACTACAGCCCCTAAATATTTGTTAAATGAGCGGCAAATTTTGGCTCTATGCAAGCCAATTTTCTAAATTAACCCTATCATTTATAACCTCAATCATTATATTGACATACTCCCATACTTTCACAAAGCTCAAGTGCGGGATTCTAAAAGCATAAGCTCTTAGGCGACTTTCTCACGACCGTCACAAGTTTTCTGTTTCAAAGGGCGACCTTTACCGCGTCCTCCCTCCGCAGACAACACGGCATGTCCTGCCGCGAGTATATTACGAGCCGCATTAACATCTGCGCTCGCAATATATGTGCATTTGACGCACTCAAACCTAGCTTGGGTTTGTCTATTCTCTTTTGCAACATGCTTGCATTCAAAGCAGGTTTGGCTGGTGTGGCGTGGGTTTACTTTAATAAGCAACCCACTTTGCCATTGCTGTTTGTACTCAAGCATATTAACCATCATGCCCCAGCCTTGATCTAAGATAGATTTGTTCAATCCTGACTTGGCTTTGACATGACTGCCTTTTTTCTTCATCGATCCGCTTGCAGATTTCGACATATTGGCGACTTTTAAATCTTCACAGACAATCATGGCGTGGTTTTTGCTGATGCTGGTAGTGATTTTATGCAAGTAGTCATGGCGAATGTCGGCGATGTGCTGATGAAGTTTTTGAATCTTACGGTTTTGCTTTTTCCAGTTTTGGCTGAACAGCAGCTTTTTACTTAGTCGGCGCTGTAATTTAGCAAGTTTGATTTGATTGGTTTTAAAGCTGTTCTTAGGTTGGATGTACTCACCATTTGAGAGGGTAAGTAGCTTAGTAATACCCATATCTAAGCCAATGGCGCTTTTCGAGGGGTGAATTGGTTTTTGCGATAATATACTTTCGCATCCAAACGACACGTACCAGCGCCCTGATTTTTTGCTGATGGTGATGTTTTTAATGGTGCCGATAATGTCTTGCGATTTTCTGAACTTCACAAAGCCAACACCGTTTGGTAGTTTGACGCGCTTGCCTTCAACACGGCAATACTTATCAAACTGAACCAAGCGAATTGAGTCGCGGCCATCTGATTTACGCTTAAAGCGTGGCATAATTGGGCGTAGTTGAATTTCTGTGCCGTCAGCCAATGTAAAGAATTTAGGCTTTTTAGGTTTTCTCTTGTTTTCTTTGAGCCTTGCATGAGTTTTAGGATCAAAAAACCGCGACCAAGCCGATGCTAAGTCACGAACCTTTTGTTGTAAAGACACCGCATTGGCGTGGGTTTTTAAGAAATCAAAAGCAGGATTGGCTTTAATATCCATGATTTTATTAACCAAGTTGGTGGCACTAATAAATTCATTTTTAGCAAACATTTCAAACGACATCGCTAGCATTTGATTCCAAACAAAACGTGCAGAGCCGACAAGATTATTTAGAATAATTTCCTGCTCTACATTAGGCTCAAGCCTAAATTTATACGCTTTGTTGATTTTCATAACGCCAATTCATTTTTTTTGATATAATATAAACTCTAAAGTTTATAATAATTTATTTCAATATATTATTTGTGTAAAGATATAATAAACAAAGCGCTAGGCGAAATTCACTTCCACCCTAACATCAGGTGGAGTCCTTTTTCACGTTTTGATAAGCAACAATCCTGTGTTGGCATCCATTTGCTTGACTTTATATTTTCATATTGATAAATCATGAGTCATTTCAATAAGGACCAGCCAACATGGTGGTCAGAAATAAAATAATCCCTTTACTATTTCATTTCTTATTTTAATTTTTCAATCCCTCATTTATTAGGAGTTTTTATGGCTATCGAACGCACTTTATCTATCATCAAACCTGACGCTGTTGCTGGTAACCACATCGGCGCTATCTACGACCGTTTCGAAAAAGCGGGTCTAAAAATTGTTGCAGCAAAAATGCTCCAACTTGATGATGAAAAAGCAGGTGGTTTCTACGCTGAGCACGCTGAGCGTCCATTTTACAACGATCTAAAATCTTTTATGATGTCAGGTCCAGTATTGGTATCAGTACTAGAAGGCGAAAATGCAATCGCTAAACACCGTGAAATCATGGGCGCGACTAATCCAAAAGAAGCTGCTGAAGGCACTATCCGTGCTGATTTCGCTAGCAGCATCGATGAAAACGCCGTCCATGGTTCAGATTCAGCGGATTCAGCAGCCCGTGAAATCAGCTACTTCTTCAATGAAGATGAAGTTTGTTCCCGTACGCGTTAATAGCAGTTTTTATTAATAACTACTCATATCAATAATAGTGCTTATTAATAAGTAATGTAGCAAGACGGCTTATATCTTAAGGTATAAGCCGTTTTAGCTATTATAAATTTTGATGTTTCGCTCCGATTCATCGAAATGACGCATTGAAGTTTCTAGGCACTTGCCTCATTATTAGTGTTACTGAGCATTATCAATCCCTTATCAGCATGTTTTTATTAGGTTTTTATAAATTCCAAGTATCATAAACACATCGTTAAAAAATACGCTCATAACGGATTGCCAATGCATTCATAAATTGAGTCCGTCTAGCAACGCCCATCTCAACAATTGCAGCATTTATCTAAAAGCCTGCAAAAAGGTTACCTACTATGTCCACTTCTCAAACCCCTGTCCAACATATCCCAGCACAGACTACTAAAAATCCAACAAAGCCTGCGAAGAGCATTAAGCTGGTCGATGAAGCGCAAGCAAAAACCAATCTACTCGGCATGACGCAAGCGCAATTGGCCGATTATTTTAAAAGTATTGGCGAAAAGCCATTTCGTGCGACACAGGTCATTAAATGGATTTATCAACATGGCGTGACAGATTTTGAGCAGATGACTAATTTAAGCAAGTCCTTGCGTGATAAATTATCTGCCAACGCTTGTGTTACGCCGCCAAAGGTAATTCATCGTCAATATAGCGATGATGGCACGCGTAAATGGGTGTTTGAAGTCACAGGCGGCTCATTGGTTGAGACGGTACTGATTCCAGCCGACGACAGTAAGCTAAATGGTCGTAAAACCTTGTGTATCTCATCGCAAGTCGGCTGTGCACTAGATTGTAGCTTTTGTAGTACGGGTAAACAGGGTTTTGAGCGTGATTTAAGTGCGGCTGAAATCATTGGTCAGTTATGGGTAGCGAATGCCTCTTATATGAGCGATGAACATGACAGTTTGGAGAACGTCGAACATAGTTTATGGGAAAATAACGTCACTAATGTCGTCATGATGGGAATGGGTGAACCGTTATTAAATTATAAACCAGTCGTTGGCTCGATGGAACTGATGCTAAGCGATCACGCTTATGGTTTATCAAAGCGCCGCGTGACGCTATCGACTTCAGGCGTGGTGCCAAAAATGTACCAATTGGCGCAAGATATCGACGTGGCATTAGCGATTTCACTACATGCGCCAAACGATGAGCTACGTAACGAGCTGGTGCCGATTAATAAAAAATACCCGTTAGATGAACTAATTGCTGCGGCCAAAAACTATGTTTATGATGTCAATCCGCGTCATAAAAAGCACGTGACGATTGAATATGTCATGCTTGATGGCGTGAATGATAGCAATGAGCACGCGCATCAATTGGTGGCATTATTAAAGGATTTACCAAGCAAGATTAACCTGATTCCATTTAATCCATTCCCGCATGCGCCGTATGATAAATCGAGCAATAACCGCATTCATGCATTTAGTGATATTTTAAGCCAAGCGGGTTTTGTTTGTACCATTCGTCAAACGCGCGGTGATGATATTGATGCTGCTTGCGGTCAATTGGTCGGACAAGTGGCGGATAGAACGCGACGCTCCGCAGCGTGGCAGCAAAGTATTAAAGATCGAGAAAGTATTTAATACCTTTTTCATTGTCCAAAGTTAGTAAGTCAGGATTAAACTTTTGCTGATTGGCAAGTGAGTAGGTAAGGCAATGAATTGAATTGCTTAACTGTCTTTTTTATCTCACAATGGTAATAAAATGTAGTTACGGGCATCAATCACATAGAGCGGCACAATTAATATCAACTAAATTGTACTTATGGGTGCTAAATCCATTAAACTGATGCCTCGATGATCGAACGCATTGACCCACAGTTTTATGATGGCGGCTATGATGACTTTTAAAAATCTTTGTCAGTTCAAATATCAACCCTTACTATCTCAGGTGATGCAGCAATCAGTTGTTAGTATCCCCCAAAAGCGTGACTCAAAAGTTATTTTGTTAGCAAGTGCGCTCATTGCTTTATTATTAAGCGGTTGTCAAAGTACGACGACCACAGACTTGACGGGCAATATCCCTTACCAAACGTCGACGCGACCGAGCGACAATCGCAATTTGGATCAGCAAGAAATTGCTCGCGTTCGCACGTCACTTGCGGCACAATATATCCGCAAAAATGAGCTCGATACGGCCCAGCGTCAACTTGAAAAAGCCTTTGCTGCCGATAGCCGTTATGCGCCTGCCTATGATATGATGGGCATTTTGTTGCAGCAAGAGGGCAGTCGCCTTAACCTTGCAAAAGCCGATCAATATTTCAAAAAAGCCATTATGCTGGATAAGGATTTTGATCAAGCGCACAATAACTATGGCGTTTATTTGTCGCAAATGAAGCGCTATAAAGAGGCGGCAGAGCAGTTTGAGATTGCAGGGGCGGCGCTTGGCTACGAGGGCCGGATTAGTGCGTTAGAGAATTTAGGGCGTACCTACCTTCAGCTCAATGATCATCCAGCGGCGGCTAAAGCATTTTTACGCGCTTTAGATGGCAATCGCAACAGTGTGATTGCGCACATTGAATTGGTTGATTTATTACTCGAGCAGCAGCGTGTGCAGCAAGCACAAACGCTTTATGATGAAACCTTGCTACTGGTACAAGGGCAGGGTATTAGCCCGCGTTTGCTATTACAGGGCATCAAACTTGCAGCGGCACAAAATAACAGAGTGACGCGCCAGCAATTGGCACAGCAGCTTTTATCTGCTTATCCGCTAAGCGATGAAGCAAAACAACTTAAGATTTGGCTTAATAATCCAGAGGCACCATGGAAATGACCACCCCATCATCAAACACTCAATCTAACGCTCAGGGATCATTTGGTGCTATGTTGCAGCAAGCCCGCAAAACCAAACAAGTCAGTTTAGAAGAAGCCGCTGCCGAATTATTTATTTTAAAACGCCATTTACAAGCGCTCGAAAATGAAGATTTCGTTGATTTACCGCAAGCGGCGTTTGCGCGAGGTTTTGCGATTAACTATGCCAAGTTTCTGGGATTAGATCCCGTAAAGATAGCGAGTAGCTTTGATGCCGCTTATCCTAATGAGCTAAAAGCGCGCTCGACTAATAATATTGAGTCGCCACTGCGTCCGATGGGGACGTTGCAGCGCGATACCCACAACCGCATTCGCTTTAATCCTTTGCTCATCATCGCGGTCATTGGCGTAATTATTTTAGCGATTTTTTTATTTCGTATGGTGACTAATGCTAGTAAAGACAATAATGAGCAGCCAGTAACGACCAGCGAAGACATTTCAGCCCTAGAGCAAGCACAAGGTGCTGCGATTGACACCGATAGCAATGGCGTCAGTGCTTCTGGCTCGGCGCTTAATTTGGGCGGTGAAGAAAGTATAGCAGCCGCTACGCTCGACGTTAAGCTGACCGATGACGCTGCTGTGGTGATTACCGATGCCTCAGGAAGCAGTTTAATGAATGGCTCTCAGACCGCGGGTGATTATAAACTATCTGGTATGCCGCCATTTAATGTGCAAATTGACAATATTAAAAATGTCAGCTTAATGCTTAATCAAGAAGCAGTGGCGCTAGACAGTTATGCCACAGGTACGCAGGCCAGTTTTGAGCTAGCGCCTTGATATTTAGTAGCTATTAGTCTTAAGAAAATGATTTTTCTTAAAATGACTTTTCTTAAAGAGCTGTTAGCGTTAAAAAGTAATGTTGGTTTCCAGATTTTAGTTTTAATTTGTTCCAATTTGTTCCAATGAAAGGGTTTGTCTATGTCAACGTCAGCGCCTATTAACCGTCGTCTTACCAAAAAAATACACGTTGGTGATGTCGCAATCGGCGGCGATGCACCGATTAGTGTGCAAAGTATGACCAATACCGACACCTGCGATGTAGAAGCGACCGTTGCTCAAATCGAGCGCTGCGTCGAAGCTGGCGCAGATTTAATGCGCGTGTCGACTCCAACGATGGACACGGTCAAAGCCTTTGCGGAGATTCGCAAGCGGGTTAGCGTACCACTTATCGCAGACGTGCATTTTGATCATAAAATCGCCTTAGCAGTTGCGGCAGCTGGCGCGGATTGTCTGCGTATTAACCCTGGTAATATCGGTAGCGACGCCAAAGTTCGCGAAGTGGTTGCTTGCGCCAAAGATTACAATATTCCGATTCGTATTGGTGTTAATGCAGGCTCTTTGGAAAAAGACATTCAGCGTAAATATACCGAGCCAACGGGTGAGGCGATGCTTGAATCCGCCATGCGCCACATTGATATATTAGAGCGTTTAAATTTTGATCAATACAAAGTATCAGTTAAAGCCAGTAACGTGTTTTTGACTTTAGATGCGTATCGCTTGATCTCAGCACAAATTGATAATCCGCTACATTTAGGTGTCACTGAAGCAGGCGTTTATCGTACTGGTGCGGTTAAATCTGCGATTGCACTTGGCGGTCTATTATTAGACGGCATCGGCGATACCATTCGTATCTCCTTAGCTGCAGAGCCAGAAGAAGAGATTAAAATCGGCTTTGATATTTTAAAATCGCTCAATATTCGCTCAAATGGTGTTAACTTTATCGCTTGCCCAAGCTGCTCGCGCCAAGAGTTTGATGTGATTAAAGTGATGACGGCATTAGAGTCGCGTCTAGAAGATATCCGTGAACCGATGAATTTGTCGGTGATTGGCTGTAAAGTCAATGGCCCAGGTGAGGCAAAGGAGGCGGACATTGGTATTGTCGGTGCGGCACCAAAGTCATTGGTTTACCGTATGGGTGAAAAAAGCCATCTGATTGATACCAATAATTTGGTCGATGAAATCGAAGGCATGGTTCGTGCGCATGCCGAGGACCTAGCAAAAAAACGTGAGAATGAAATCATTCGCGTAAAATAATTCATAACAAATAATAGAGATAGCTTGTTAAAATTTAAGGATGTGACCGTACCATGATTAAAGCAATCAAAGGGTTTAATGATATTTTGCCTGACCAGTCTGCAAAATGGCTGCACTTAGAGTCAATATTGGCAGATGTGCTGGGCAGGTACGGTTATGAGCATATTCGTCTACCTATCGTTGAGCAAACCGACTTGTTTGCGCGCGCTATTGGCGGCGCAACCGATATCGTCGAAAAAGAGATGTATAGCTTTACCGATAAGTCTGAGCCGCCAACGCCACTAGCATTGCGCCCAGAAGGTACGGCAGGGGCAGTTCGCGCGGTCATCGAGCACAATTTGCTGCGCGGTGATACGCCGAAACTTTGGTATATCGGTCCGATGTTTCGCTATGAGCGTCCGCAAAAAGGTCGCTACCGTCAGTTTCATCAATTGGGTGTCGAAAGTTTTGGTAGTGCGCTGCCCGATGCCGATGCCGAGCTGATTGCCATGACGCATTTGATGTGGCAAGCATTTGGTTTAAAAGACGAGATGCGCTTAGAGCTTAATAGTTTGGGTGAGCTTGATGAGCGCCATGCTTATCGTGAAGCGTTGGTCGCCTATTTAACCGATAAAAAAGATCAGCTAGATGAGGATAGCAAACGTCGCCTGACGACCAATCCATTACGCATTTTAGACAGTAAAGAGGCGAGTACCCAAGCGCTATTGGCAGAGGCGCCAAAGCTTGCTGAGTTTTTGGGTGCGGAAAGTAAAGCACATTTTGAACAAGTGCAAGCGTATCTAACCGCACTTGGTATTGAGTTTGAGATTAATCCGCATTTAGTACGTGGTCTTGATTATTATAATAAAACGGTTTTTGAATGGGTCACTGATAAGCTTGGTAGCCAAGCGACCGTTTGTGCGGGTGGGCGTTATGACGGTCTGGTTGGGCAATTAAAATCTATCGGTATTCCTGATGATAAAGGACAAAATAAACCTGTGAAGTCTGAGCCAGCCGTTGGTTTTGCCATGGGTCTTGAACGCTTATTGCTGCTTATCGACGCTGTGTCACCGATTGCAGAGTTGCCCGCTTGCGATATTTTTGTCGTTGCCCATCCAGAAGTTTATAGTGCAGGTATCAGTTATGCGCAAGCGCTTCGTTATAGCCGTCCTGACCTGCGCGTAAAAATGGCGAGCGCAACCAGCTTAAAAGCGCAAATGAAAAAAGCGGATAAGTCGGGTGCAGCATTGACAGTCATTATCGCGCAGCAAGAGCTCGATGATAATACTATCAGCATTAAAGACATGCAGACGGGTGAGCAAAAAACAGTCGCGCAGGATTGGTTGTCGAGTAAAGGAAATTTCGTTCGCCAGTAGTTGATTGTGGTTTTAGCGTTAGCAATTTAATATCAATTTTATCAGGTAAAAATATATGGCTCTGACACCCAATTCGCCAAATGCAGACAATTCAATGCAAGCGTTACAGCAATATGGCAGCTACATTGTCACTGCGATTTTATTGGCGTTAGCAGCCTATTTCGGCTGGACGTATTGGCAGAATAACCATGCGCGCGTCGATACGGTGGCCGCCGACCATTATGCCGATATTCAACGTTTAAATGAAGAAGTCAGCCTATCGTCACAAAACCCAGACTTAGAAGCAGAGGCGCAAGCGTCACTGACCGAGAGCCGTAAACAGTTAGATAAAGATATTGATGCGTTAGTAAGCACTCACGGTGACTCTGTTTATGCATGGCAGGCGCTGATGATTAAAGCGCGTCAGCAAGTCGACAGCGATGATTTTAAAGGGGCGAGCGAGACTTTTAAAAAAGCCTTAGCAATCGACTTGGGTGATGCAGGGCTAGAAGCGATTACGCGATTGCGTTACGCAAAAACTTTATTGGCAGCCGGCGATACTGATGCGGCCTTAACTGAAGCCAATAATGATATGCCAAGCTCGTTTGAAGCAAGTCAGCAAGAGCTGTTGGGTGATATCCATTTGGCGCAAGACAATAAAGATGCGGCGATTAAATCTTACAATAATGCTTGGGAATTGTTACGTAGCCGTCAAGAAACACGAGCAGTATTGGCATTAAAAATGGAAAGTCTTGGCATTGTGCCTGAACCTATTGAGCCGCAAGCAAATCTTATTCAAGAACCTGCTATGCCTGCACAGCCAGTCGTAGCAGAAAGTGAAAATGCGGTAGACATGGGCGGATAAGCTGTTCTTTAAAAATACCAAAACCCCATATTAAAAAAATAGCAAAAAAGTTAACGTTTTATAAAGAAATAAAGTTTGCAATACCTCAAACCGTTTTACAAACTGTCCTACAAACTAAGTAGCGCAGTAAGTTGGAAAGGTAGTATCAATCATAAGTGCTTATTATACTTGTTATTGTTCACCGCTTACTTGCTGATGGCTAATTTATTCATGATTACTTTATTGGTAGTGAGAACCTATAATGACTCAAGCTATTTGCTCTAACAAAACTATAAATGCTAAAACCATCAAAACGACGGCCATGCATATCGCCGTCATTGCAGTGATGGCAACCGCAGTCGTTGGATGTAATCGAGGTATCAAACCAGTCGTTAATGAGCCTGTAAAATTGGTGCAAATTGCGCAGCCAATTAGTGTGTTGCAGCCTGTTTTTAGTACCGATGTTGGTAGCAAAAAAGCCAGTAATAAAGATCCACTTAGCCTGCAAGTGGGCTATGCCAACTCACAAATCGTCACGGCCTCGCGCGGTGGTGATTTAACAGGCTTTGATAGTAAGGGTCAACGCCTATGGTCGGTGAATATTGACGATCAAATTACCGGCGGCGTGGCATTAGATGCCTTGAGTCAGACAGCTATTGTAAGTACTCGAAGTGGTTTGGTGATGGCATTTGATAGTGCGACTGGTGCCAAGCGCTGGAAGCAACAACTAACCGGAACGGTTTTGACGCCAGCGTTAATCAGCAATAATCGGGTGATTTTATCGGCTAATGATGGTTTCTTACATGGCCTATCGCTACAAAATGGTCAATCTGTTTGGCAGTTTGCCACTCAAGTACCTCCTATCAGCGTTCGCGGTACTGCTGCACCGACATTATTAGATGATAAAACCGCATTATTAGCAACGGCAGACGGCCGCCTGCATGCCATCACTATCGATAATGGCTTGCCGCAGTGGTCACGCCGCGTTGGCGTTGGGTCAGGAAGTAGCGAAGTCGAGCGTATGAGCGATGTCGACGGTATGCCCATCGTTGATAACAATCAGCTATTTGCCATCAGTTATAGCGGTCAGCTGCTTGGTATTGATCTAGCATCGCGTCAAGTCATGTTCGTCAATGAGCTTGCCAGTTTAAAATCGCTTGTAGTCAATAATCAACAAGTTGTTGCCACCAGCTTAGATGGTAAAGTGGTTGCTTATAATCGCTCTACTGGTGAAGTGTTGTGGGAAAGCGAAGAGTTGGCTTATCGTCATTTAACCAATCCTGTGATGATCGGCAGTTATATTGCGGTCGGCGATTTTGATGGGGTGGTGCATTTATTTGACCCTGCGAGCGGTAAAATCGTCAGTCGTGTCCAGACCAAAGGCGCTTTGACCAATTTGCAAGTTCAAGGTAGCCTGTTAATGACCCAAAGTGCTTCAGGACAAGTGGCGATTTGGCAATTGGCCCGCTAAGTTTTCATGAATGGTTGCTTATTTAACAGGGTATATATGAATACTCATCGTTAAATAGGCAAACTAATAATAAACTTAAGAAAAACGCTGCTTTGTCAGCGTTTCGTGCCTTGTGTAAATTGCTTGTTTAAATCGTGGCTTTCGCGTACTCTATGCGACCGATGTGTGGTAGGCATTGATGCTACAAGTCATTATGATTCAGTTGTCTTTATGATTGAATGCTGGAGCTATTCGTACTTTGAGCAATATTTTAACCAGTATTTATAGCGTCGGATTGGTTTAAGAAACCCTACTGTTCTTCACCATCGCTTTATCTTTATCCTTTATTTAAATTTGCGGTCGAGTGTCGCTATTATTCTTAATATAAGAGTAAACGCACCGCCTGCCATTGTACACTTTATTGTGTCTTTCACTGAGAGTAACCCATGAGTATCAAGCCTGTGGTCGCCTTAATTGGTCGTCCAAACGTCGGTAAATCTACCTTATTTAACCAGTTCACTAAAAGTCGGCAGGCATTGGTTGCTGATTTATCAGGGCTGACTCGTGACCGTCAATACGGTGATGCGACCTATGAAGACAAATCTTTTATCGTGGTAGACACGGGCGGTATTGGTGAAGCGGACGATGGCAGCGGCAATATTGATGACTATATGTCTGAGCAGTCGCATACCGCCATTCATGAAGCCGACATTATCGTCTTTGTGGTCGATGCGCGAGCTGGTATGATTGGCGCCGATGCCGAGATTGGCAAGTTTTTGCACACGCTTGGCAAGCCTGTTTATGTCGTTGCCAATAAAGTTGATGGTGTCCATGATGCTGCGCCTGCAGAGTTTTATGCATTAGGATTGGGCGAGCCGTATCCGATGGCCGCTAGTCATGGTCGCGGTGTCGGCAATTTGCTAGAAGTTTTGACTGCTGATATGCCGCCGCAAGACAATATTGTCGAGCCAAATGGGTTAAAGCTTGCGATTATTGGTCGTCCAAACGTTGGTAAATCAACGCTGGTTAACCGTTTATTGGGTGAAGACCGTGTTGTGGTATTTGATATGCCGGGTACAACGCGAGATAGTATTTATATTCCGTATAAACGCGATGGCAAAGACTACGTCTTAATTGATACGGCTGGAGTTCGCCGCCGTGGTAAAATTGATGAAAAAGTGGAAAAATTTTCGGTCATCAAAACCTTGCAAGCGATTGAAGATTCTAACGTGACGGTGATTGTTATTGACGCGCACGAAGGCATCGTCGATCAAGATTTACATATGATTGGTTATGCGTTGGATGCTGGGCGTGCATTAGTAGTGGCTATTAATAAGTGGGATGGGTTAACGCCAGATCAAAAAAACTATATCAAAATTGAGATGGATCGCCGTTTTAACTTTATTCCTTATGTAAAAGTGCATCTTATCTCAGCGCTACATGGTACTGGGGTGGGTAACTTATACCCTTCTATCTTGCGTGCTTATCAATCATCGATGTTTGAGGTATCAACCAACCGTTTGACGCAGATTTTACAAGACGCGGTCACGGCTAATCCGCCGCCAACGGTTGCTGGTCGCCGTATCAAGCTACGTTTTGCACATATTGGTGGTCATAATCCACCGGTAATTGTCATTCATGGTAACCAAACATCTGCGCTACCAAAAAGCTATCAGCGCTATCTTGAAAATCAATTCCGTCAAGTATTTAAGCTTGAAGGCACACCGCTCAATGTCATTTTTAAGCAAAATGACAATCCATATGCCAATAAAAGCGACACGCCAACCAAAGCAAAGGCACAGCAGCTACGCCAACGTGAACGAAATCGCGCGCAGAAATTTACTACCAAAGATAAAAAGCGTTAATTTCGCGAGATGATGAACGTCTTTATATTGCTTTGGCAAATAAAGGCGCTTTCATTTGCTGTTTTTCTGTCGTTTTTTCTGTAATCTAATTTGTCATGATGACTATAGCAGTTGTCATGGCATTTTTTAATTTAATACAGTGTTAAGTTACATTAAAATGTCGCATTACCCTTATTCTCTCTATAAAATATCTATACTATAATCAAAAGTTGTCTTCACTCAGTTGAGTTATATGAACAACCGCTCCCCAAAAACCCTACCGTTGCTTATTTGGCAATCTGTCGTGCAGACCATGACTTTGGCTGTCTTGGCTGGTTTTTTGTTGTCTTTTGTTTATGGGTTGGTGCAGCATTATAAAGAGGAACGTCAACATATTCAGAAATTGGCGAACTTGCTAACGATTAGTGCGGCGAGCGTAGATGGCGATGAAGTAGTCGCTGAGCAAGTGCGCTTTTTGTTGGAAGATGAGCATAATATTGAAAGTGTTTTATTTTATACCACCTCTCAACCTATGTCAGATGACAATCTATCAAAAGACGATTGGAAGAATGCATTATTTGCCAATACGGTCAGTTTCAATTATCCAGTCGTTGGCGATTATATCGATGGTAATAGTACCCTCTCTATAGACAGTAATAGACTAAATGGTAATCAGCAAGGTTTTAAGGCTTTGCCCGCCATTAAGTCTGAATCAAACTCGATTAGCGAAGCGATGGCTAATAATATTGATACGACTTTAGTAGGTTATATCAATATTACCTTAAATGTGGCAATGCTGCGCTCAGATTGGGTGCAAAACAATTTATGGTTATGGTTAATGACGACGGCATTGGCGATTGTATGGGCGCTGTTTATACTGCGCAAATTGACCTGGCCATCGAAGGACATTGCCGCGCTCACAGAAGTCTGTGACATTGTGCTTAAAAACCCTGAACTTGAGCAGCTACCTGTGATTCCGCAGCGTTTTAAGTTTGATGAATTGGTACAGATTAAACAGGCTTTTACAACTTTATTTAACCGTCTACAAGCGTCGAAACAGGATTATGAAGCGCTGGCAGTTTTTGAGCAGCAGTTGCATCAAAAAGATTTATCGCTTGATATGCAGCTACATAATTTTCAAAGCATGATTACCCATGAGCTAAAAACCTCACTGAACGCTATTGTAGGCGGTTTACAGCTGTTAGATGAGGAGCATCTAAACCATGAGCAAAAAGACGCGCTTGATATTATTCATAATGGTAGTGACAAATTGGTCTTAGCGCTTAATCAAATTATCCAGCTTAATCAGATTCAAAAAGGACAAATCAGCCTACAAATTAGTGAGTTTAATCCGCTACAATTAATTGCTGATCTGTTGGCAGAGTTTGAACCTATTGCCCAACAAAAAGGTCTTGCGTTAATCAATCATATTCATCATATCGATTATAGCCTTGAAGGCGATGCTGAAAAAATACAGCAGATATTGTCGATACTGCTGAGTAACGCGATTAAGTTTACCCCAGTCGGTCAAGTAAGCCTGACTTCGCAGCTGACCCATTTCGATTATAGCAATCGTTGGCAGATTCGAATAAAAGATACAGGAATCGGTATTGATAGCAGTTTTATAGAAGATATTTTCAATCCATTTTTCCAAGTAGATTCATCGCAAACTCGCCAGTATGAAGGTACTGGGATTGGCTTGCCAGTGGTTAAGCAAATGGCGCAGCTGATGGGTGCTAGTATTGAGGTCAGTAGCACGCTAGGGGTAGGGACTGAGTTTATTGTTACCTTTCAGCTGTCCAACCAGCGTCAATCTCGTCAGCAATATTTGCTAACTGGGTTGGACATTGTTTATTATTACTATCAAAATAGCGGCGCTTTGGCGGATGAGTTACAGCGACTAGGGGCGCGGGTCATTTGCTGTCAACATGAACAGCTCGTTCTTGATGAAGTAAACAACAAAAAAGTTGACATGGTGATGTTTGCTGAAGACGTATTACCAAGCAAAGCTGAAGCCTTAGCAGGGCGTATTCGGGTGTCTGAGACCGATCATCGAGCTTTATTGGTGTACTGGTATTCACAGCAGCAAGCACTTCATTTAGACAGTTTTGAGCATGGATTAAAAGGCGCTGGCGTGGATTACTGTCAGGTGGGCAACTATGAAGACAAAGCGCTTAGTAATTTGTTAAAAAGTTGGCTGGTTTGGTCTTAAAAGTAACTATATTAATCAACATAAAGGTAGACCAATAAAAAGACGCCCATCAAAAGGCGTCTTTTTAATACCAGTCATTGGATCAAAGGTTTAAAACAAATTTTGTGCCCAGCGCGTAAAACGTTGCCAGATACGGCTCATAAAACCTGATTGTTCAATATCGCTCGTGGCTACAACAGGCACTGAGGCAACTGCTTTACCATCAATTACCGCCATCATTTTGCCAATCTCTTGGCCTTTTTTGATGGGTGCCTCTAAGCTTTCAGGGATATCAACCACGGTAGTGATTTTATTTTTTTGCGTTTTGCTGGTCAAAATTTTCAGACTGTCACCGGTCGCAAGCTCTACTTCTTTTGCCTCGCCAAACCAAACAGGAACCTTACTCACAAACTGTCCAGCAGGTGCTTTAGTTACGGTGGTAAAGTGACCAAAACCCCAATTTAGAAGTTCGCGTGACTGATCGGCACGGGCTTGCTGACTTTTTGTACCCATGATGACAGAGATAAGGCGCATATCGTCACGATTGCTTGACGCTACTAAGCAATAACCTGCTGCGTCCGTGTGGCCTGTTTTTAGGCCATCAACGGTAGGGTCGGTAGCGAGTAGGGCGTTACGGTTTCCTTGAGTGATGCCGTTGTAGGTAAACTCTTTTTCTGCGTAAATACCGTAGTAGTTGCCGCTATTTTTAATAATAGCGCGAGCCAATTTTGCCATATCTAAAGCCGACGCTTCGTGGCCTTCATCAGGCATTCCCGTCGCGTTCACAAAATGGGTATTTTTCATACCGATCTTTTCTGCTTCTTCATTCATCAAAGTCGCAAATGAAGCGTCGCTACCAGCGATGTGTTCTGCCATGGCTTTTGAGGCATCGTTACCCGATTGAATGATAATGCCACGTAGCATATCGATAACGCTGGCGGTTTTATTGACTGGTACATACATACATGACTGGCTGCTACTGCCACGGCACCAAGCATTTGCGCTCATCAATACTTGTTCGTCTTCTTTGAGATCACCTGATGCTAAGCGCTGCTCAATCATGTAGCTGGTCATCATTTTTGTCAAAGACGCCGGCGGTAGTGGTTGATTGGCGTTTTTCTGCGCCAGTATTTCACCCGTGTTATAGTCCATTAATACATAGGCGGTATTGTCCATTTCAGGTGGTTGAATGGCTGCGCTCGCCATCATTGCACTCATAGAAACACTAACGCCAACTACCAGCTGTACAAGCTGTTTTTTCACATGCTTTACTGTCATAGATTGTTACACCGCATCATAAACCAAATGTATCTATCGCTGATATCTTAGGCCAAATCTCATGGTTAATCTGTCATAAAACGCTGAAAATTTAAGCGTCAGAACAGATTTTTTCTGAAAGCCTTGACGACTGAGCGATGGACATAAAATTAACGCCTTATCTTAGCAAAATGCCGACCGATGGGGAAATGATAAATAAAATAAAATCAGCCCTAACTAAAAAATGAGGTCATAGATACTTTTTTAACAAACACAAAAAAGCTTGCTGTAGCGTCCGTTAGAGCGGAGGATACAGCAAGCTGATTATTCTAGATAAATCCAATATCTACAGCGTAAAAATATCCAGTATTTTATTATCGTTAATAGTAATGATGATTATTTACGCCGACTAGATGCTGGATTTTATTGTAAAAACAACGACTGCCTTATCTAAGCTGATTAATGGTATTCAGCATTGGCCAAATCTTCACACAAGGCTCTGTTTTCTTGCTTCGAAAAACCCATTGTCCAACTGCGAATACCCTGTAAGATCTGACGATAATCCTGCTGGGTAGACAAGTATTGAATGGCTGCTTTTGGGTCTTCTAACGACGGCATCAGCTCATGAAGCTGGACGTTATATGATTTATAAAAGCGCTGTTTTTGTTTGCCATTTAACATCGGCGGGCAAATCTCTGATAGCACTTGCATCACTGCAATTTCGTGCTTAGTGATATTCACACCCGATAAATCTAGTGGGATGGTAGTCGAATTGGACGCAGCTTGGGTCGCTTGAGACAGCATAGCAATAGACGTTATCAGTCCTGCAAGACCAACTTTTGATGCGGTCTTTGCTATCACAGAAGCTATAGATAATATCGATTGATTTTTCATTCAGTATTACACTCGCTTATCTTTGTTTGATGGTGCTATGTTAATTGGTAAAAAAACAAAAGTCACATAAAATATTGATTTATGTGTAGATATATTGTGAGCCAGATCGTGTTTACAGCAACATATCAGCATTATATCGGTCTAAGTTACCTCAATATAAAAGTATCAATTGATAATGTTATTCCTTGTCGTCCGCTGTAACCCCAGCGCTGTATTTTATGCAAAACAATACTCATCACCATCATAAAAATTGCTAAGAAAATCAATTATTAAAGCAGAAAAATCGAAAGACTGGGTTCGACTCTAGACGCTATTAGAGTATAATCGCCCAAAATCTGATTCGCTACAATCATTGTCTTGGTGTCGGCAGGCATGATTATAGCTGTTTTATGATAAGAAAGTAGATAAGTGGACAGACAGTCATTAATAACGGTATCAAGCAGAATTGAGCAACCATGAAAATTTTAACATTTTACCGCAGAAATCCCCTACCTCTAAGGTAGTGGGATGAATGCGTTTGACCTTGTATAATTATTATTATATGATAAATAAATAATTCAGTCTATTTATACGAAGGTCTTGTAATCAAATGCTTTTAGATACTAATTATCATTCAGTATTTTCGCTAAATTATCATCTAGTTTTAGTAACTAAATACCGCAGACAAGTTTTTGAT
>NZ_DKGQ01000028.1 GCF_002453355.1 Psychrobacter sp. UBA6766 | reverse complement strand
ATATGTAATTCACATATAAGTTGCTCCGGTTCTCCCTAATGAGGTGCGTATTATAGACACTTAATTTAATTAGTCAAGAAGTTATTTTTATTTAGTTTGAAAGTTTTATCAATCTACTTAAAAATAGTTCGATGTGTTCTTTCTCGCTAATGGTTGTTTATTCAGCGCTAAAGCACTTTCTAAACGCCCTTCCCTTTCGACTGGGTGGCATTATACGCGCTTTTGAATGAGGGTCAAGGGGGTTTTTCCGCTATTTTAAGTATTGTCTGATGACACTATCAATACTACCTATTTATCAAACAGTTAGGTTTAAAAATAGTTTCCACCTTTATCATAAATAGCCTTTTTCGCTTAAAACCACTTCTTCTTATATAACAGCTATCTATATGTGATGCTTTTATAGCTTCCCTACTTTCTTAAAGAACGCTTTATAAGCGGCGACCTTTTTATCTAACGCTAATGGATAAGCGCGTGAGGTGGAAGGCAGCCTATACAAGGTTAAGCCATGATTATCAGACTTGGTACTATTATCAGTACGTTGCGCTTTATAAGGAAAGACGATGTGTTGATTGGTTTTAGGATATTTTGATTTAATGGGCGGCTCATCCAACATATGTAGCAAAACCTCTGTCGCTTTACCGCCTGTCGTAAATAAGGTTTTAACCTTGGGAACTTGCGTCAATATATTGTCGAGTGCAATGGGAGTGACGACGGTAAGGAATTTATCAGAAGCATTTCCTGTCTCGCGAATTGCTTGAACCACTGTTGGGCAAGAGGCGATACCACGCTCAAACATAAAATCTCTGATACGATCAGGGTCGAAGCGTTTTTCGTCGCCTACTCTAAAATAATCCGCATCGTCATAGAATACGAGACCATAGATACGCCACATATCATTATGAAAGTTGGGATAATGAAACCTCATTGCCCACTTATCTGCAGTGGGAGGAAAGCTACCCATCATCATCACTGTCGCATCGTGTGGTAGAACAGGGCCAAATGGGTGAGTTTCGACATTTGCCGTTGCACTATCTAAATCTTGTGACCACACAAAGGCGTTAGCAGGTTTTAATTGATTGGTGTGAGTATTAGGTGGTGTTTTGGTCATGATATTCTTCATCAGAAAAGGCGTTTTTTTGTTATCATAGCAGGTCTAAACACTGCTTCACTTATCAAGGCTTTATATAGTCAAACATAGTCGACTTGGATAGAAAGATGATACTTTCTCTAGCTTAAACCATCTTACTTTTGCTAGCAGCTATAAATGTTATGATCGTTCTATATGATTGTTTTGATTGTAACGTCATCAAAATAAGCAATAAGCACGTCAAATATATCTGGCTTGCTTGATTATTAAGTTTCTAAGCTTACTATTTTTGGACGAAACATATGGTTAAAGTGCGGTAAGTGTTTGTATCTTTTATACTAATAGCAACCGCAGTAACTGCGCAAGCATCAGCTAAAAACTAAGAGAGTTCTTATGAGTGACTTAAACAGCGACCTACAGATTACGGTAATCGATCATCCACTAGTCCGTCATAAACTCAGTCTTATGCGCGAAAAAGACTGTAGTACTTATAAATTTCGCACATTGACCAAAGAACTTGCGCGTTTAATGGCGTATGAAGCAAGCCGCGACTTTGAGATTGAGAGCTTCCCAATGCAAGGCTGGTGTGGCGAGATTACTGGTGAGCAAATTTCGGGTAAAACCGTAACTGTTGTTCCTATTTTGCGTGCTGGTATCGGTATGCTCGACGGCGTGCTCGATTTAATCCCAACTGCGAAAATCTCTGTCGTCGGTTTGCAACGTGATGAAGAAACTTTGCAGCCAGTGCCGTTTTTTGAAAAATTTGTCAGCCACATGGACAAACGTCCTGCGCTTATCATCGATCCAATGCTGGCTACTGGTGGTTCAATGGTTGCGACTATTGAGATGCTAAAGAAAAATGGCTGTACCAATATCAAAGCATTGGTATTGGTTGCCGCCCCTGAAGGCGTGCGTTTAGTGAATGAAGCCCATCCTGATGTGACCATTTATACGGCTGCGCTTGATAGCCATTTGGATGAGCATGGTTATATCATTCCAGGTCTTGGTGATGCGGGTGATAAAATCTTTGGCAAGCAGTTATTTAACAAGTAAGACAACACCAATATCCCAAGACAAGCTGACGTCATTTATAAACCATGACACATGTAGAGAACATCAATGATAAGGATATAAGATGAACGTATTGATTACAGGGGCAAGCGCAGGTTTTGGAAAAGCGCTGGCTGAGCGATTAGTCGCAAAAGGACACCGCGTTATTGGCTGTGCCAGACGTTTCGATAAGCTCAATGCTTTAGCAGATACCTTGGGCCAGTCATTTTTACCTGTGGTCATGGATGTGAGTGACACGGATTCTATTCCGCAAATTATTGCCAATCTGCCTGACGAGTTTAAGCAAATCGATGTCTTGGTCAATAACGCTGGACTAGCACTCGGCACAGAACCTGCACAAAATGCCAGTCTCGATGATTGGATGCGCATGACCGATACCAATGTTAAAGGCTTAATGGCGCTGACTCATGCAGTCTTGCCAGCGATGGTTACCCGCGATAGTGGCTATATCATTAACGTGGGTTCGATTGCAGGTAGTTGGCCTTACTTTGGCGGTAATGTTTATGGCGCGACCAAAGCTTTTGTCAAACAGTTTAGCTTAAATCTGCGCGCGGATTTACTTGGTACGCAAGTGCGCGTGACCAATCTTGAGCCCGGTAATGTCGCGGGAACTGAGTTTTCAAACGTTCGCTATCATGGTGATGACGATAAAGCGGCTAAAGTCTATGATGGTTTTAAAACCATGACCGGCGATGATATTGGCGATCTATTATTGTGGCTGATTGAGTCGCCTGCTCATATTAACGTCAACCGTTTGGAAGTGATGCCTGTTGCGCAAACTTACAATGGTCTGACCATTGCTAAGCAAGGTTCGTAATCGTTTGGTCGTCATTTATCTCATTAACGTAATTCATAAGACCGAAGCAATATAGTGGCCTCTATGTTGCTTCTTTTTTTGGTTGTGATATTCATCTCACTGACTAAGCGCAACTCTTGAAAATCCAAAATTAGCACTTCATTACGCGTGCGCTCACTGGTACGTTTGTTATGACGTATTGGAAAGCCTAACACTTCCCTGCCAATCACCGTTATGTGGTCGATAATAACTGTTGAAAGGCTTAGCGCCGTTTTTTCACTATTTTTTTGGGCGCTTATTACCGCAGTGGCAGGGTTAACTGTCGTGGTTAAAAGTTTGGTTTGGCGCACGCTTTTTGGTATAGCGCCTGCAAAAAACAATACTTGCTCTAGCGGTAAATACTGCGCGTGGCGCATAAGCTCGCGGCGAAACAGCGCTGGCATATCGGTATTAAAGCTGTCTTCTGATTGTCGATAAAACGCCGTAAAATTACGATGTAAATAGCGCCCAAATACAGTGCTATTAATCCAATCTTGATAAACATCATTTGCTAGTAATTGCTGTGTAAAAGCGTCGGCATCTAGCGTGTCCTCTGCCGTGAGCATGGCCATCAATAGTGCCTGCGGAGTCGTAAACGTTTGCTGGTGCCAAACTTGTGGATAAAGACTGCTATCAAGTAATGGTAACGTCAACTTACCCATACGCTATTATCCTTATTAATCATTGAGCCTACTCTTCAATATATATAGTATCTACTATATAACTTCCTATCAAACGTATATTGCCTTATGAAGACAAGCTTGCTTACCTTACCTGCTAACTACCAGCTACAAACGATAAATATCGCTGCGGCTGACGGTACGCTATTACCAGTTTCTGTGATAGGAAATGGTAAACCTGTGCTGCTTTTACATGCTTACGGCATGGACGCGCGTGAGTTTTTGCCGTTTGTTTTGCCATTAGTTGGTAGATATGCCTTTTATCTGCCGCACTTGCGAGGGTTTGGCGCTGCCAAAGACATCAATCTGACCCAGTTTGATTTTGTCCGCCAGTATGCCGATGATATGAGTAAGATCATTGAGCACGTTTGCTTAGTGCGTAATATAGAATCGCTGCCAGTTGCTGCCATCTCGATGGGTGCGCAAGTGATGTGGGCGTACTTTGAACGTTATGGCAGCGCGAAAGTCAGCCGTTATTTAAACATCGACCAAAGCCCTGCGATTCATAATCAGCCTGATTGGCAAGGTGGCTTGTTCGGCGCGCGCCAGCAAGAAGTGTTTGATATTTTTCATAATGTCGTCAATATGACTTTGCCATATGCTAGTCTCGATAGCTTTACCCATCTACCATTTACTATAAAACGTCAGGTAACTGACGTCGAGCGATTGTTTTCTTTATTGTCAGTCAATCGCCCACTTTCAAAAGCGCTCATACAAGTCTTGACCCATCAAAATGATCATAAGCTGGTATTTTATGATCATAGCATCTGGCAACATAAAATGCGCTGCTTGCAAGCCTATTTAACTTTGCCCTATGACTTTCGCGGCGCGCTAGAGCGCGTCACTATTCCCGTGCTCAATCTCATCGGTGGTCGCTCCAAACTATACGACCCCAAGTGGCAGCAAAAAACCACCCAGCTGCTACCCAATGCTTGCGAGGTTATGTTCCCACGCTCAGGTCATGCAATACCGATGGATGAGCCAATCGAGTTTTATCGAGTGTTGAAAGGATTTTTGCAGGGTTAATTACTTATACCAAACCCAAAATATATAGTATCATCCACTGATGACTATACCAAT
>NZ_DKGQ01000019.1 GCF_002453355.1 Psychrobacter sp. UBA6766 | reverse complement strand
CGGATTTGACGGCAGGGGTCAAGTAGCTAATCATAATTTATTAGATTCTGATAAGTAAAATCAAGATGGGTTTATTGGCGTTACATATAATTCTCGGTGAAAGAAAAATATTTACTATAATATTAGCCTATAGACCAACTTTGATTAATTTACTTTAAGTATTAAAATTAGTTGATAAAATATCCAAAATATAAAAACCCTTACAGCCACAGGTTCGTAAGGGTTTTTTATTGTCTAAACTTTAGTAAAATAGAATTATATAAAAACTATTTAATACTTTGTCATCTGAACCTTCTGAACCGCCCCAGTATTGTCGGAGACTCAACATTCTGAGAGAATACGTCAATGAAAAGACAAACCTACACTCCTGAGATTAAAGAACGCGCTGTTCGTATACTGATCGAAGCAGCAAACGACTATCCCTCCACATGGTCAGCTATTCAAGCCATTGCCCCTAAGATTGGCTGCACGCCTGAAACCCTACGATCATGGCATAAAAAACACATTGATCAAACTATTCCTGCCTCAGTGCAAGCGCAAAGCGACAAAGAGCGCATCAAAGAGCTTGAACGCGAGAATAAAGAGCTTAAGCAGGCTAATGAAATCATCAAAAAGGCTGCCGCTTTTTTCGCCCAGGCGGAGACGGGTCGTCCACCCGAGTAATGATCAGTTTTATTGATAATAATAGAGCTAAGTATGGGGTCAAGCTGATTTGTAGAGTCCTACCGATTGCCCCGTCGACTTATTATTGTGCTAAAGACTTAAGCAACAACCCTCAGAAGCGCTCATTACGCAGTCAACATGACGACTATTATCTCAGCGAGATTAAACGTATTTGGCAGGACAGTAAATGTCGTTATGGTGCGCGTAAAGTCTGGCAACAGATGAAAGCGGAGGGGTTAAAGGTTGCGCGTTGCACCGTAGAGCGTTTAATGAAGCAGTATGGTCTACAAGGCACTTGGCGTGGTAAGGGTAAGATAAGATAACCACTAACAGCCGTGATGACCAAAAGCGCGCTGATGATTTGGTCAATCGTAACTTTAGCGCCCATCGCCCTAATCAGCTATGGGTGGCGGACTTTACCTATATCAAGACGACAAGCGGCTGGGTATATACCGCTTTTATTATTGATGTGTTTGCTCGCGCTATTGTGGGCTGGAAAGTCTCTAATCGTATGAACACTGATATGGTGATGGCGGCATTAAATCAAGCGCTAACAGACAGGAATAACCCTAAGGATGTCATTCATCACAGTGATCGAGGCGTTCAGTACTTATCCATTCGCTACACCGATAAGATGGCTGACAGCGGTGTTATTGCTTCTGTTGGTACAACAGGCGATTCTTATGACAATGCATTGGCTGAAACGGTCAATGGGCTGTACAAGTCTGAGGTGATTCATTATTTAAAGCAGAACTGGACTGGTGTGAACGATGTTGAATTAACAACCCTTGAGTGGGTAGATTGGTTCAATAAAACACGACTGCATAGCACGATTGGTTATGTGTCGCCCTTTGAGTTTGAAAAGCGGTATTATGACAATTTAATCCTGTCAGACATGGCTGCCTGACTCAAGTAAATCACTCTCCGATATAGTCGGGGCGGTTCACTCCTGAAGAACCTTTCAGTTGGGGCGTTGTCCCATGAGCGAGGTTTAGCAAAGCACTGCTTTGCCCGAGTGCAAGACGAAGAGCTGTGCCCATAGTGGATTACTACGACGCCTGATACTTTGTGTCATACCCTTACAACTTGCCGCGGATTCAGCGAATTTCTTGCTGGTATAATGGGTTCCCTGATCGGAGTGAAATAACACACCACTGGGTCTGATTCTACTTTGATATGCTATCTGCAACGCATTAGCGGTCAGCACACTGTCAGAAATTCTGGCACGGTAAATCTCACCACACGACGAGCGTACAAGTCTAAAACGACGGCTAAATAACACCAGCCACCTTTGTTACGGATATAAGTCACATCATCCGTGCAAACTTGATGGGACGCTGTTGGGCTAAAGTTGCGAGCTAGGATATTGTCATGCGTTTTATGAATTGCCAGCTGTAGGTGCTTGGTCGTTCATTTCTTGTCGATACTAGATCAGCCATTTCTGAAAGGTAAATTTGCCTATCCTTAAGGAATCGGCCACGTCAGGTATTTTACGTTTTTGATCAACGACTAAACTAATAGCTTCAAGCTTGAATTCTCGGGTATATTGATTGCGTTTGCTGGTCATACTATGTTCATTCTTTGAGTTAGCATAACTTCTTAGTAGCTATCCAATTTAATGGTACTACTACACAACCCTATAATATGATACGAAAGAAAAACCTTGGTCACTATATTTTAAAATGCATCTTACGAAACTTAATAGGTGACATTCCAGTAAATTGCTTAAACTGCCGACTAAAAGCACTATGATCACCATAACCACAATTTAAAGAGATTTGCGTCACTGTGAGCTTATAATCTGCCAAAAGACGAATAGCATGCTCTAAACGAAGTTTTTGTACAAACTGAATCGGTGACATATTAAGTACTGCCTTAAAAGTACGCTCTAGTTGTGATTGACTAAGATTCGCCAGCGTCGCTAAATGCACAATATGAATCTTTTGATCAATGTTGTTTCGTACATACTCCTCTACACTTGCCAAGCGAGCGTGCTTACGCAATATTCGCTCATTATCTTCATCGATATCGACCGATATGCCCACCATTGCTACAATACGCCGTTCTGTATTATATACCGGTAGCTTTTGCGTGATACACCACCCTAGCTGTCCAGAAGCATAGCTATGTAACTCCAGTCTATCAGTAATCTCCCTGCCCTCTTTCAGCACTTTCATATCCTGATTAAGGTAATCTTTGCCTTGAGGCTCTGAAAACACTTGCTCTGAAGTTAGCCCTACAAGTTCTTTTTTATCTTTGAACCCACTACGTTTAATCAGTGTCCTACTTACTAATTGATAACATGCTTGGCTGTCTTTCACAAAAAATACCGTGTTCGCCATAGTATCGAGCAAAGGTATTAATAATGATACGTTACCAACAAACTCCTGCAAGTTTTTTGGTCGATAAGCCTGTAGCTGTTTTGACAATCCATTTGTCGGCTCTCTTAACGATAGCATTTGCACATTTTCCATATAGCCTCTCTTGGGCTCTCCTGCTAAACCCTAAAAACATTTTAAAGAAACCTTATTACTATTTAGGCTCTGTACATAAATACTTCATTAGAAAAATAAACTTTAAAATCATTTTACCCTGAGCTTCCCTAGAGCCTAATAACTATTTAGCACGTTAGGTTAATAACATATGACCTTTATACCGTTATATCGCTCTATAACCTATGCAGAAATGCGCATTTATTCATGGAAAAACAACAAGCCCCCTTTTACGAAACGGGGCATTCTATATCTATGCACTATTTATTAATAATTAAGTGCTACGAACACACCTTAATTCATGGATGAATCGGGAAGTTAATTATGTCTGTCATACTTTTTAATTTTAAAATCATTGATTCGCACACTGGCGGTGAGCCTACTCGCATGGTGTACGAAGGCTTCCCAAACCTTAATGGGTATACCATTCAAGAAAAACTCCACGACTTTAAACAAAACTTTGATCATTTACGTCAAAGCATCATTCTAGAACCACGTGGCAACGATGTACTTGTTGGCGCTTTACTGTGTGAGTCCACTGACCCTCGCGCCAAGGCTGCCGTTATTTTCTTCAATAATTGTGGCTATTTAGGTATGTGTGGTCATGGCACTATCGGTGTAATTGCCTCACTTGCTTATCAGAAAAAGATTACTCCAGGCGAGCATTACCTTGAGACAACTGTTGGTTTGGTAAAAGCTACTCTGCATGAAGACGGCAGTTGTAGTGTACAAAATGTACCTTCTTATCGCTACCAAAAACAAGTCGCAGTTCAAGTCCCGAATATTGGTCCTGTGTATGGAGATATCGCTTGGGGCGGCAATTGGTTCTTTTTAGTGAGTGAGCATCCCCAAGCCATCAAAGCGAGTAATGTCCAATCGCTTACCCAGTTTAGCTTACAAATCAAATCTGCACTTCATGAAGCTGGCATTACTGGCGCTAATAATGGCGAAATAGATCATATA
Source organism: Psychrobacter sp. UBA6766 (assembly GCF_002453355.1). Taxonomy (GTDB): domain Bacteria; phylum Pseudomonadota; class Gammaproteobacteria; order Pseudomonadales; family Moraxellaceae; genus Psychrobacter. The sequence continues at coordinate 54,255 of NZ_DKGQ01000019.1, read as the reverse complement.
GAGCTGTTTGGTCAGAGTGAGCTCGCCAGCGCCAATAGCAAAAGCTTCGTTTTATGCCCAGGTGCCGCTTATGACCGTTCTCCTTGTGGGACCGGTACCAGTGCCAAATTAGCTTGTTTGGCAGCGGATAACCTATTAGCTCCTGGGCAGACTTGGGTTCAAGAAAGCGTTATCGGTAGTATATTTAGCGCCAGCTATCAACCTGCTGAAAGGCTTAGCGAAAATCAGTCCGTTTCTCACCCTTATCCTGACAATACTATCATCCCTACAATTCGTGGTTATGCTCATGTCTGCGCAGAGACCTCTCTAATTGTCCAAAATAGCGACCCATTTAAATGGGGTATATTTTTATAACAGCATAGATTCTTTTACAAACCTCTTCTAAGAGACATTTATAAGATTTTTAAGTAGGGACTAAAAGCAGTATTAGATCGAGCAAGACGCATCATATTAATAATCACAAGGAAGTGAGAGCAGCATGGGCAATCAAGAGTTTGATTTACATATTATCGGTGGCGGTATCATTGGCTTATGCGCTGCCGTTAGTCTGCAAGCTCGTGGAGTGCAAGTCGCTATCCTAGAAGCTGATAAAATCGCCCGCGGAGCCTCTTATGGCAATGCCGGTCATATTGCCACCGAGCAGGTCTTTCCTATTGCTGATGCCAATATATTGCAGCATGTACCAGCTATGTTATTAAACCCTGAAGGACCGCTACGCATAGACTGGCGCTACCTACCACGCTTAATGCCATGGGCTTTTAAGCTGCTACTAAATATGCGCCCAGAACCTTTTGCTCATAGCCATCAAGCCCTATTAGCTCTCAATAGTCAAAGCCTACAAGCTTGGCAGGATTTTGCCGACAAATGGCAATTAACATCGTGGATTAAGGTGCAAGGGTCTTTATTAACAGTCGAAAAGAGCACTGGCCTCAATATATTAAAAGCACATGGCCATCGTCTCAATGACCTTGGAGTGAATAACGAACTGCTCTCTCAATCTGCTCTCTTAGACCTTGAGCCTGGGTTAAAAGATAACCAGTTGGGTGCTTTGTTTTTCCCAGAGACCGGACACATCACTAACCTCGAAGCCATGGCTCAGAAATTAACTGATACATTCAGAGAGCTTGGTGGCCAAGTCTTTGAAAACTGCCGTGTCTTGGATGCAAAAGTGACAGCCGATGGCATCACTTTAACGACGGCTAACCAACAAATTAATGCTAAAAAAGTCATGTTAGCAGCAGGCGCGCATTCTAAAGCCTTAGCCAAACAGTTGACGGGCGTCTCAGTCCCTCTCGATACGGAACGTGGTTATCACTTCATGCTCCCTAACGAGACCACACGCTTAAACCTACCCGTTTCGAGTATGGATCGTCGATTTATTATGACACCCATGGACACAGGATTACGCTTAGCAGGCACAGTAGAATATGCAGGGCTCGAGGCTCCGGCAAATATGAGCCGAGCGCAAATGTTGCTCAAACAAGCACAAGCAATGCTAAAAACCCCGCTCGATAGTGAAAATGGCACGCAGTGGATGGGTTTTAGACCCTCGACCGCCGACTCGCTGCCCATTATCGACAAGTGCGGTTCCGTCCTTTTAAATTTTGGCCACCAACACTTAGGATTAACCCAAGCCGTCGTCAGTGCCGAGATGATCACAGCTTTATATTTCGATGAAACTCCTATTATAGACCCCGCTTCTTATCGTTTAAATCGTTTTAAATAATTAAGACCTTACTTCTATGATCATTCATAGAATCTTCACTGTCGCTATTGGCATGCTGCCTACTAACGACTTTTAATATTAAATAAGGATATTTATATGAACATTCATGGCGTTTTAGTCCCTATCGTTACTCCTTTTGATGCCAATGGTGATATTGACACGCAAACTCTAACCAAACTAGTCAATGTCTTTATAGAAAAAGGCGTCACCGGTATCGTAGCCTGTGGTACCACTGGCGAATACTATACTTTTTCACCTGAAGAGCGCGAGCTCGTCCTGAGTACTATTGCTGATACTGCCAAGGGGAAAGTCACTTTAATCGCTGGTATTAACAGCCTTTCGACTAATCATTCCATTGATCTGGCACATCAAGCAAAAGCGCTGGGCTACGATGGTTTAATGCTATCAGCCAATCCTTATAGCCTTCCAGATCAAGAAGGTATTATCGCTCATTTCGAAAAAGTCGCTAATGCGACAGACCTGCCTATCATTATGTACAACTTCCCCGCGCGCGTAGGTGTGAGCATTGAATTTGAAACGGTCGCTCATCTAGCCAAACACCCAAATATCGCAGGCATTAAAGAAAGTAGTGGCGATTTTAGCCATGCGCTGCGCATGCTACAAGCTAACTTAGATAATTTTGAAGTAGTCTGTGGTTGTGATGATCAACCGGTCGACTTCTTCTTTTGGGGTGCAAAAAGTTGGATCGCAGGTGCGGCTAACGTTTTCCCTGGTGAACAGGTTGCTCTATATAAAGCGACACAACAAAACGATTGGAATCGTGCTAAAGAACTGATGACTCACATGTACCCTGCGATCCATTCTATGGAGTCTGGCAACTATAATCAAAAAGCTAAAGCCGGATGCATCAACGGTACCATCGATGTCGGATCTGTACGTATACCATTGACTCCCATGTCAGATGAAGATACCCAAAAATTCTTAACGCTATTGTCATAGTCGTTAAGCTACCTTCGTATCGACAATACCACTTTATATAAAAGGACAGTCTAATGAGTATGACCACAGCGCAAGTATTCGAACTCTCAAAACAACAACAACTTTGGGCAGGCCATCTTATAGCCGCTGAGCAGGTCTCAGACGCTACACTGCCTAACCATAGTCCTATCGACAATAACTGTATCGGTAGTATTGCTAAAGGCAATCATCAGGATGTTGACCTTGCGGTGATTGCAGCTCGTAATGCTTTTGATAATGGAGAATGGCGTCGGATGTCACCTGCAGAGCGCAAAGTTATAATGCAGCGTTGGTGCCAATTAATGCATGAAAATATTGATGAGCTTGCGGCCTTAGATTGTGTCGATGCAGGCAAGCCAATCACAGAATGCCTCGACACCGATCTACCCGCTACGATCGAAACCTTTGAATGGTACGCCGAAACTGCGGATAAAGTTTTTGGTAAAGTCGCACCTACTGGATCTGATGCACTAGGGCTTATCGTACAAGAACCAATTGGAGTGGTTGGCGCAGTATTACCTTGGAACTTCCCTGCACAAATGTACGCTTGGAAGGTCGCGCCAGCGCTAATAACCGGAAATTCAGTGATTGTTAAGCCTGCCGAACTAACGTCACTATCAGCTTATCGCTTGACACAATTAGCGTATGAAGCCGGTGTACCAAAATCGGCCTTACAGCTGATTTGCGGCCTTGGTGAAGAAGTCGGCGCGGCACTCGGGCAGCACATGGATGTCGATATGATTTCCTTCACCGGCTCTACCGAAGTCGGTCGATTATTTCTGCAATATTCTGCGCAAAGTAACCTAAAAGAAGTGGTCTTAGAGTGCGGCGGTAAGAGTCCACAAGTGGTATTTGCCGACGCCCTCATCAATGAGCAAACCGTTGAGCATATTTTGTCAGCGGCTTTTTGGAATATGAGCGAAAACTGTAGCTGTGGTTCACGATTAATAGTGCACTCTAGCCAAAAGAAAGCTTTATTGAGCCTACTACAAGAAGGGCTCAAATCATGGAAAGTAGGCCTGCCCTATGACCCTGAAGTTGCTATTGGGCCTATGATAGAAAAGGCACATTTCGATAAGGTAGTTACCTATCTTGATACTGCTAAAGCTGAAGGCGCTACTTTGGCTGCAGGCGGTCGTATCCATAAGGAAGTTGGCAGTGGTTGGTATATTGAGCCTACCATTTTTGATAATGTTAGCGCAGATATGACCTTGTTCAAGGAAGAGGTATTTGGTCCGATTCTCGCTATCACCAGCTTTGAGACTGAAGAAGAAGCCATTGCGCTTGCTAATCAAAGTAGCTATGGCCTAGCTGCGTCTTTTTATACTCAAAACATCCACCGTGCTTTCCGTGTCGCAGCCGCTATTAAAGCAGGTACCATCTCGATTAATGGCTTCTCTGAAGGGGATATTACGACGCCTTTTGGTGGTTATAAACAGTCGGGCTTCGGTGGGCGTGACAATGGCCTTGAGGCACTATCTCAATACACTCAAACTAAAACTATCTGGTTGGTAAATTAAGCAAAGACGTCCCAAGAACTAAGTCAGCGTAGCCAAAAACATTACAAGGAAGTAAAGTTATGGAAAACATTATTAATACCATCGTCGGGTATATTTGGAGCGACGCGCTGGTCTATCTTGCACTAGGCGTCGGTATCTATTTTACTATCATGACCCGCGCTGTGCAGATTCGCTATTTTAAAGAGATGATCAAGCTGTTATTCGATAAACAGACTTCATCAGCAGGTGTTAGCTCTTTTCAGGCTTTCTGTATGGCCCTATCCGGACGTATCGGTGTCGGTAATATTGCTGGGGTCGCAACGGCTATAGCAGCTGGTGGCCCTGGGGCGGTATTTTGGATGATTCTCATGGGTGTTTTGGGCGGCGCCAGTGCCTTTATTGAATCCACTTTAGCCCAGGTTTATAAGCATAAGGTAGACGACCAATATCGAGGCGGTTCGCCGTTTTATATTGAAAAAGGTCTCAAGTTAAAGCCTTTTGCTATCGTCGTTGCTGCTGTGACTTGTCTCTCTTATGGCGTATTAGTGCCTGGAGTTCAGGCAAATACTATTGCGGATTCCTTTAACACTGCATTTAACATCCCTCCATTTGTGACTGGCATCATAATTGTCGTGCTGCTAGCCATCATCATATTTGGTGGCGTAAAACGTATCGCTAGTTTCGCTGGCAAAGTAGTTCCGGTTATGGCAATTGGTTATATCTTTATGATGGTCATTGTGTTGGTCTTTAATGCTCACAATATTCCTTCTATGTTTGCGCTCATTTTCAAAAGTGCCTTTGGTATGGATGCTGTATTCGGCGGCATGGTCGGTACTGCTATCTCATGGGGCGTACGTCGCGCTGTATTCTCTAATGTTGCAGGGGCTGGAGAAGCTACTTTTAGCTCAGCCGCTGCAGAAGTCTCTCACCCTGCTAAGCAAGGATTGGTACAGAGCTTTTCTATCTACATTGATACCGTACTCGTTTGTACCGCTACCGCTTTGATGATTCTATCAACCGGCATGTATAACGTAACTACCCCAGAAGGGGTAGCGCTGGTCGAGAATATGCCTGGCATTGAGGCCGGCACTGCATTTACACAAGCAGCGGTATCTACTGTTTTTAGCCAATACGGTAGTGGATTTGTCGCCATTGCTATTTTCCTGTTCGCATTCACGTGTTTGATTGCCTACTACTATATCGCCGAAACTACTTTGGTTTATTTGGATAACAAGTTGCGCTACCCCATTCTTAAGCACTTACTAAAACTGATTTTTTTAATTGTTTGCTTCTCAGGCAGTGTACAATCTGTCGGTATGATGTGGGCGCTAGGCGACATTGGCTTTGGCAGTATGTGTTACCTAAACTTTATCGCCATTTTACTACTTAGCAAAACTGCATTAAAGGTGCTCAAAGACTACGATACGCAGATGGAGTTAGGGGTTAATCCTATCTTTGATCCTAGAAAGGCTGGCGTGGATAATGCAGAATTTTGGATAGGCTACAGTGATGAACATGGTCATAAATAATAGTCTTACCTATTTTTTAAACAATATACCTCTTGCAAAAGTCATAGGTTAAGCTCAATATTAACGATACCAGCAAACAGCCGCATTCTAAGATCATAGCGCTGACGACGGTTACGATATTTATGAGCCACTACTCTGAACCGTTTAATTAATCCTATTCTATGTTCAACCATAATAAGGAAATTTGCCAGATAGTGATTGGTCTGTTTGCATATCTCTAATGACTAACCACCACGAGGTTTATTGTGACGTGAAGGTTTGGTTATGTAGTTTTGCTAAATGTTGATAGTCACTATCTGCTAGATAGTCTAGTATTCTCAGGTAACCAGTTAGGACAAGTATCTTTATAGTGAACTATGCCGAAGAATCCATAGACATTAACTTAGGAAATTATAATTTTAAAGAATTTTTATTTGCTGTTTATTTTTATTAAGAGATAGTTTTGAAATTAATATCGATAGCGAAGAATTATCCAATATTTTTACAGTCAAAACACTTAGTTAAAATCTCCTAAATTCATTTCTACAGGTTTGAAAGCATAGCTTATTAAACAGCAGTTACACTATGCAGTATAGGTTTTAGTTTTAACCATTCCAAAACTCGCAACCAACAATGCTAAGACCTGTATAAATAACAACAACCAAACTGTTAGCGGCCATTGCCCATTTGCATATGCTATGCCACATAGCCACGCACCTATCGTCCCGCCAGTATAATAGAACATATAGTACAACCCAGAAGCCAATGAACGGCCCTTTTTCACATTGATAGCGATATAGCTTATAGTCGCTGCTTGAGTAATAAAGACTCCTGATGACATGATCGTTAGCCCAATAATAATACCCCAGATTGGTGTAAATAAAGTTATCAACACTCCAACCATTGAGGTGAATACAGCTACGCGCACCGTACGTGCTGATCCAAAGCGGCGCAATAATGTCGTTGATAAAGGCGTAATAAGCACTCCAATTAAATATACGGCAAATATATTGGCCAATTGTCCTGTGGTGAGCTCATACGGACTTTTTGCAAGATGTAGATTAATAAAAGTGAAGCATCCGACTAGTGAGAACAGCACGCAGGCGCCAAGTAGACAGGCAGTAACCACATAGCGATTAACTAAATGCTTGCCAAGGGTTTGTATCGCCGAGCGGAAGTTTGGATTAGGCTCAAAAGAACGTGATGTTGGCAGTGCCTTACTTACCCAAATTGTTCCTATCAATGTCATCGCTGCCATCACATAATACCCATGACGCCAGCCAAGCAGTTCATGTAAATGGCCAAGTAAAAAGCGCCCCATAAAGCCACCAAATACAGTGCCTGAGACATAAAAAGACATCAAGTCTGTCACTGATCGTCCCTCAAACTCCTCACCAATATAAGCTATAGTTACTACCGTAATGCCTGGCACAGACAGTCCCTGCATGAAGCGCCATAACCACATCCACTCAATACTAGGGCTTTGGGCAATCATTGCTGTCGGTATTGCTAAAAATAATAGCGATCCTACGATAATACGCTTACGACCTATAGCATCTGATAGCATGCCTAAAAATGGCGACATGATCGCAATCGCCATGACTGTCGCCCCCACCGTCATCCCAGCTTTTACTTCGGTCGCCGATAAATCCATCATTAGCACTGGCAGTATTGCCTGTACAGAATATACTTGCAAAAAAGCAAACATACCAATTAAGCCAATGGTAAATTTTAACATCCATGAAGGTGTATTATTTTTTGGGTGAGATAACTGTGCTCTACATTTAGTCATATTTATAGAATTGCTCATGAGGGATTTGACTATGTTATACGCTCTGGTGAGCGTGAATAGTTGAGATAAAGCTATAAGACTCAAAGCACGTTATACTCGATACAAATGTATCGGCGCAAAAAACCTATCGACTTAACAGTTGATAGCAGCGCTTAATCACTGGTGCATCTATCATATTATCTTCTACTTTAAACACTGCCTTTCCAGTGCTTTCGTACTCTGCTATAACACGCTTTGCAAACTCAATATCAGCGTCTGAAGGCCTGAGAGACTCTTTGACGGTAGCGACTTGTTTAGGATGGATACAGAGCATGCCTGACATGCCAATTTGTGACCATAGCTGGACGCGCTGACTGAGACCTTCACTGTCATTAAATTCTGGATAGACGGTGTCAATAGGTGCCGATAATTGATGTACTTTTGAGCTAATAAGTAACTGATAGCGAATTTGATTGGCGATAATATCCGCCGCTGCTGTACCTACTTGTACCCGCAAATCATTGCAAAGATCTAGAAATCCATAACTAAAAGCGACTAATCCTGAAGCGCCGGCCATGTTATCAAGATTGTGTAAACCAACGGCACTTTCGATTAATGCTATTATTGACAAACAACTGAGATGATGAATATATTCAATATCTGCAGCCTGCTCCGCTTTGGGCAATATGATTCCAGCGAGATTAGGCAGCTGCTCGCATAGTTTTATATCTTCAGCATAGCCTGTACTACCGGCCTGATTGATGCGTACCCAGACCGGTTGATAGTCAGCGCTGTCATAGTACTGCTGTAATGCATCGCGAGCCTGTGCCTTGTCTGCTTGTGCAACAGCGTCCTCTAAATCGACAATCACCGCATCTGCGCCACTATCGAATGCTTTTGCGACTCGCTCTATTTTCGTGGCGGGGACAAATAACCAAGTATGAATGTTAGCAAGACCAACTGTCAAAGCAGCTGTGTCTTTATCGATAGAGGTTTGCATGCTTTGCTCCTGAAATATAATTATGAATAAATCACTTTAGACCGTTTATTTTAGCTTATTTTGTCAAATCCAAACTCATGTAGAATTGCTTGTGTGTGCTCACCTAACGCTGGAACATTGCCCATAGCATACTCAAACTGATTATTCACTGCAGGAGGAAGCATAGCTGGTAACTCGTTTTCGCCACTTTTGATAGTGCGCCAGCGATTACGTGCCTGCAATTGTGGATGTTCCCAAACGTCTGGCATCTCATTAACTTGAGCATTAGCAATCTGAGCAGCATCTAAAAGTTGGATGACTTCAGCTTTGGTAAGCTTGGCAAAATTTTCTTCGATAATATTTTTTAGCGCGTCGCGATTTTGTACTCTGAGGCTATTTTTGCTAAAGCGTTCATCAAGAGCAACGTCTGCATCTTGAAGCACCTTTTCACAAAATATTTGCCATTCTCGCTCATTTTGCAGTCCGAACATTACTGAACCATTAGCAGTGACAAACGAACCATAAGGATAGATGGTTGCATGAGAATCGCCATTACGAGTAGGTGCAGCAGCCCCTTCATAAGTATAATATAGAGGGAAGCCCATCCATTCGACCAATGACTCTAGCATCGATACATCGATATGGCTGCCCTCGCCAGTCTGATCGCGTAATCGTAGTGCGACTAAGATTGATGAGTATCCATACATGCCGGCACAGATATCAGCGATGGAGACTCCTACTTTTGCCATTTCATTATCATTACCAGTCACTGACAACAGACCGCTTTCACTTTGAATCAATAAGTCATAGGCTTTTTTCTTCTCATAAGGACCGCTCATTCCATAGCCTGAAATATCGCAGACAATTAATTGTGGATACTTCTTATGTAGCTCCTCATAGCTAAGTCCCATCCTTGTACTAGCCCCTGGCGCAAGGTTTTGTACTAATACATCAGCTTCCGATAATAGTTTGTCTAATACTGGCTGTGCTTCAGGCGACTTTAAGTCTAAGGCAAGACTTTCTTTACCGCGATTGACCCACACAAAATGCGAAGACATACCATCAACACGCTCATCGTAATTTCGAGCAAAATCTCCTACTCCAGGGCGTTCAACTTTGATGACTCTAGCACCCAAGTCTGCAAGCTGACGAGTACAAAATGGCGCTGCAATGGCATGTTCTAAACTGATGACGGTGATGCCATCAAGCGGGCGCTTTTGCTCTGTATGGTTAGTCATAATATGTCCTGTTATCTTGTCAATACACTGGCTAATGTAGCTAAGAAACCAGAGTGCTAAACGGTCTTGGCTGAGAAAAGTGTTCTTTCAAATAGACCGTTTACGTTTCTACTATCATTCTTAAGTAAATACCTCTAAAAGCTTCTTGGCATTTTTAGTACTTTTTCGCCAACGTAAGATAATATTAAGTTGGTTGAGATTGGCGCAACTTGATACAATCGAGTTTCGCGGAATTTACGTTCAACATCGTATTCGTTGGCAAAACCAAAACCACCAAAGGTTTGTAGACAAGCATTTGCTGCTTCCCAAGATGCCTTTGCTGCTAAATACTTTGCCATATTCGCTGACGCACCGGCATTCGTACTACCGTTCTCATAGTCCTCACAGGCTTTCCAACGCATTAAATCAGCTGCTTCCACTTCTATGTGCGCTTCAGCAATTGGAAATTGTACGCCTTGATTTTTACCAATTGGACGCCCAAACACCTCACGTTCATTAGCATAATTACTGGCCTGCTCAATAAACCAACGACCATCACCGATACATTCAGCAGCGATTAAGGTTCGTTCAGCATTCAAACCGCTAAGAATATAGCGAAAGCCTTTGCCTTCTTCTCCCATTAAGTTTTCTTCTGGAATCTCAAGATTGTCGAAAAACAATTCATTGGTTTCATGATTGACCATATTTTCGATTGGACGTACGGTCAAGCCATTGCCAATGGCAGTATGTAAATCAACTAAAAAAATCGACAAGCCATCTACTTTGCTACTGACCTCCGCTATTGGCGTGGTTCTGGCTAATAAGATCATCAAGTCAGAATGCTGAACACGTGATATCCATACCTTTTGACCGTTGACAATATATTTGTCGCCTTTTTTTACGGCTGTCGTCGTGATAGCTGTCGTATCAGTACCGCTAGTTGGCTCAGTCACTGCCATCGACTGTAAACGTAACTCACCAGAGGCTAGCTTAGATAAATAGCGCTCTTTTTGTGCAGACGTGCCATGCTTAACCAGCGTAAACAAGTTATACATTTGACCATGTACAGTACCGGCATTGCCACCGCAGTGATTAATTTCTTCCATAATCACTGAAGCTTCTGCGATACCCAGTCCTGAGCCGCCATATTCCTCTGGTACTAACGCTGATAACCAACCATCTTCACTCAAAGCTTTTACAAACCTATCAGGAAAGCCTTTTGTCGCATCAAGTTCGCGCCAGTATTCACTACCAAATCCTGACATCAAGCCTTTGATGCCCTCTCTAATCGTATTTAAATGTTCTATTTTTTCGTTTGTCATAAGAAACTCCTTGCGCTACTATGCGAATAATTTTTTGGATGTTTTATCTTCTGATAATTTACATAAGTCTTGTTAGTTTATACTGCAAACTCAACTTGCCCTTGTTGAATAACACCATTGTCATTACTTATCCATACGTCAGCTTGGCTATCGTTTATCATTTTACCTTCGATATGAATATCATTACCTAGAGTCACTGGTCGTACACCGCGATACTTAAAGCTTTTTAGTACTCTATTAGGATGAGCGTTTAAACAGCCATGTAGTGCTAAAGTTGCCATTAATGGACCGTGGACGACAAGATTGTTATAGCCTTCAGTATCGGTAACATAAGGGTAGTCATAATGAATACGATGACCGTTGAAGGTGACCGCAGAATAGCGAAATAACAATGTAGAGTCTGGCATAATATGGGTTGACCACTGAGCTTTTGGGGCTGCATCTGAGGTATGCTTTGGTGGCGTTGGAAGACGATAAACGATGTTCTGACGTTCAGTAAATTTATGCTCACCTTCTTGCGTATAGTCATGACGAACAGTGACAAAGACTAAAGAGCCTGTAGATCCGTCCTTCTCTATTATGTTCTCAATACTAGAGTCACAAGTTGCGGGTTTGCCAATAACTAAAGGCTGACTAAACTCTAAGCTGCCCCCCGCCCACATCCTATTACGACCAAATGCCGGAGGCATAAAGCCACCCACTTGTGGATGTCCGTCTACGCCTAACTCAGTCTTATTAAGCTCAGGTTGAAAAAACATCCAATGCCATAATGCAGGTAGTGGCTCACCAATCTTGGGACTTGTGACACCTAAGGTCGCTGCCATTCGGCGAACTAAAACCTCACAAATGCTATCTTGGGTAGTCTGATGATTACCAATCCATTCGCTAAGATTGGGTTCTGAATTAGAGGTAGCGGCTTGCATTATATATTCCCTTATATGTTGAATAAAAACCTACAAACTAGAGGCATCTAAATCACCTGAATAACTATATTATTGCTATCATTAAATGACGTTAAAGAAATTATGCCAACAAAACTGCTTTCTGAAAATTACTGGTTTATTAACATAGCGTTCCGTTTTCACTAATGCCGATAGTAATGGCTAACTCTCAGAAAATTTTATAAATGTCTTTATATTAATTTTTAATGATTCATATTTATCTTTCTACAATAGGTCCCTTTTCTCATGCACTTTGATATTGTTGACTTACAGCTTTTTTGTGCTATCGCAGAGTCACCTAGTCTGACTCAGGCAGCGAAAAAGACATTTATTTCTCCTGCGGCAGCCAGTACTCGTATCAAAAAACTAGAGACGCAACTTAGCACTCGTCTGTTTTATCGTCATAACAAAGGAATGCAGCTGACTGATGATGGCCTCAAGCTCTTGGTTCACGCCCGCAGCATATTGGCTCAAATCCAGCAAGTAAAAAATAGCTTTTCTGAGTATCGCTCTGACGCTACTGGACATGTTCGTATCTATGCAAACTCCACAGCAGTGACTGATTTTTTACCTGAAATTTTGGCCGATTTTTTGATTCAGCGCCCAGAAGTAACGATTGATTTGCAAGAGCGATTAACTAAAGAAATTATTCGCGGTGTTGTGAGTGGCACGACAGATATTGGTATTTTATCGGGACCTGTGATGGCAGAGTCTATTGAGGTCATTAACTTTAGCAGCGATCGCTTGGCCGTTGTCACCCCTATCAACCACCCTTTAGCGAAAAAGAAAAGCCTAAAGTTCTCTGAAACCCTAGATCATCCCTATATTGGTTTCCATCAAGGTAGTACGCTAGGCGATTTTTTATCCGATTTACAATCTCGTATGGGTGTTACTATGGATACACGAGTTAATGTCTCAGGCTTTGAGTCCATCTGTCGTATGGTAGAGGCAGGTGTAGGCATTAGCATTGTTCCTGAGTCTTCCGCTAATCGACATCAACGAACCATGAATCTTCATAAAATATATTTAGATGAGGTATGGGCCGCGCGTGAGCGTAGTATGATTGTGCAGGATTACCAAAAGCTTGAACCGGTTGCTCAAGCATTGGTACAAGAGATTTTAGCGTCTTATGAGATGCCTTATTTTTCTAGAAATTAATACCTATTACTTATTATACGGCTTCTCATTTATTTAATTTGTTCTTAGAAAATCATAAATATAATGAGTAATAAAAAGACAGCAAATACCTAAAATACCTGCTGTCTTAGCAATCACTAATAGCGCTTAAAATATCATTTTATATCCAAAATTTTATATAGACGACTAATACTGCGACTCCAACCAGGTTTAGCCAAAAACCTGCTTTCATCATCTCACTCTGCTTTATTAGCCCTGAGCCCATAACAATAGCGTTTGGCGGTGTCGCAACGGGCATCATAAAGGCCATAGAAACGCCCAAGCCAATAGTCAACACTAGGGTTGCTTGAGGGATACCCATTTGCACGGCAATACCTGAAAATACCGGTACGAGCAAAGCTGCCGTCGCCGTGTTACTACTAAACTCTGTTAAGAATACAATGAATACACCCACCACAGCGATGATAACAATAGTCGGTGAACCTTGTAGTAACTGTGCGATTGATTGACCCAAGACTAACGAGGCACCAGAATTACTTAAAATAGTACTTAATGTAATACCGCCACCGAACAGCATCAAAATACCCCAATCGGTATTATCAGAAATCTCCTGCCAGCTTGCCAATCCTAGCACCCCAACAGCGATTGCTGCCGTCACTGCAATAATGCTATCCACACTAGACCAGCCAGTCGTATCAGCAATAAAGCTACTAAATATCCAAGATAGTGCTGTTACGGCAAAGACTATCATCGTCATTTTGCGCTGAGCGGTCCAAGGAATATCTTCTTGAATGGTTGACATCTCGATCTTTAACTTGGGTTTAAACACCAAATACAATATGCCTAGCATGAGTGGGAACATAATAAGCATAAAAGGCGCAGCAACCTTCATCCACCCAGCAAAAGTTAAACCCAACGCATTGGCGGTAATAGCGTTAGGCGGTGTGCCCACAATCGTTCCAATACCTCCGACAGCAGCAGAGTAGCAAAGTCCAAGTAAGACAAAAACAAAGGTATTACGGTCTTTCACTCTATCTACGCCTGCCATAATCCCGACGACCAACGGCAACATCATGGCGGTTGTTGCCGTATTGGAGATCCACATCGATAGAAATGCCGTCGCAACAAATATAGAAAATACCACCAAGGCAAAATTACCCTTTGCAATATGTATAAGCCATAAAGCAATTTTCCTATCCATTTTTTGAGTTTGTAAAGCAGCCGCTAGGGCAAAACCACCAAAGAATAAAAAGATAATAGGATCAGCAAAAGAAGAGAAAGCGACACTCGTATTGATATCAGGAATAGCCATCATTACACCGAGTATAGGTATCATGATAGCTGTAAAAGTAGTGTGCACGGCTTCTGTTAGCCAAAGTACAGCAACAAAGAACAATAAGGCTAAACCTTTATTTTCATTACTGGTAAATGGCAAAAACTGCCACAATGCCAGAGCACCGAGCGCTGCAATGGCAATGATAATAATTCCTCTAAAACGGCTTATAGGGTGATGTTCTGATTGATATTCAGACGGAGTTGTCATGATAACATTCCTTGTAGCAGACAGTTTTGGGTCAACGCTATGACCCAAGTTGCTAAAGCTTATACCTCCTCACCTCATTAGTGGAATTCACCATTTTTAAAGCTCGCATTTAATAAATATGAACGCCAGACCTTCTTATCTTCATTTATAATTTTAGACAGAACAGATATAAAGCCCTGACTACCCTTTTGCTGTATATACTCATGGCGCTAAAATCGACCTACTCAATTGTAAAATTTTTGCTATGGTAGAGAGCTGAATTGAGAGATATTATTTTTAATTGTTGATAAATTTCTATCATGCAAATTAAGTATTATTAATATTTGTTTTAAATTAATAAGCAGTAAACATGCTACGAGATCTAGCCAACGAGATCTATCTTTGTAAGAGCTTACCAATTTAGTATTCTTGCTAGTTTTTCACCCACTAATTTAATGAGAAGGTCAAGGATGACTATTGATAACGACGTATTACGCGAACGCATCAGCTTATTAGGATCCTTTCTAGGAGATGCGGTTTCTCGGCAGACGGGCGAACAAACACTTAATACCATTGAAACTCTGCGTAAAGGTTTTATCCAACAACGCCGCGCGCCTAACGAAGCGAAGCAGCAACAACTCATCGACTTCATCGCCTCGTTAGACAACCAAACCTTAAAAAATATCATCCGCAGCTTTTCTATCTATTTCTTCTTGGCCAATCTAAGTGAAGAAAATTACTTGCGCGAGCAGCGTCAAGCCTTGCGTATGCAATCCGATCAAAGCTGGGAAGGTTCGTTTCGTCGCACCTTGCTTGAATGTCGTGAGCGCAATATTGAACCTACTCAGATGCAAGAGCTGATTGAGCAGCTGAAGTTTATTCCTGTCTTTACCGCCCATCCGACTGAAGCACGCCGCCGTACGACGATGAATCTACTGCAGAGTCTGTTTACGTACAGTGATGCCTTAAACAATCTTGCAGAAGTCAGCTTTACCTGCCAGCAAGCGAAAGAACAAACGGCGCAAACGATTGATTTATTATGGTCGTCGGATGAAGTACGTACGCGTAAGCCTCTGGTCTATGACGAAATCAATAATGGTCTGCATTATTTCAATGCCAGTTTATTCAATGCCATCCCTAAGGTTTATCGCAATATTAAAGACGCCATTGTTGATATCTATCCAGAGTTAACCGATTATCCATTACCGGCGTTTATGAGCTTTGGCTCTTGGATCGGTGGCGACAGAGATGGCAATCCCTTTGTCACTCATGACACCACAGAAATGGCAGTGCTGATGCATGCCGATACCGTGCTACGTCATTATCAAGTCTTGATCAAGAAATTGCGCCGTGAACTGATTCACAGCGATACGATTGTTGTCATTGAGCCTAATGTGTATGCTCGTATAAAAGCGTACGCCACTCTCGATCAAAAAGTATTTGATTACAATCTCAATGATTACAACAATGAGCCGTATCGAAGGTTGTTATCGATTATCTTTGCCAAGATAAAAGCGACCAATCGCCACATTCAAAGTAAAGGTACAGACCTCAACGCCGAACAAGATGCTTACGCCAACCCGCAAGAGTTATTAGAAGATTTACGCATCATCCGAAAAAGTGTCAATACTCATGACAAAGCACATGGTGAAGGCTTATTGCTCGATATGATTCGTCTGGTCAAAACCTGTGGCTTCCATTTGGCAGCACTCGATATCCGTCAGGAATCGTCTTATCATAGCGAAGTAATCGCCGATATTTTTGCTAGTGCTTCTAACTTACCAGACTATCAAACGCTTAATGAAACCGAGCGCCAAGAATGGCTGACGCGCTTGCTGAAAAAGCCCGGTACACCGCTTATTTATACCGATAACTTAACGGATAAAACTCGCGAACAATTGGCCTTGATGCACTCAGTGGCAACATTGCGTAAACTGGTCGGCCAAGGTACTTTTGGTAGTTACGTAATTTCGATGACCAACAATGCTAGTCAGTTATTAGAAGTCTTACTACTCATGCGCTTTGCAGGATTATGTAGGGTTGATGACGTAGGTCAGCTGTCTGCTGACTTACCCGTCGCACCGTTATTTGAAACCATCGAAGATCTTAAAAACATTGATAAGATTTTACCTGCCGTGTTGGACAATCCGCTGTATCGAGGGTTGCTTGCGCACTCAGATAACACTCAAGAGATCATGCTGGGCTATTCAGATTCCTCAAAAGACGGCGGTATTATTACCTCTGCCTGGCAGCTGTATAGCGCCCAGCAAACCATTAACCATATCGCTGATGAATATGGTATTAAAACGCGCTTGTTTCATGGCCGCGGTGGTTCTGTCAGTCGGGGTGGTGGCTCAACGCATAATGCGATTGCCGCTCAGCCAGCGGGGACATTGCATGGTGAAATTAAAGTAACCGAGCAAGGTGAAGTCCTTTATGCCAAATATGCCAATACTGATACAGCGGTATTTGAGCTGACCATGGGCATCACTGGTACGCTTAAAGCGTGCTCCTCAAGGTTTGTAGTGCAGCCGCCTGAGCTGCCAACTTATGAAGCGCTCTTTGCACGTTTAGCAGATGCGGGTGAACAGCGTTATCGTACGCTGACTGACCATACTGAAGGATTTTATCAATTCTATTCACAAGTGACGCCAGTGGCAGAAATTTCTTTATTAAATATCGGCTCACGCCCAGCGCACCGTAATAAAGGTCTGCCAAGTAAGACGACCTTGCGGGCGATCCCTTGGGTATTTGGTTGGTCGCTAGCACGCTTTACACTGCCTGCTTGGTATGGTGTCGGTAGTGCTCTTCATAGCGTTAAAGAAGACGAAGCTTTAATGAGAGAGATGATTGATTGCTGGCCATTTTTTAACGTATTTATTAGTAATATTGAAATGGCGTTTACCAAAGCTGAGATGAGCATTGCTCAGGCTTATAGCCAGTTATGTGAAGATGAGGGATTACGTGAACAGATTATGCAAGCGGTAATCGATGAGCATCATCTAACCTTCTCAGGTTTGAACTCTTTGCTTAACCAGACATCGTTATTGGCGCATCAGCAAAACCTTGCCGCATCACTGCAATGGCGAGATGCTTATTTAGATCCAATGAATTACATCCAAATCGAGCTACTAAAACGTGCCAGACAAAAAGAGGCTAAAGGTGAGGTTAACCATGGCGACCTTGCTGTTGAAGATCCTTTAATACGTAGTATCAATGCTTTGGCAGCGGGTCTGCGTAATACGGGGTGATGGCTAAAGTGAATCGTACAGACTATATAGGAGCTAGATTTACTTTAGTCGGGTAGAAACGTCTGACAAAGTTAAACTACCATAACACTGCTAATCAAAAAATGGCACATGGTTAAGTACCGCTGTCTATGAGCTGTTACAACTAAATTTGGTAAACTAAAAACTCGATAATGAGTTTATTGTGATTAAGAAAATATAGAGCTACAGGACAGAATTTAAAGCAGACGCTCTCAAAAAGATAGAAAACAAAAATGCAATTTAAGTGCGGCGGCTCGGCAGTTAGGAATAGCGATAAATTTAGACCCTTACAGTCATTGACCTGTAAGGGCTTAAAGTTGTTTAAATCTTAATAAATTATAGTAGAACGTGTTTAGAAGGTATATTTTGCCATAACCTCTACTACTTCACGGTTATATCATTTAAAACATCATTTGTAGAAACATCGCTTACCATTAAATTAAATAATATTAATCTCATAGCTAAACTTCTCTGCCAGTCCAAAAGACTCTCTATACTCGATAGGGTCACCTTCTAAATTCTTAGCAATGCGGCAAACCTTCACTAAGTTTTCTTGGGTGCTATTGTCTAAATAAGGGTCGCTGTGATCAGTGATAAAAAACAATGTCTCTACAGCAGACGACACAAACTGTCCACACTTCGTATAATAAAAAGGATAAAGAAGATTCTCAAAATCTTCAGGCTCTAAGGTTGCAAAAGCTTCGTAACGATTTTTAGGTAGCCAAATCTTTTCACTCAGCAAGACTTTGTCTTCGACGCTACGAACGCGCTCTATATAAATGAGCGCTTTATTTTTATCTATATTTAGCTTTAGATTAATATCATCGATCCCTTCTATCATCATAATTTTTTTGATTATGCCCGTTGGAGTGACATAGCCAGATTCTTTATCACGAAACTTAAAAAATCTTAATAATGAGCTATTAAAATCTGGGCGTTTTAAAAAAGTCCCTCTCCCTTGCTGCTTTATTAAAACCCCTTCTTCTACTAGCTTTTCCACCGCTTTTCGGACGGTTCCCACCGATACTTGATACTTATCAGCGAACTCCTGCTCACTAGGCAAAGGGGTATTTTCGTCCCACTTACTCTCTGTTAGTAATGTTTGTATGTGCCACCTTACCTGCTCATATCGTGGCATTTTAAAGTTTTTGAAATTGTCTATCATTATTTCACCGTCATAGAAAATTTTTTAAGAACTAAATTCTTTTTAAAGATTGTTACTGCCATAAAAAACAAGGCGTTTATGATCATTTTAATGTGGCATCCTAGTCATTTCTTTATAGTCAATCTTATCTAATTTACTGGGCTTTTTTTGCTATCATTCTTCTCAACTAGAGACGCTGTTCGGACTTATACGTTTTTTAGCATTACTTAAAGGCTATTTGTCCATACTAGCGTAATGCGCTTTACTCTGTAAAAACTACTATGGTTCTTTATAGCATTCATCCTGTTAAGGTTAAGAGGCAGTCGTGACACTTTATATTTTAGCTGCGATAGTAATTTGTATCATTTTAGGTTATACCACCAAAATCAATATTGGCTTATTTGCTATTGCGTTTTCATACCTGATCGGTTGTTTCGGAATGGGGCTAAAGGCTCATGAGATTATCGAGCTATGGCCGCTAAAAATCTTCTTTGTTATTTTTGCCGTGACCCTCTTTTATAACTTCCCTCTTGCTAATGGCGCTTTAGAGAAGCTATCGAGCCATCTGATTTATAAGTGTCGTCATTTTCCATCATTTTTGCCAGTGGTTATATTCCTTGTCGCCACGGTTGTCGCAGGCTTAGGTGCTGGCTATTACACCGTTTTAGCGACGATGGCACCGATGATTTTGCTCTTGTCTAAACGAACCAATTTAAATATCGTCATTGCCACTTTATCAGTAAATTATGGTGCGCTTGCCGGCGCTAACTTTATCACCTCACAAAGCGGGGTTATTTTTAGGGAGCTGATGCGCGGCGCAGGTGTCGCCAATGACAATAGCTTTACCTATGTTTTAGGCATCTTTACCGCTACTTTTTTAATTCCTGTGATTCTATTGGGTGGTTATAGCGTATTCAATGCCAAAAATAGCAAAATTGCAATTCAAACGACAGCGCCAGAGCCTTTTGATAGTAAGCAAAAACAATCTATTATGCTGATTTTTATTATGATGGCGGCTGTGCTCATTGTGCCCATTTTAAACCTACTCATGCCGCAAGTATCAGCGATTGAGTTTTTGAATGCTCGGATTGACATTGGTTTTATTGCTATTATTTTTGCTTTGATTAGCCTATTTTTAAAGTTAGGTGACGAAAAAGCCGTGATTGCACTCATACCTTGGAATACGCTTATTATGATTTGTGGCGTCGGTATGTTAATTCGCCTCGGAGTAGAGGTTGGGGTCATTTACGAGCTAACAGAATGGCTCAGTACCAATGTTCCTATCTGGATGATACCAACTTTAGTCTTCGTTATCAGCGCCATCATGTCGATATTTGCCAGTACACTTGGCGTAGTTGCCCCTACTTTATTTCCTATAGTGCTGCCTTTAGCCGTTGCTTCTGGAATAAGCCCTTTATTACTATTTACCTGTATTGTTGTGGGAGCACAAAGCTCATCGCTGTCCCCTTTCTCATCAGGCGGAAGTCTAATGTTAGGCGCCTCTCAAGTCGTTATAGAAAAAAACAAGCTTTTTAGTGCTCTATTATTCAAAGCTGTGCCCTTAGATATTTGTGTTGGAATAATAGCGATCTTAATTATCCAATTCATCTTTTAACTGCCTATAAGCAAGCAAAACCATCCAATTAACTTCCCATATCTTATTGCAAGATTCTCCTAAAAAGAACAATCAACAGATTCTTATATCTTTATAGTACAATAGAAATTCATACAGACATACATATGTTTCTTGTTATTTTAGAGATATTCTGTTACTTTTACATAGTGACGAAAAAACATATTTAGATAAAGTCTAGTAACCTCATTAATTTAATCCTAAGTTTAAGCCTCGAAACAGGATTATTTTAATTAGAATCTCATTGAATTTTGGTGTAACCATACACAAGGAGTGTTGTGTGAAAAAACTATCTTATCTGGCTCTTGGCCTGTCTATCTTATCTTTGACTGCCTGTAATAATGCTAACGAAACTGCAAGTACAGATGCGACTTCTGCAGATGGCTCAAGCGAGCTGACAGCACCTTCACGTCCGGAATGTATTGCACCTGCCAAACCAGGTGGCGGTTTTGACTTGACTTGTAAACTTGCTCAAGCCGGCTTAAAAGACACTGGTATCTTAAAAGACCCGATGCGCGTCACTTACATGCCAGGCGGCGTCGGTGCTGTTGCTTATAACAAAATTGTTGCCAATGATCGTGATAATGGCGATGCCATCATCGCCTTCTCTACGGGATCTATTCTTAATTTATCACAAGGTAAGTTTGGTAAATTTACCGAAAAGGATGTGAAATGGCTGGCTGGTGTCGGCACAGATTATGGCGCTGTCGCAGTCAATGCTGACTCAGACATAAAGACCCTAGACGACTTAGTTAAGGTTTTAAAAACAAATCCAAAATCAGTCAGCTTTGGCGCAGGCGGTAGTGTCGGTGGTCAGGATTGGATGCAAACTGCTATGCTAGCTAAAGCCGTTGGTGTCAATCCGAACGACATGACCTATGTAGCAATGGAAGGCGGCGGTGAGGCCATCACAGCAGTAATGGGAAATCACATCACGGCCGTTAGTGCCGGAATTGCAGAGCTTATGCCACAAACCACTGCTGGAAAATTACGCGTATTGGCCGTATTTGCTGATGAAAGACTCGGTGGCACTATGAGCGACATTCCTACTGCTAAAGAGCAAGGATATGATGTTACGTGGCCGGTCGTTCGTGGTTACTATATGGGACCAGATGTCAGTCCGAGTGCTTATAACTGGTGGAAAGATGCCTTTGATAAGATGCTTGCTGATCCAAAATTTGCCGAGCTACGTGAACAGCAAGAGCTATTGCCATTCTCTATGACCGGTGATGAGCTTCAAGAATATGTTTATAAGCGTACGGGCGAGCTTCGTGAGTTGTCTGCTGAATACGGTCTTGTTGAGGCTGAAGCCAAATAGTGCGCTTAATATTCGATCACGTTATTGATTGAGTATGAACGCTTGACCGTATTCTGAAAAGGCTGGCAAAAAATAGATATGCCAGCCTTTTTGCCCTAAAATCCTAGGAGTCTTCTTATGACTATAGAACGCTTATTTTCTGGGCTAATGGCACTGGTGAGCTTATTTTTAATATACTTAGCCATTGGCTATGTCGCTCCTATCGCCTATGATCCAATTGGCCCGCGCCCTTACCCCATCTTAATCTTTTCATTGCTGGCATTTGGCGCTTTAGTCGTTGCTTTTCGTCCAGCGAGCTTTACTAAGCCGATAGAATTAGGGCTTACCAAACCAATTATTAGAAACTTGGTACTTTGTGCGCTTGCATTACTCGTCTATGGTTTGATTTTTGAGGTATTGGGCTTTATTCTTGCCACCATTCTGATGTCTTTTGCCATCGGTTTACTCTTTGCTGGCAAACCGCTTAAAAGCTTTATCTTTTCAGTGTTAATCAGTATTGGCTTGTACGTCTTATTTGACATTCTGTTAGATGTCAAGTTACCACTTGGATTGTTATCAGGGATAAGAGGATAGCCAATATGGATACTTTTAATTTTTTAATGCATGGCTTCGCGATTGCCTCCACGCCAGAAAACCTACTGATTGCACTTATCGGCGCTTTTTTAGGAACGATTGTGGGTATGTTGCCTGGACTTGGTCCAATCAACGGTGTGGCAATCTTACTGCCATTCGCCTTTGCGCTTGGGTTACCACCAGAGAGTGCGCTAATCTTACTTGCCGCGGTCTATCTTGGTTGTGAATATGGCGGTCGTATCTCCGCCATCCTCATTAACGTACCAGGTGATGCTGGCGCCATTATGACCACGTTAGATGGCTATCCACTGGCGAAGCAAGGTAAAGCGGGTATTGCGCTGTCGCTATCTGCTGTAAGCTCTTTTGTTGGTGCCACGATTGCCACGATCGGTGTGGTTTTATTCGCGCCTTTATTAGCTAAATGGGCCATCTCTTTTGGTCCGGCTGAATACTTTGTCTTAATGGTATTTGCGATTACCTGTTTGAGTGGTTTGGTCGGTGATCAACCCATTAAAACAGGAATCTCAGCGCTTATTGGTCTTGGCTTAGCGACGGTTGGTGTCGATGCAGTGACTGGCATTTACCGATTTACTTTTGATTCGGTTCACCTATCCGATGGCATCCAATTTACTACCATCGTTATTGGCTTTTTTAGTGTCAGTGAAATCTTAATCCTACTCGAAAAAACCACCACGGGTCACAAGGTTATTGAGCAAGGCAAACGTAGTTTATTAAACTTTAAAGAATTTCTGTTCTCTTTGGGCGCCATGTTACGAAGCGGCTTAATGGGCTTTGTCGTTGGTATTTTACCCGGTGCTGGCGCGACCATTGCAAGTGCTATGACGTATGCCAGTGAACGCAAAATCGCTGGTGATACCGGTACTTTCGGTGACGGTGATCTGCGCGGCGTGGCGTCGCCAGAGGCGGCAAATAATGCGTCAGCTTGCGGTTCATTTGTGCCAATGTTGACGCTTGGGGTACCGGGTTCGGGTACGACAGCGGTCATGATGGGCGCTTTAACCTTATATAATATCACGCCGGGACCGCAGTTATTTACGGAGCAGCCTGATATCGTTTGGGGTCTGATTGCGTCTTTATTTATCTGTAACGTGATTTTGCTCGTAATGAACATCCCATTGGTTGGTTTGTTTGCCAAACTGCTTAATGTGCCAAACTATATCTTAGTACCAGCCATCGCTGCGGTCAGCTTTGTAGGCGTATACTCGATTCATAGCACGACCTTTGATTTGGTATTTATGGTCGCACTTGGGGTATTCGGTTACTTCTTGCGTAAGTTAAACTTCCCATTATCAGCGCTCATTTTGGGTTATGTATTGGGTGAGCTTATGGAATCTAATCTAAGACGCGCGCTATCTATTTCTCAAGGTGAGCTAAGTATCTTATGGAGCAGCCCGATTACTATAGTGCTATGGTTATTGGCTATTTTGATGGTATTTATGCCAATCCTACGTAGCATTTATCGTAGACGTTTTAATAAATCTGCTGCTTAAGTTTTAATTGTACTGTTCTCAAAGTCTTCTCCGGCGGTAGTTATGCTTTATGTGTGACTACCGTTTTTTTTGGCTAGAACATCTAAAAAATTATCATTATTAATTGTGGAAAACTGGTTGTGGAAAATTGTCTCATTTTAAGCATCTGTTCCTGCTTTCGCTAAATTTATAATGCAACCCGTTCAAGCTAAGCCTAAAACAAGCCATTAGAAATCTCAATGTACTGACATATCAGCGTAAAATTTGCTACCATAACTTTTTAGATACTACGATTTAGCCAATTTTATTTAGGTAATTTATTTAGGTAACACAAACATGGCCAAAAACGCCCTACAAGAACAACTCTTAAAAGCTGGATTGGTGGATAGCAAAAAAGCCAAAAAAATCAGCAAACAGTCACAACATGCCAAGCGCACCGGCGATGTATCAAACCTTGAAGCCAAAAAAGCCTTGGCAGAAGCGCAAGCCAAAAAGATAGAGAAAGATCAAAAGCTCAATCAGGAAAAACAGCAACTTTTAGAACAAAAAACGCTAAGAGCCAATGTTATTCAAATGATTCAGCAACACCAAATCACTGAGACAGACGGTGAAGTCAGCTATCAGTTCGTTGATGATACTAAGATTAAAAAGGTTTATATTACTCAAAAGCTATATGACCAAATCGTGGCAGGACACGTAGTAATTGCGCGTTTAGAAGACGATTATGCGCTACTCCCTCGCCCATTAGCTGACCGTATCAACTCGAAACTAGAAGGCTTTATCGTGGTATCGAATGATAAAACGGAATCTGAGCTAGAAGAAGATGATCCTTATGCCGCTTATGTGATTCCAGATGATTTGATGTGGTAATTGAGCGGTAAAAATAGCTTAATACACAAGAAAAAGCCCTATCAATTTGACAGGGCTTTTTTTGTTTTAAAAATAGATTTCTTAAAAAATAGGTTTCTTATCAGACATAACCATCATTTATTAACCGCCCAACCACTCATCACCTATTCTTCTGTCATCTTGCAAACTATTGACAATATTATTGATTAAGCGGGTTTGGCTAAGTTTTCATGTTTTAAGCCAATCGTTCTAAGTTTACCGTTATCATCAACTTCTTTGATGACCAACGACCATTCATCATTAATCGCCACCATATCACCCGATACTGGCGCGGTATCCAAGCTATCTTTGACATATTCAGCAACCGTTTGCGCCCACATATTTTTTTCGCTATTTTCAGGTTTAGATTTAAGCTTATCAACCAAAGACTCGGAGGTCATCACCCCAGTAAAAAATGGCAAATCGCCAAGTTTGACACTTGGTGATAGTAGCCAATCACCATAAAAATCATCGATGGCTTTACGATCCAAGGTCGTATCATTAAAAATCTTAGCAATTTGGCTGGCATGGTTGCCTCGCATCGCATACCAAACGCTATCGCCAAATTTAAGCTTGGTATCTTCATCAACAATCACAATTTGCTGCTGACGTACCAAGGCAAAAATACTAATCTCATCAGGATTGACATGGTTAGAGATACCTCTGGGATGGCGTCCAATCGCAAATGCTCCTGACTTTACCTGAAATTGATATAAAGTAATACTTGCCTTATCAGATACCCAAACCTCATGCTTCTCTTCGGGGTCTTTATTATTGGGAATACGTACTTTAAATAAATCTGCCATAAAAGGAATGGTTGTACCTTGCAAAATTAAAGATAAAACCACGACACCAAAGGCAATATCAAACAGCATAAAAGCATTATTAATGCCCGCCATCACTGGTAAAATAGCAAGAGTAATAGGAACTGCACCGCGCAAGCCAACCCAAGAAATAAACCCTATTTCTCTGTCTTTAAACTTAAACGGCTTCACGCTGCTATAAACCGCGATAGGACGGGCAATCAAAATCATAAAGGCGGCGATAGCGACCGAATAATACCAAACGTTAATCACGTTTGATGGTGTGACTAATAAACCTAGCACCACAAACAATACTGCTTGTGATAACCAAGCAAAGCTGTCCATCACCCGCATGACATGCTCGGTTGAGCGTACTTTATGGTTACCAATCAACACCCCCGCCAGATAAACCGCTAAAAACCCACTACCACCGATTAAGTTGGTCGCCGCGAATACCGCCAAGCCAGCAGACAATATCAAAATGGCATACATGCCTTCTGCCAGTCGTATCTTAGGTAATAACCTCGCTAGTAAATATCCAAACAGTAATCCCATACCAAGGCCAAAGCTAAGCTGCTGTAATAGTAACCCTAAAAAGCCTAATACCGTTTGCCCAGCAGGGTCAACATTTAAAGCAATTAATCCTGTTACCAATAAAATAGCTAACGGATCGTTGGCACCAGATTCTAATTCGAGCGTGGCTTGGACGCGGTCGTTAAGCTTTACCCCGCCATTTCGTAGCAATGAAAATACCGCGGCTGCATCGGTCGAACCAACGATTGCCGCCATCAATAAACCAAAGCGCCAATCGACATCAAGCAGCCAAGTAACAAATATGCCCAGTATCATGACCGTTGCTAGTACGCCCCACGTGGCAAGCGTAATAGCCGGTTTTAATCCAACTCGGAAAGATTTAAAGGAGGTACGCAGTCCACCATCTAACAAAATACACGCCAGCGCCGCCTGCCCAACAAAGTTAGCAATACCATATTGAGAAAACTCAATCCCCATGATGCCTTCTTCACCAGCAAGCATCCCAACGACTAAAAACAACAATAATAGCGGAACGCCCAAACGCGCTGATAACGTACTTGCCATGATACTGGCAAAAATTAAAACTGCCCCTACGAGATACAGGATATTTAAGGTATCCATCTTTTTTTAAGCCCTATTTTTATCAGTGATAACGAGTTGAATGGTTATGATAGTGCTGATCTTAGTAATGACCCTATTCGTGCCCTTGATATTGGCGTGAGCCTTACTTTGCAGTAGATAGCGCTGTGTTTAACATTGCAGATAAAATAATGAAACTGTCCTTAAGAATAATATCGTTGACCAAAGCTAAAGAGCCTATATTTATAGCAATCGTCTTAAAACCCATTGTTAATCATGTATGAATCGTTTGATGTGCTTTATCAGCTCTAAAACACTACTTTTGCTCGAATGATAGAAAATAATGACGTTTTTAACCCATTCTAAGCTTGAATATATTGCCATGCGATCACTAGAATAGCCGCTGCCACCGTCCAAGCGACCACGCCCAATAAAAGCGCTTTATATAAGCTGACGTAGCTGATGCTAAAAAATACCACAAAGGTGTAAATAAGATGCGGTATGACACCCAGCATGCTAAAAATCAGCGCTACCCTTAAATCAGCAGCACTACGCTCAGTGCCAACAATAAAATGGCTAATCAAAGTAAACGTGGGAAACAGCGGTGCCAAGGCTGCCAAATAAAAGAATCGCGTCTGCGCAAAAAGTTGAATCAGTAATACCATCAAAGCGCCAATAAGCATTTTTAGCCAAATCATGATGGCCCATCTCCTATCATGTGTTAATTGCTTAATTTATCACGACAATGAACGCCCTGAGCAAAATGGTTGATAATAAATTATTCAATCTATAAATCGCCAACCTCATAAAACTATCGTACTTCAACATAAAAAAACCCTATTTAGCATGACGCCAAATAGGGCTTTTCTTATTTATAAAGGCTTAATCATTATTTCTTTTAAATTATAGATATGAATCCACTTTAACAAAAGTATTTTACTTAGGCTATTTAGGCTTAAGGGCAGCGCTGATATCAGCCAATAATGGCGGAATATCATGCTTATCTGTCATCACCTCTAACATCACCAGTTTATCTTTGGTAGCAGCCGCTTTTTCGAGAGCTGCTTTTAATTCGCCAGCGGTTTCTGCTTTCAGCATTAAGCTGTTTTCTTCTGTCGCGCCAAAGGCTTTTGGCATCATCTGCCAATCACATTTAGGGATATCATTGTAGCGCTGGTTTTCCCCATGAATCGCTCGCTCAACAGTATAGCCGTCATTGTTAATCAGTACAATGACTGGATTGATGCCTTCTTTAATCATTACGGCAATTTCTTGTACCGTTAATAACGCCGAACCATCACCAATCAATAAAATACTGCGCTTATGCGGTGAGGCAATGGCAGCGCCCAAACTGGCGGGCAAGGTATAACCAATCGAACCCCACATCGGTTGACCATAAGACGTCACACCTTCTGGCAGACGCACATCACTGATACCAAAATAGGCGGTACCTTGGTCAGAGAACACCAAATTTTTATCATCAAGCGCATCGGCGATGATGTGCCACAAATCATCTTGGCGAATCGGTTCATCGTCTTTGCCGTTTTGCTCATGCGGCTGTCTTTTTTTGCTAAATTGCTTAGGTACGATATTAATGCCTGAGGTCATGACTTCATGCAATGTTTGTAGGGCGTCCTCTAACGCAATGGGAGCAAAATTCTGACCGCTAATCGATGCCCGCTCATAATGTAAATCAACCACGACTTTTTCATCGATATTTTGGCTAAAACCTGCGGTCGTTGTGTCAGTATACTGCACACCAATTTTAATCAAACATTCGCAATTTTCTACCGCGTCTTTAACCACAGGACGCGATGCCACGCCCGCATAAGTTCCCGCCCAACGATCACTGTTTTCATCAAGCAAAGTTTTGCCCCACGATAATGTCGTATAAGGAATATCGGTATCAGCAATCAAAGCTTTTAGCTGGTTTTGTAATCCCAATCGATGCACCATTAAGTCTGCCATCAATGTCGTGGTTTTATTTGGCAAAAACTCTATCAGGGCTTTTTTAAAATCTGCCAACGCCGCTTGGCTAGTGATATCTTCTTGGCTGTCATCAAGCTTAGTCGTTGGCGGGTAAATGGGCATTTTTGCCACGTCTGGTGATAGCATTAAATACCCAGGACGATGCTTTTTCAATACCAGACGAATGACGCGATCAATCTCTGAAGCGGCATTTTCTGGCGTAATTTGCGCTCGTGCCACGGTAACTGGCTCGACCATTTTGATAAAATGGTTGAATATGCCATCACCTAAGGTATGGTGAATGCGGCGTTTTGAATCTTGCAGCGCAGTACTTGGCGCTCCGACCACATGCAGCACTGGTGCATACTCTGCAAAAGAGCCTGCGGTGGCATTAATCGCTGATAGCTCACCGACACCAAAGGTTGTCACCATCGCCGCAAACCCACGCTCTCGTGCGTAGCCGTCGGCCGCGTAACCTGCGTTTAGCTCATTGGTATTACCCACCCAGCGCAATTTATCAGAAGCGATAATATTGTCCAAAAACGTTAAATTGAAATCACCAGGCACACCAAATATTTCAGTTGCGCCCGCTTCCGCGATACGATCAAATAAATAGTCCGCGATGGTATATTGTTGACTCATTTTTTATCCTTAATGCTTACGATTGTAAATATTGATAACTATCAATAAGAATGGAATTTCTTATAAAATGCATCCCAGCCTATTTCTTCCATACAAAGCTTTTGGAATGCATATTATAATAAACTGTTATAACATAAATTAAGGGCGGGATGACATGCCTGTTTTGCTAACTTTCATTTTTTTCGCGCTAGGTGTTGACAGACAAAAAAAATTGCGTATAATACGCCTTCATCAACTGACGATAGTTAATTGATTATTAGCGGGAATAGCTCAGTGGTAGAGCATAACCTTGCCAAGGTTGGGGTCGAGAGTTCGAATCTCTTTTCCCGCTCCAAATACTTAAAAAGCCTCACTTAACAGTGAGGCTTTTTTTTGTCCGAGTTTTAAGGGCTACAGCGTTTTCCAGTATTAGTTATTCAGTCTAATTGCTAAGTTTATCTAATATATTAAAAGCTCAAAAATCAGCACCGTGACCAAAACGTGACCATTTCGTGCCCACGCTATAAACACTGATTTCGTAATTGACCCCAACTTATTATTCTTATCTTTATAAAAAGCGATGCTAAGAAATATTTTCTTAACATCGCTTTTCCTTTTTTACTGCTTTTTTATATTGAGCTCATAGCGTGACCAAAACGTGACCAAATCATGAAAAAGTAAGTTTTTAAAATAACCCCAACCTTAATTTTAGGCCTTGGAACGTCATATATATAAGGCTCTACCACTTATTCCTCTGCACATCTTTTTCAATTTTGAAGATCCTCAAGACTCTTCATCATCTTTATTATTTGGCTTATAAATAAATAAGTCACCCACCTGTACATCTAAAAACTCACATAACTGGTCGATGGTATTGAAGTCAATTCTTGATGACTCTTCATTGTATAGCTTATGAAGTGTTGATTTACTCATACCTGTTGCTCTTACAACATCTGCTACACGCAACTTTTTCTCTGCCAGAATCACAGGGAGTTTAGACACAATCATAATTAATACCTCTTTTCGGGTAAAAATGCTTTACATTGAGGTAAAAAGGTAATATAGTACACAAATCGGTTAATAATTACCTCTAAGCGGGTAAATTATAACTGATACTTCAAAGGTGCATTTTTACAGGCTGATAAAATAACTTCTATTCTATCACTTAATGCAATGACTTAATAACTGAAAAGAGGTAAACACCATGAGCAATACTTATTTAACAACTGATGAGTTAGCTGAACGCATCAAGTACGACGCACGTACTATCCGCAATCAAATGAAAGACACTGTTTTGATTGAAAACATCCATTACATTCGTCCTTTCGGCGGCCGCAAGATTTTGTACGTATGGGAGCGTATCGAAGAGGATATGTGCAAGCCGGTTATGAGCGCCATCAACGGTATGGCACTTCAGTAATAAAAGGAGAATTACTATGGCTACTATGCGAGGACGGTTTGGCAAGCTGGTCGTTGACTTCCGCTACTTAGGTAAGCGCTGTCGAGAGAAAACCAGTTTAGAAGACAATCCAGCTAATCGTAAAAAATTAGCGCAAGTCTTGAAAAAAATGGAAGCTGAAATCACCCTAGGTATCTTTGACTACGCGTCTTACTTCCCAAAGAGTGAAAGAGCGCAGGAAATGAATGCACTGGCTGATAGAGCGGAAGCTTGTATCAGTCGCAACCCTACCTTTAGGCAGTTTTCAGAGATTTGGTATGAGGAGAAGAAGATTGAATGGCGGCCGAGCTATCGGCAAAAGACGCAGATTATTCTGAACAAGTACTTGTTACCTGAGTTTGGTGGTAAAGCAGTACATGCGATAAAAAAACCAGACTTGCTGACCTTCCGTAGCTCTCTCGCCAAAGTTCGTTACGGTAAAGATGGTCAGTCAAGTCTGTCAGTAGCACGAATCAATCAGATTATGATACTTCTTCGTATGATACTAGAAGAAGCGTCAGATCGCCATGAGTTTGAGATGCCTTATAAAAATATTAAGAATCTCAAACAAGCTCGTCCGGATGTAAACCCGTTTACATTGAGTGAGGTATGGCTGATTTTAAAGCATGTCCGTGCTGACTATAAGCCCTACTATACTACTCGCTTCTTTACTGGGATGCGTACCAGTGAGATTGATGGGCTCAAGTGGGACTGTATTAACTTTGATCGCCGTGAGATCAGTATACGTGGTGCGTTAGTCAACGGTGAGATGGGTCCGACAAAGACGTTAGGCTCACAACGTGATATCGCAATGTCGCAGTTGGTCTATGACGCACTACTAGAGCAGAAGGCACGTACCTTTGGTAAGTCAGAGTTTGTGTTCTGCAATTCAC
Source organism: Psychrobacter sp. UBA6766 (assembly GCF_002453355.1). Lineage (GTDB taxonomy): Bacteria > Pseudomonadota > Gammaproteobacteria > Pseudomonadales > Moraxellaceae > Psychrobacter. Next base: position 22,504 of record NZ_DKGQ01000019.1, on the reverse strand, counting down.
AAGGCAATCCGATGGAGTACCGTAATGTGAATCGGCGGGTATGGAAACCCACCCTTGCCCTACTCGGTCTCAAGCACCGGCGTGCTTATCAGACTCGACATACCGCAGCGACGCTTTGGCTCGCTGCTGGTGAGAACCCTGAGTGGATCGCTCGGCAGATGGGTCACAGTAGTACGGAGATGCTGTTTCGGGTGTATAGCCGTTATGTGCCTGATATCACCCGTCAAGATGGCTCAGCCATGGATAATTTGCTACTGGCGAGCAAAGAGAAGCTGACCAGCGCATCAAATAGCTTTGAAACTGAAGGAACAGCTACGAGTGCACAAACAGACAAGGAGACGTCACTATGACAATTATCAATTATGAAGAGCTGTTTGGTGAGTTTAAACGGGACGGTGCAATCAGTGATGATGCGAATGAGATTGCTAATGTACTGATGCGTGAGTTGTATGTTTCATCGGGTCATAACCTCACTCGCTTCTTGGGAGTAAAGCGCTGCTTTGATAACGATATGGCGATGCGTGTATGGGTACAGAAGCGTTTGGATGCGAATCTTGGCTATGTGATAGAGGATATGCGTTGTCAGCTTCAGAGCGAGCTTTATGAGCTATTACCGCAGTCTGACTATGTCGGCTACTAAGGAGAATGTGATGAGTGTAAAACTTCAGCCGAATATGACGCAGAACGCACGCGATCTAAAAATCTGTGAGGATTACTGGGCATATGATAACGAAAGTGATTATATCGCGCATGTAGACACGGTCTGTGAAAAGTATAAGATTAGCGCTCAAGTACTGTTCAAGACAATCAGTGAGTGCTTTGCTTATTTAGATGATGTGCGATGCGAGTACTGTGGTTATGTGTGCCCTTTACAGATACCAGCAGACATCCCATACATGCGAGCAAAAGACAGTTGGTGCTGTGAGGTATGTGAGCATGCTGTATGGCAGGAACATAATCATAGATAAGTTGTTATAAATATCAAAGCCAGGCAGCTTAGGTTGCCTGGCTTTTTCGTGCGAAACATTTCTTCTCTTAAATACAGTTTAAATTTATTAGACTTCTACACTCTCATTCAGTTGACTGAAACTTACTAAGAAACTCTTCAAGAGCATAACCTAAATCTTCAGTTTCTGAAGAAATTACATCTATTCCCCATTGTTCAAGTATTGTCTCTTGGATAGGGTTAGGTCTAGGAGAGAAAATATATGACTTAGGCTGTGAATTTCCGTTGGAACTATTCTTCCATAACTTAGCTAATTTATAGAACAGAAACCTTAAGTTGATATCATCTAGTCTATATCCAATAAATAAAACTGACTTACCTAAAACGTCTGCGCGTAGCTTTATGTCTAACGGCGTCTCAAATTCTAGACGTTCAAAATAACTTGTTTCACCTAGTACTATCGAACTATCATCATCAAAGTCACCATGAAATTTAACGACCTGAGTACTGTTGCTATCTACTTTAGTTAGGTCGGACACAGAAACTATTTTAGTATATGGCATTTCATAATGACTTAATGATTTCTCTATCCAGCGATCATAATTTGTTGTATAGATTATAGGAAACTTGGCTCTTGCAATATACTCATGGATTTTTGATGTGGAGATATCAATGCTATCTGCATGCCAGTTTCTATCCATCCAACTTCTTAATGGCCCGATGCTACCTTTTTTAAGTTTATAGTATTCCGCTAAGGTTTCGTTATTTCCAAAAGTTTGATATATATCAGGATCATAGTCCAACTCTTCAGCAATTTTATCAATCAGTGCTCTCCATGAAGGTAAGCCTAGGTTCATTGAAACACCTGCTCCAACGAATAGTATTACATTTCCTTGTTCAAAGGATGATAGAAGTTGTTCCATTATTTTGTAGAGTCCTTCAAAAATGATTTAAATTTATCAAACGCAATTTTTCTCATTGAAATGTCATTTTTGCGTGAACCCATCTCTGCAAACGTCTCCGTCTCTCCTTCTGGAATAAAAACGCAATCCCATTGGAAATTACGGTTTCCTCTTGGTTTATCAACAACCGTCCCTCTGATATCTCCTTCAAACATATGTATTTTCATAGAGTCACAATAACCAATAACTGTTTTTGCTATTAGCCTATTATCTTCACAAGAACCAAAAAGCTCAGAAAATTTGTCTGCTTGCAGTTTATCCCAAAATATTTGAGTTAAACCTCCTGGAAATCCATTTAAACTCTCTATATATAACCCTGTATGTTCAACAAACACCGGACGCCCGACTATTTCAAAAGCTTTTAAGACTTTATCTCTAACGAGCATGTTAACGTCTTCAGTTTGAATTTCGTTAATTACATGCTTAGCGGCTATAACTTCAAAACCTGTTTCCATAAGGATTGCATTAACTTCAGCCGCTTTGTGATCATTCTTGGTAAGAAATCGAATTTTCATTATATTCTCTCTAGAAAGCTATATTTTTTCTGATTTAAATACATATATCTTAGATGTTGTTCACTATTCGTTTCACATAGGAATCTGTAATAATCAAAACTAAGAGAAGAAGCATGAATTGCTGGATTGTCAGAACAAATCACAAAAGGCACATCATTAGCAATGAAAATTTTGACAGGGTGATCTTCATATTCACCAACTGCTTTGGTCAGTCTGTTGCTAATAGGACACACCTCAAGACATATATCTCTATCTTTGAGTAGCCCCATAACCTCATCCGATTTCGCTGCTGCCGTCCCATGTCCAATCCGATCTGCACCAAACTCTATAATAGCTTTCCTAATATTTTCGTAACTGCCTGTTTCTCCAGCATGGATAGTAATTTTAAGACCATACTCACATTTAGCTTTTAGAAACGAAGGAGCTGTCTCTTTCGGAGGGTCAATGTTTTCGTTACCTGCAAGATCAAGTCCTATAACACATTCGGGAAAACTAAGGTTTTTATATGCTTGAAGTAACATCTTAAGATGTTCATTAGTACGAATACCTCTAGAGACTGTTAGGATCAAACCTGCTTTAATCTGATATTTATGTGATGCTTCCTCTATCTCCTCGATAAGCCAAAATAGAGCGTTATCTACAGAAATATGATTAAGAGAAGCTATATAAATTACACTATTCCGAATTTCAACAAAAGAAACACTGTCAGCCTTCAGGTTTTCAAATGCACTTTCTACGATAAGTCTAAGACTATTTCTATTTCTTGGTATAAGTCTTAACACTTGCCAAGGTAGCAGATAGTCTACAAGCGATTTTGCAGGCCTTAATACGTTTAAATCCACACTCAAGTCAAAATTTTCAGGTATTTCACATAACTCATTCTCAACCATTTTTTTTATAACTTCAGTGCTTACTAAGCCATTTAGATGAACATGTAGCTCGCCTTTATCCATTTTCCTTATACTGTCTAAATTCATTTATTATCACATTAGTTAGTTTATTGAAATTAGGTATGCCATAGATTTTAGTCGGATCTTACATTTTATACTTCAAGGTAACTAGCTATTTCGCCCTTTACACCTATCAATAGACCACTTATAGCTGAGCCGCCTCAGTACTGCTAGAGACTAAACATGCTGAAAGTATACGACAATCTTCATTCGCTTTGTTCTGCTAGTTAGATAATTTTTGCATTGCTATGCTTAGCTGCCTTGCACTAGCTGAAATATTGCCGTTATTGTATGCTATCTTCTTTACGGCTTCGGCTTTGAATTCTGTGCTATAAGTTCTTATTTTCTTAGTCATAGTAAACTCCTCATCGAGTCGTTAGTTTACCGACTTTAATTCTAGGGTTTCTTTAGCACCGCTCAATTTCAATTTTGACAAATAATAAAGAGCTTGTTATGATAAAAAAACATCGTGGGTTTACGGCTACTTCCAGCGCGATGAAAAACAAAGACTGGTAAAACGCACAACTCCTTTTCGCTCTGTAAGGTGACTGTGTCGTTTCAATTTGGCACAGACAGAGCAACAGGAGATTTCTTTATGACTACTTCCAGTCGATTGATTCCAACCTTTATATTTCTCAAACATTCTCCTCATACTCAGTTACTGAGTCTTATGAGCGCTTTATGCTATTCCGCTTTTTTAAGCAAACCCTCTAAATGGCTTCATAAACCTTTATCAGTCTCAGCCACTGGTATACCAAGCTTTGTTAAGCATATGGCTTACCTTGGTTTATTACTATGCCCATCCACTCTGCAGTTTGACGCACAGTAATAAGACCAGCTAAAAATTCGAATGCACTCACCTCATTTAACGATTATTAAAAGGTAACCTTATGACAGTATATAGTGATAAAACCAACCAACATAACAACGCCACTCGCAATCAAGATACGCGCGTTGAAGACTGGATGACAGAGATATGGGACTGGATTGATAACCATAATATAGAAGGCAGCTCTGACAGCACTGTACCTCGTGATCCTGAAGCATTACGCCAGTTAGAGCGACTGGATTTGGGATATGGAAAATCTAAACGTTATAGCTATATTGATAATAAATCAGTATTACAAAGCGAAAGTGAGTCTACTAAGCCATTACCTGGCGCTATCGGCAATTTAACAAATCTAAAGTACCTTAGACTAAGAGGTTTTAATGAACTACCAGAAGAGATTGCTCAATTAGATAGCTTAGAGACGCTGGTTTATATGAAGTGCTCTTTTACTGAGTTCCCAAAGGTACTGTGTAAGTTAAAGAATCTTAAATCGCTTAATATCTTTTCAAAAAGCTTGGAGAGGTTTCCTGATGAGCTCGGAAATCTAACATCGCTTACCCATTTTGATATGAGAGGAACGCAGGTTCAGGAGTTACCAGACGCTATTGGCAATCTAAGCAAACTCACAAGTATTGAGCTGTATGCTAACGAAAAATTGAAAGCCTTGCCTGATAGTATCGGAAATTTAACAAACCTTGAAAAGATAGACATACGTGCTTCTGATTTCAAAACCTTGCCAAATTCCATAGGAAATCTACATCAATTGAAAAGTCTTGGCCTATATCAAAATGGTCTGCAAAGTTTACCCGACAGCATTACCAACCTACAAGCACTGGAACAACTCGATGTTAGTGAAAACTCTTTATCGGGTATATCAGAAACTGTAAGTCGATTTTTGGGGAATACTGGTGGTAAGGTGACTTAGAAATAAGTAGAACACGCAACTGGTTTCCAGGCTCACTCAATTACTTAAACACGTCAATCATTGCAATACAAGACTTTATATAAAAACATTAGATTATGCTGAGTACAACGGTATCACTGATACATTTGTACTCTAATGTATCTAACATTTAATGGCCTAAATTATAAAATCGAATCATGTATGGTTATTGATTACTATTAAGAGTATCCCAGATTCTGTGCCTTATTAGGCCTGTGCTAATAGTTAAACTTAAGATTTGAGTGAGCCTTTAAGCTTTAAAGATATCCACCTTAGTCTCTAAACATTTCCTTAAGGCTAAGTCATTGTTACCAATACCAAACGAAAGCTCAGGTTTTTGATAAAAATCTAATCCTCTACTAATTTTTATAATCCAGCCATTATCCAGTCTAATTTCACAGTCATGTGAATCCTCATTGACCTTAACTTCAAGTACAATATCAAGTTCCAAAAGGCTTTGTTTAAGTTCACCTAAACGATCTGACATTTCTTTGACGTCAGTTTGTTGATCGTAACTAGTCACTAATACAATTTTTTTAATACTTGGTACTTTGACAAAAACTTCACAAAGCCTAACAAAGTTATGAACCTGGTGAGATGCTCTAATATATGGATCATCTATTTCAACAGATTTGACACCCTTCAAATAAGGTCCAATTATTGATTCATAACTATACCCAGTATCACCGTAGCGAATCTCAAAGTGCCTCTCTACTACTTTATCTTCCAAAAGATCAACATCTTGAGCTTCAGTTCCTCTGCTCAGTATGGCTGAATCATCTACATATGCTACAGACTCTTTAATAGTTACCGGATTGTCCTTTTCTTTAGTGCCAGATAAATCTTGTTTTCCAAAGCTTAAATCATGATCGACATGGATATTTCTACGGTAAGGATCTTGTGTTGCAAGCGCAAAACGCGATTCTGGACAGTAAACGATAACCTCTTCACCCTTAGTATTGATATAAGATAAATTAATTTTTGCAAACTCATCATCTGACTTACGCTTATTCATTTGCTCTTTTACTCGACGACGAGACTCAATGGCATAAACCACATACTCTTCAAACTCTTCATCACTAGGTGGTCCATCTGGATGTAATATCTTAAGGAATGCAGCAACTATTTTTTTTATACCTTTTTCGTCACGCCCTTCTACTGCATTACCTAATTTAATACGGCTACTCACCTCTTCATAACGATTAGTCTGTTTTAACTGGTAATGAAATGCTTCCGCTATATAGTCTGTAATAAACCCATAGTTGCTTGTTAAAAACTCGCTACTATTTTTAGGCATTTCCCACCCTGGTAAATAGCAAGCAAAACGGTCCATCATTGCTAAATCAAACTCTTTAGGTAGTGGCTGAAAAAGATCATACACTTCGGAATTTACGACTTGCTCTACTGATAAATCTAAATTACCCACAAAAGCCATTGAAGCATCTGCAATGACTTCCACCCCTCGAGAAAAGCGACCATTCGCCATAAAGTCTTTCATAATTTGAATAGTATCTTGATCTCTAATCTTGATACCACCAACTTCATCAAAAGCAACCGTATCCCAGAATCCTACTAATCCAATTTGTTTGCGTTGGTTATTATAAAATAAAGTCGCTTTAGTTGCCTGACCACCACTGATTAACGTAGAGTAAGGTGAAAATTCACTGAAGAAGTACGACTTACCTGTACCTCGTGGGCCAAGCTCAATGAAGTTAAAGTTTGGCTCCACTAAAGGCATTAAACGAGCTAAAAAATGCATCTTAACTCGTTGCGTTAACTTGTCAGGTTCTAGGCCGACAGACCGTAATATAAAACTGAGCCATTCATCACGGGTACATTGAGCTCGCCCTTCACAGTACTGGTTGAAATTAAAACGGCTGAGCTGAATCGGTCGTAAGTCTTCAATATAAAAAGCGTAATCATCCTCTTCAATATCGTTATAAGCAATGGTTACTTCCGCCCAGAGCCCACCTTGTAAAAGACGATCGTGATCTTTGTAATATTTTTCACTGATAGCAATTCTTCTAGAGTCGAAGTTTTCTAAAGCTGCCCAGTGCCTCTTATCTTTTTCAATATAGTTCACATGCACTTTATCAATAAAACGGAATTTACCTTTAGTAGCTACTTTAGACTGTGCGTGATTTGCCTCATTGGGCCGCACATAATTGTCATTTAAAGTCTCTAATACGGCTTCCATACCAGCTTTAATTTCATCTGGGTCATCGCTCGCACAATACCGTGCCAATAAAAACTCAAGCACAAATGTAGGAACGTTCGTGCCTTTTTTGATCCGATGTACCAAGTCTTTTCTGACTACTTTGCCATCAAAAAGCTCATTTAGTTTTTTGTCTAAAGCATCCATAATTTACACCGTATAATCTGTTTCAAGCTCTATCTGCTCATATACTGCCATGGTCGAAGGATTAAACGCTTTTAAGATAAACTTACCCTCGAACTCCATATCCATTTTCAGAGTTATTTTTTGTTCATTATTCGGTGTCATCATAATGGTACCTGTAGCAGTATTAACCAGACCCCCGGTTTTTGCCTCGCCAACTATCTCACCTTTTTTATTATGTGCCTCTAACAAGACTTCTACTTGCGCATCTACAGAAAACATATCTTCGGTTTGTAATGTAAGTGCTACTACCGGCATTCTTGTGGTAATTCTTTTAGCGCCATTTTTGTAATTAATGGCCACTTTGAATTTCTCTACCGAAACCTGGCTATCTTTTGAACCATCTAGCTTCACTGTAATAACCGGAACAACACACTCTTGAAGTGATGCTCCACCATGATAATAAAGCATGCCTGATTTATAAGTGGCAAATGAAAGCGGTCCTGCAACTTGCTTAAAGTCACCCTTGATTCCTGCCTGCTCACTGCTTAGGCGATAGTGATGCAAGTCACTATCACCATCTCCTAATACGCAGCGCTCATGAATTACTTTCCAGTCGCCTTGCGGTTTATTACAAGTATCACCCGCTTCTGCATGCGTATTCATAAAGAAGCCATGATCAGTCACTATAACAACTTCATTAAATCCAATCGCTTTTAGTTTAAGGATGGCTGTGCGAATGTTTTTGAGCGCACTAGTCACTGCATCAGGTGCTGTTTCGGGGTGATTTTCAAACTGACTGTCTATCTCAACTGACCGAAGAATAAACAACTCAACGTTCTCATCAACTTTCTTACCTGTACCTCGCGCATATTTCTCAAGCCTTCCTTCATCAAACCGTTGACCATAGCGCTTTCGTACTAAGTTCATACGTTGCTCAACTGTTTTGACTTCTTGATCGTCAATATAAGGTACAATATCTTTTCCAGATTTTTCTAATCTAAACCCTGTACTGGCACCAGGAAGTAAGCTTGCCATGCCTACCAAGGTTATACTGGGTAATTGAGCCAATGCTGTCGTTATCTCAACCGCTCCTTCGTTCTCAATCTGCTCCTTTAAAGCCATACCCATTTCATAGCGTAAAGCATCAACCATCAGATAGGCCACTTTATAGCCATTTTGCTGTAATTTTGGCGCTACTAGTTTATCAAATACATCAGTATTGGGGAGATAACCTAAGACAGGCCAACCTTCATTTTGTAAATACCGAGTAAATAACGATTGAACTTTCTCCATCAGCTTGCCGTATCGTTGGCGAGCTTGAGCTTGAATTGGCTTGGTTATTTCTTCAAAGTCTTGCCCACTACATAAAGTTACCGCTTGCTCGAACTCACGGTGTAGACGGTCCACCTCACGCAAATGGCTAGTATATAGCTCGATAAGCTGATCCATATTCCGAGCCTTACTTGGAATCATCCCTTCATACTCAGTACAGGATTCTAACAAGGCCAATGCAGATCTTAATAAATCCCACTGTAGCTGACTCTCACCCCGGCTCATCCATACAGAATCAGACTGTCTTGAGATAATATCTCGCGCTGCCCGCATATCATGTCGCTGCATGGCGCTTATTGCTGTGGATAAGAAAGTTCTTTCTTCAAACGGGAAGGTGTCTTTTACGCCTAGATCACTAATACTTTGACAAATAGCAGCCAAACCTAGATCCCTTTCGACTTCCTGAGCTTTATCTATATAGATATCTCTCGTTCGTATATCATTGCGAAGTCTTGCACATATCTTTTCAATGGTAGGTACCGCATTATCATCTGCTCTAGCCACATCCTCTAGCTTAGAAGGCAGTGATTCTGGCAAATCAAACACAAACTCACTAAATAAAACATAACGCCACAGCTCATCAGATATAACTGACCAAGATTTACTATGTGTCTTCTTCAGATTAAGACCAATAATAGCTTTTAGTAGCCTCTCGGCTTCACTAATCCAAATTTGGGGGTCTTTATCACTATTACTAAGTGCAGCTTCTTGCATGTCATTAGGATGCAGCAACGCCAGAATAATTTCATTGGCCGAATCTGTATTTAATAACGACTTCAAGTTTGGCCAGCTATCCCCGCCCCCTATTGCATTAATAACAGCAAAGCTTGGGCTACTATCCTCTTTAAATATATTGCGTATTTGAGCCGCATAATCTGGTTTGGCTGTTAGGCAGATTGATAAAAAGCTATCGCTGTCTTTTTTGGGATCAGGAAATACAGCGCCACATTCTGCATAGATAGAGAATGGGTCAATTTGTTTCTGCTCATCAGTTAATGGTGGGCTGGCAGGCACGTATACTAGCAGCTCATCGACCTCTTTTGTTCCAATCTTGCTAAGTGCATCTAGGGCAGCTGCACGACTAATAATACTAGACTCAGTTGTATCTACCACGATGGTTGTATCTTGTGCCATACTGAGACAGATCTCTCGATACCTTTGATCTGTGTCATATACTATCAATACTTGCTTGGCTTGCAATAAAGGCTCAAGCTTTTGTTGCTTAATATAATCTTCAATATTCATACGTTATTTATATCCTAAGACATGCAGCTTTCTGCACCTTATAAGCAGTCAAACTTGGGTTATGACAGACCAAGCTTACTAACTAAAATCACAAGCTTGGCCTACTAAATTATTGTAATCGGGCTTTAGCCTCATTGACCATATCATTCAGCGTAGTTTCAGACGCGGGTATGGGTTGCCATTCTAGCTTAGTTTTTCCAGTGGGCTTTTTCCCACGCATAATTGGCACTTCGACTTCTTGCCAAAACACATCTTCTACATCATGTGCTATAGCAAGGCTTCTGTCTTGATGGCATTTTCTTAGCACACGATCTGGCCACATACTGGCTGCTAAATGTGCCCAATCGTATTCACCTTCTTCTAGCTTTTCCCAGGTTTCTTTTAGCTTTTTCTGCCAAGCAGTATGCTGAAATAGCTTCCATAATGGCGCTGCTGTAATCTGGACCCCATCATTTAAGTTGGGCCTCCATATTTTTGCTAAGCGCAGTAGCTCGTCTCGAAAGTCTTTTAACTCATTCTGCAAATCAGTGAGTTTAGTCAGCTCTTTTTCATCTGTGCTGCTACGATTAGATCTATTGCTTAAAGCATTTAAATCTTCAGTAACCAATGTTAGCTTTGGCTCGACAAAGTCATTAACACAGCTATATAGTGTTTGCGAATTTAAACGGTGATAATAGACCCAGAGTGTATATGAGCCTGATGAAGTCTGTAGTGGCCAGTAGATAGGGGTTTGACGGCGACTTTTCGAATACTTTTTAATATGGTAATCAAAAAAGTTATTGGTAGAGATTAAAAGTTTATTAAAGTCATACTTAGTATCAATGCTTATTTTCTTTTCAATACTATATATATCAATATCAACCTTATTGGCAATGTCAGTAAAAATATTGCTGATATTATTATCCCTATAATCCAATTCAAAAATATTTTTTTGACTTACGTATTTATTATCTTGGCTCTGAATTCTATATTCACTGAAGGGACTAAAATCATCAATATTTATTTGATAATCTAAAGGTTGGCTTTCCCAGCGTCCAAAGTACAGCCCCATTAAAAACGAAAGTTCATCATATGGCTCAACTTGTTTTTTCTTATTGCCTCCTTTGTTTAGATTTATATTAACTAAAGGGTTTCCTACTGGCTTATCTTCTAAACCGTATAAAAACATAACATACCTATTTAAAAATAGAGCTAGGGCATACTCATCACTATCACTTAATAGATTTCCAACATAAGGATTCTGGTAGTTTAAAGTGAGTTCATTAGAGAGTCCGGCGCTCCACTTCTGACCCGCCAATAATAATGTAATTTTTGAAACTAGATCTTTATCTTCTTTACTAGCTTTAGGTATAGGAAGTTTAGAAACATACCCCTCATTATATGAACCAAAGCAGATAAGTAACTGAATTAGCTCTTCTGCTATATCCGAGTTAAATAATCCTAGGTAGTATAGAAGTTCACTATCATCTTCCGGGAATATTGCTGGTCCCTTACCACCAAAAATGCAGTTTTCCGGCAATTGCCTTACGCTAAACCCTTTTTGGGTTCGCTGCGGATAAGTCAAACCTTTACGGTAAAGGTATTTATCTGCGTTCTTAGTTAATAAGACAGGAAACTGAGTAGTTCTAAGACTATAAGTTTCTTTAGCTCCTTTGCTCCAGTTAACTACTAGATCAAGGTCATAATAGTATTTTTGATACTCTCCACCTTTTGCAAAAGGAATCCATGTTTTTTCAATACCCATATTTTTTTCTGGAACCTCCCATATAGATCTCAGAAACCTATAATCGTCTCCAGTTGCTAAACCTTGCTTAATTTCTCCTTGAATATCTGAAAACGAAGGATATTTCGAAAACACTTGCCTTTTAATATCAGAGGCCCAGTATGACAAGGGTGCGCCTGGCAAGATACTCAAAGCTTTCGAACTTGCTAAGTGTGTTATGTCATTACCTTTACCTTGTGTAGCCTTCAACAAGTTTGATTCTTTATCCTTTTCATCCATCAACCCAAAGAAACAGACTTTTGAATTTTCTGAACCAACATCTCTCTCCAATGTATAAGCAGCTGTTTCGACCATAGCATTATCAAGCACCCCTAACCCTAGATCAGCCATAAGTCTCATTTGAGAGTTTCCAAAAACTATATCTCTTCTCCAACTTTCAAGTCTAGATAGATAAAAGCCAGTCCTACTAGTTAATGCTCCTAGCAAACCCCCATTAACTAACATATATGAACCACGCTTTACAAAAGCTCCAAATACATCATAAAAACAGTCATCATAATTTTCTATAACATATTTTTTTGCTTTTATAGCTGAGTCCCCGAATGGTGGGTTCATTAATACTACATCAAACCGTTTACGACTTAAATCAATGAAAGCAAAGCCTTTAGCAGCGTCTTCAGCAAACAGTCGTTTTTCAGCTACTAATGATCCTGCTTTTTCTGAGTAGTCTTTTAATGCCTTTAAAATAAGCTGCTCAGCATCTTCCCAAAAGGTTTCATCATCAATACCACTTAGGTCAAAACCTAGCTCTTTCTGAGGAGTAGCTGCTAACAGCTCTTCTGCAAAAAGATCTCTTATGCCGCCATTAACATCTTTAGTTTTGTCCCATTGTTGGCGGGCTTTGCTGATAGCAGACTCTATCTCCTGCTCTATTTTTAACAACGTTCCTGCCTCGCCTGCCAGCGCCATCTTTTCAAAGATAACTTCTACTAGTTGACCTAATGCAGGAGGGTTTAAAGTGCTGGCAAACTCTTTTAATAAGTTCTGCTCCCCTGGCATCGGCTCTGCACAGACAATGTTTGACTTTACAATCGTGGGACGCTGATTGGGTTTTATAGCTTGCTCATGCCAGGCACGCTGCGCGCGCTGCCATAAGCTTAGTCCTGCAATCTGAACAGCTCGTGGATCGATATCTACACCATGAATATTGTATTCGATAATCAGCTTCGGAATTTGCTGTTTAAAGGACTCTATATCTTCAAAAGTACTGTGCAAGGATACTAAATCTGATTCTCTTTTAAATACGTCTGCACCTTGTTCTGCTTCAATTTGCCACGATTCGAGATAAATATGCTCAAATAGATCAAAGGCGTAGAGACCAAAATGCATAGATCCACATGCCGGATCTAACATTCTAATAGTACGAGGATCTTTTAGCGGTCGGTGCGGAATATAAACAGGCTGACTCAAAATCTCTTCTTGCGTCATCGCCTCTACATTCTCATCAAGATTTGACTCACTTTGAATAGGGCTGATTTCGCCTTGACTTAAAAATACCTCGTTAGGGCGTTTAACCAGATATTGACAGCTATCAACCAACGCAGTATTACCTTTAGTCATTTCATACCAAATGCGTCCTAAGGTATTATCAGTCAAAAACTCCACCACATAGCGTGGGGTGAAAAACTGGTTTCGAACAGCTAACTCACGGCTATTACGAGGCGCTGAAGACTCAGAGCGCATTTTTTTACGCTCTTCTTGAGAATTAAAATACTGATAAATCCACCCAATAGTTTCATCTTCTGCCCATAAAGGCTCAATTTCGTAGTCATTAATTTGTTCAAGCAACTGCAATAAAGCCGTCTCGCGAGGGAATAAGCGACCTTGAACACTAAAGCGATCAAACAATACCGCTAGATCCAGACCGAACTCATCAAATAGGCTAAACAGGTAGCTCTGATATGCGTCACCTGTTTCTCCATGGCTCCCGTCCTCTAGCATTTGATAGAGCTGAAAGCCTTGCGAACTATATCCAGAGCCAATCGACTCCAGTAGAAAGCCACGTGCTTCTGCCATACGTAAGGCAGCTAAGCGATTTAGAACCGTAAAAGCCTGCTCTCGTACAATACGCTCTAACACAAGTTTGACTTGTTCTTTTTGAGTTTTACTGGCCGTTGTAGTCATATAATGCTGCAATGTATCACGTAAGATATGAGCCGTTTGCAGCTGATAGTTATCTAAATGGCTCAGTGAATCTATATCAGCAATTGTCCCTTGCTTGGGATCTAATCCGTATGTCGCTTGCAGCTGCCGCGTAAACTCTTCACTCAAGATAGCTCGTGCTTTACTAACAAAAGACTGTAAGCGGTTACGAGTAGTTTGATCAAATGCCATAAGTACTTCTCCTACTCGTTAGTATCATCAAAAGACAAATTTAATTCAAACTCATGAGCCTGTTGTAGCTCACCTTGCAGACGCTTCAACTCATTAATCAGCTGATTTAACTCTGTCATACTAGTAATAGCTGGCTTAATCGTCATTTTCCGAGTCAATACAGTCCTACCTTCTTGATAGTCTATCTTTTGCTCTTCGACTACTTTTTCTTGCTGGCGCTTTTGTACCGTTTTAACCACGCTAGATTTAATGTCTTGCAACAAGTAATTAAAATCATGCTCTTGTCGCAGTAAGGCTTTTAATCCCTCTATATCTTTGGATACAGATTTGAATACTCCATCAAGCCCACTCACTGCATTATCTTGCTCTTGTTGAATCAATGCTGACCATTCAGGCACGTTACGTAAATCTTGCTTTGCGGATTTTATACTCTCACTTTGTTTATGTAACATCTGCTCAACAGTCTGCGCTACTTTACTTTTTATCTCTGTTAAAGCGGAGGAAAAATCAGTGCTATGTTTATAAAAATCAGGCATCATTAGACGCTGATCTAGGCTTTCAAGCATCTCTGCTAAATCCGATTTCAGTTGTCCGGGGATTCCATTATCAGGAAAATCATTCAATCCATCTCTATGCGATTGCAATAATGTCAACGTCTCATCCAAACCATTTTTAAAGCTTCTATCAAGCTCTGCGGCCCACTTCAAGCTGCTGTAAAGCTCAGAATCTTCGGCTCCTAGCCGAGTTGGTGCATCTGAACCGTCATTAGATAAGATATCTCTGAGATCATTCGCTAAAGCTTCTAGCCTCTCAACACCCTGAAGACTGAGACGAGTTAACTTGCCTGCCAGAGGAGCATATTGATGTTGTAGAGTAGGGAAAAGCTTAGTAGTGGCCTTACTAATTTCGTTCTCTAACGGCACTACTGTGTTTCCACTCAACTCTGTTAGCCTCTCAGAAGCTTTGGCCATCACATCTCTGCTTGGACGTTCATCACGCAGTGATATGCCTATTTTCTTAAAACTATTATTATTTTTCAAAGCGTCTATAGCATGTTGCCCAGTCACTACAATTTCACGACCGGCAGATTTAACCTTTATCTCACCAGCATATAGCATTGCCGCAACCAAATAACGTATGGTATCTTGAGACCAACCATAAGGAGCATCTGCGAATACATCCAATAAACGACTGCCTTCAATATTGCCCTGGCGCTTAACGATATCCCTAATACTAATAAGCGCTTTATGCTCGATATTAATTGTAGGCGTTCCTTTTTCACGCTTCACTAGACCTAAAGGATCAATATCGCTTGTGATACCATTTAAACTGTTTGCGCCCAAAAACTTCTCAGCAAGATTGGTTTGGGCTCTATGTGGAGCCTCACTATGTCGATTGTATACCTGCTCTGCAACACCACCTAAATGCTTATTGGCTGCCTGAGTCAAATCCTGACTTAGCGTATCTACAGCGACTACTTCTCCTCTAAAGATAAACGAGCCTTGAAGTAAACCACCTTTAATTAATCGCTCTAACTCATTACGCTTACGATTGGCGATCTCTCCTTGACTCGCACAATACTCTTTAACTTCTTGGTCAGGCTCATTACGATATTTATTAGCAACTTCCATACATCTAAAAACATCAGCTGCTAAGTTCTGCATATCTAGTTTTTTACGGCCGATGAGATAGATATTATGTACATTTAGTTTTTGTCGGCTATCATCGATGAGTCGTTCTTTTATATTTTCATATTGCTGAGGGTCAACCAACTCAACCACAGTTTGTATAGCGTTACTACCATGCCCAGATATAATGACCTCTCTGCCATCTGAATTAACAGCTCTTAATCCAGTGGATACCACTAATACCCCATCCTTCACTTTAGCTGACGGCAAAGGTTTATAGGCCTCTTTTAGAGCCTCATTTTGAATGCGTTGTAATTCAGAGTTCCTTAAAGCAAAGTTTGCACGGTCTTGCTCTATGTCGTTTAGCTTTTCGCTGAAAAAGCAAAATGACCCTTCTTTTTCACCAAAAGGTATAAATTGGTTACTGATTAAATCATTAACGGCTTTTTTCACTTCATCCACATTAAGACTGGTATCAATACTAGATTGCATTAAACCACTGATGTTTTGAGTAGTAATAGGCAGATTACCCAACACTTGAAGTACACAAACTGTTTTTGCGACTTCTTGATGAATTTTTGAATTAGGGTACTGAATAATTACTTTTTGTACTGACTGATAGAGAGAAGGCGCTCCTTTCTCAATGTCTTTTCTAAGTGCATCGTAAATAGTGACAGTACTGGCTAGCCAACCTATTGGTTGACTCGCAATAGCGATGTGCTCATTAGTACTGCCTACCAATATATCCTGAACCACCTTAATAGCTGATCGTAGCCCAAATCCGCCTGTTGACTTTGCAAGAGCACCTAAGAGATGTAGTAAAATATCAAAGTGCGCAGGTAAAAACGGATATAAATTAATGAATGTTTGTTTATCAAAGTCTGTACCATATACTTGAGTGTTCTCAAGCTTAGTATGATTACGTAATGCTTGACCATGTTGATCAAACAGGTCGCCTAAAGTTTGTTCACCTTGCGCAGATTTACTCAACAAGCGTCTATAACAAATTTCTTTAATATCATTGGCTTCCAAGTCAATTTGGATTGGAAACCTATCTTTAAGCTTATATAGCTCTGGTGAGTTTAAAGATGCTTTTGGATCATCTTCTGTTAACGTTTGCTGAGCCGTACCTATTAGCCACACCTTGCCATCGCCAATATTTTTCAGGTTTTTAGCTAAGCCATCTAAGTTTAAGATTAGGTCTTGCTTGGAGCCGACATATTGACCGACCTCATCCACAATAAAAATAATATGCTCTTTACCTGAGGCCTCTCGGGCAATTTCAATCATCTCTTCAACACGGTCATTCTCAAAACGTATGAAGTCTGAATCTTCTGTACTTAAGCTACTCTCTGTTTTAAAAACCTCTGGATACATCTGATGCGCAATAGAAGGAATGGTACTATCAACGATTAACTCATCATTGCGATATTCACTCCACTCCAACCCTTGGGTATACTCTTTAAATACATTCTGGAACTCTTCATGCCGATTGTCTTTTTTCAGCTTTCTTTCAAAGGCAGCGACTTTTAAGTTTCTTGAATACCCTGCCCATTGTAAAACCTTATAATAAAGAACAGTAGACACCTCCTCCATGGTTGCACCTGCCAGCTGTTCACTAGCCAAGTCCAACATCATCACAGCCGCTGGAAATCGCTTTGCAACGGTATTCAATAGTGCCTTTGTCGTAGCCCTTTGCAACCGATCCTCTAAGTACTGAATAAAAGGTGTGCCATCAATAGTGACATTATCGTCAAAAGCCAACCCAAGGTATTTGGTAAAAGAACTTTTACCTGAACCATAGAATCCAGATACCCAAACACCTACTTCATTTTGACCACCTGCTTCCATAGCATCCTGCATTTTTCTCAGCAGTTTTTCGAACTGGTCTTCTATACTGTCTGTAACCACATACTCCGAAATCTCAGCTCGCAAACGGTCTTCTTGAGACACGCCATAGGTGATAACTTTTTCAATATTACGATATATGTCTTTATTACTATCAAATAGGGTCTTAATTTCCATTTTCTTCTCTTTTGATGGATAATTTATTGGTTATTTATAGTCGATTTTTCATGCTTTGTTTAATTAACCACCATGATGAACTGAACGGTAGTTACCATCTTCTGGATAAAACCCTAAGAACTTTAGCTGGGTCTTTCCCGTACTTACACCAGGATATAAGATGATGGTCGGCACCTTAAACTTTCCATATAGCTGACTTTCTATAGAGCCTATGCGTATATAGGGATGTAGTGCTTCTGTATCGGTTATTAGCAAAATGGCTTTTGAGTCTTCTTCTAACTCTTTTAGCTTTTTTTCTAATTGAGACTGTAAAGCCCCTTTTTTATTAACAGCCTCGGCAAGTGACTTGTTTGTCTTTTCCCAGTCTAAAGGTGACTTAGCATCTTGAGTTGTCCAAGTCTTCTTAATAAATGGAGGCATACTATCAAAAAGCTCTTGGATCGCTTGAGTCATAGAAAAAACAGAGACATCCCAGCCATTATTTTTTAAAGTCGCTATCCACGCTGGTAGCTCACGCTTCACATCTAAAATTTGGCTAGGAGCAAAGATCAAATAATAGATTGGTTCAAAGCTGGCGTGCCCAAACTCTCTGCCTGCATCAACTTTTTCCATTAGGCCTTTAAAGTCATTTGTTAGAGATGACATTTATTACCTCCTCCATAGTACTGAACTGCCAACTTATACGAGTTACCTCGCCAGCAGACTGGACAATTAACCAATTATTTTTTGCCATTTTTTTCAATTCTTCGCGTACATCCATCGGTTCCAGACCAAATAACTTCCATGCTGAATGATTAATAACAGCGTTATCTCCTAAACCAGATAGATGCAACCAGTAGGCCAAATATAACGAGACATCACCCTGGATCCTTACTGGTAATATAGCTCGTTTTGAAGCTCTACCAGAAGATAAAAGCCCGTAGTCAGCACAGCACCCAACCACATAGGAGGATACTCGCTTTATAACTGATTCTGCCCACGGTTTTTGCGTCTTCCCTTCATTTACTGCATTCGTAACAAACTCTCTAGCTTCGCTAACAGATATCTCATCATAACCTCCTATATAGCGCTGCCAATAAACTTCTATAATAAAGTCCTCTAAAACTTGGTTTGCAAGAGCAGTATGAATAAGAAGAACTTGGTTGATGCTTTGTGAAGACATAGCATTACTAAGTGATTTTAAATGGACAGCACTATCGGTCTTCATATAACGTGGAGAAAAACACTCTGCGATAATATTCCGTAATCGCCGTGCAGTTACAGAAGGGAAGTAACCCGAACTTAAGGCAATTTCATAAAGCTCAGCGACTGTCATTCCTGGCTGATATAAGTTAAGCAATATCTTTGTTTCTTCAATCAGTCCTAATCCAGCTCCAAGCTGAGTTGTATAGTACTTTTTATCACTCTCAGAGCTCATTACGACTCCCTTAAATAAGGAAAACATTTATAATTGTTTTCGAACGCATCTATATAATGAACAATCATCTTTAATAAAGAGTTTTCTAATTCTTCATCGTTATAGACACCTATGTTAGTCGGCCCTTCATTTCGATCTTTACTTTTATTCAGAAGTTCTTTATTTACTAACTCACTTAGTGCATCAATAGCGCTCTCAGAGCTTTGTATAATGTCTTTTAAATAACTTTCTAAATTTTGATCTTGAATACATCTAAAGACATTGCGCTCTATAGCATCAGGCAGTCTATATAGATGGTAGGTCTTTCCCACTCCAATGTGCTCATCATGTGTTTTTCTAGATGCTTCACAAACTCCATTATATTGGGCTAGAAATATCGTTCTTGGATATATCGGGGATAGATAAGCCATACTAGCTGGCGTATAGAAACCACTACTCCACCAATTGAACTGATTGCTTTCGCCTAAGTATCCTATCAATACTCTAGTCTTTGCTATTAACTCGTTTAGATTCATGGACTATTACTTCCTAATTTCCACTTATTAATTCCTAAAATGTTCGCATTTAGGTTTTATTTATAGCCCTAACTTACTAGGTCTGGACGTAATGTGTTTTAAGATATTGAATTCAAAGGTTCACTTTAACTGAGTCTCTGAGTAAGCTTATCAAGTGATAACATCTAAACAGAGCTAACATTAAGCATATTCATAAACTGATTTTTTAAAGCTGTGCGTCTAGCAACGATAAAATCAAGGAAATCATCAAAGCTCAGAGAGTCACTAGTACCAATATAATTCTGCCTTAAAAAGCTCTCTTTATCAGAAAGAGACGTATAAGTGAGCGACAACCAATCAACTAAAGACTTGTCGCTTTTTTGGATGTTTTGTGTCGATTGCAGTAATTGTAGATTCGGCAAGCCATTGCATACAGTAATATAAGCTTCAACATCCTCTTCACTCAACCCCATTTTTCGCAAGTATTTTTTATTAAAAAAAGATGATGGATGAATATGGTCTTGGTGATATTTAAAGTTGTAGTTCAAGCCTGGGTATAAAAGAGTAAGAGCGCAATAGGTTTTAGCTTTACCGTACTGCAGGTCTAGCAAGCTTTCAATATCATCCTCACTAAAACTAATAGATTTACGACTTCCTCTATAATATGCAATCGTTTCTTGTAACGGAAACTTACCTAAGTTTTCATTAACTAGATCACGCATTTTTGGGTAAATGCTATCTGGTTGACCACCAAACACGCCCTTCAATAGCACTCTTGCTAACCATTCTTTAATTGCTTTTCTATCATCTTCACGCTGGCTAGAATGGACGATACTGTCTGAGAATTTGTTTTTATAAATAAAGTATGCAATCGGGATGATCGTGTTAGTTGCCGTTAAATTATCTCGACTGTAGCCAAGCTTAGATACTAACTGAATGGCAGAGCGCATTGCCTGAGAGGTTTCATCCCAATTACGCTCAATCACAATCATATTATTCTTAGTAAAGTTATTGATCTTAAACTTAACATCGAAATCTGCTAATACGAGACATGATTTCAGAACAATATCTTTGTTGAAAGCGAAACCATCCCCGATCATATTTATCTCATCAACAAACTCATGAATAACTTCACGTGCAGCCTTTTCTTGCCATTCTGCTGTTGCGATAGATAACAAAAGGTCAGAATAGCTTAGCTTGGTTCCACCACTGTTGGTTCTAATAAATATTTGCAAGACTTTGTCAAGTTCCTCGCTTTCTTCTAAGTAATAGCTGATGGTACCTTTTTGGTGGATCACATTGAAAAAGCCATTAAGTGTATTAATGGCAAATGCGCACTCCTCCCCGCTGTAAACAGAAGTATCCATCAATTTGTTTTCTACTAGAAACATGGATGATTTACCCATATCAGTAATTTCTAATATTTTCCCACATTCGAACCAAAAATAACCATCTGTAGGTTGAGCTTCATCCTCTGTTAAGAATTTAAAGTCGTATTCGACTTCAAGCTCTTCTGCTGGTTTTAGTAAATTCAAATAGAGTTTTTTAGCAGGAAAAGCATGTGCACTATCCCACCGATAATAAGGTATTTTCTTTGCATACGTTCCAGTGAGCGCAACATACATTGAAGTCATTCTTTGCTGACCATCTAGTAACGCAATGATATCTTCATCACCGCTCAACTCTGCTTTACGGTTATGCCTATTGTCTTTTTCATGATAGTTTTTTAGAAACTCATAAAACTGGAAATCTTTTATTTTGTTTTTATTTACTTTCCAAAAAAGAAAGGTACTGATTGGATAATCTCGCATCAATGAATCAAATAAAGTTTCGATTTGATATGTATCCCAAACAAATTCACGCTGAATAGAGGGCAGTACATAGTTGCGCTTTTTAATATTATCAATAGCTGACTTGATGGTGATAGGGGTTTGGTACGCCATTATAAGAATCTCTTTAATATAGTTTTAAATTTTTATCATTATCTTCTAAACTTTCCTGCTAACCACTTTGGGATCACCTATTTAGTTAATCCCACCCTCAACAGTACAGGCCATTAACTTATTTGGTGGTGTATCAGAAAGTATGCTGAGGAAATAAAAGGAGGAGTGACAGCCGAAGCAAGCTGATATATTTGAGGTTATGAAGACACAAATAGAAATCAGCTGCCCCGACTGTCACAGTCCCAGTTTAAAGAAGAATGGCATCAAAAGCTATGGCAAGCAGAACTACCAATGTAAAGACTGCAAGCGTCAGTTTATTGGCGATCATGCCTTAACTTATCATGGCTGTCATTCTAAAATAGAAGACATTATACGGCTAATGACGGTTAGAGGTTGTGGTGTTAGAGACATTGCTATTATAGCCTCAGTTAGTATTGGCAAAGTGCTTAGCACCTTAGGCTCATCGATTTATAAGATTGCCCCTAAAAAGAGCTACTATGAGCACTTAGAGGTTGATGAGTTTTGGACTTACGTGTACCGCAAGAAACGTAAAGTTTGGCTCATTTACGCTTATGACCGTGCTACCAGTGAGATTGTCGCTTATGTATGGGGCAAGCGTGACCTAAAAACGGCAAGAAAGCTACGATGTCGTCTTAAGCAACTTAAAGTAAGTTACGGTTCTGTTAGCATGGATAACTGGGACAGCTTTATCACTGCCTTCAAGCTAGATAACAAACGCATTGGCAAACAGCATACAGTAGGTATAGAAGGCAATAACTGTCGCTTGAGACACCGATTGACCCCTGCCGTCAAATCC
>NZ_DKGQ01000020.1:141072-148049 GCF_002453355.1 Psychrobacter sp. UBA6766 | reverse complement strand
ATATATTTTGGGTTTGGTATTATATATGGGCACGCTTGTTTCCTACGTCAGTGCTAACTGCATCAGGTTCGCGGGACTCTCTCAGCTGTGATGTAAAATATCACTAGATCAAAAAAATGATCTGAAAGTGAAATCTGACTATCAAAGCACCCCGACAAGGTTTTTATGGTTTAAAGATTGGTTTATATCATTACAGAATAACCAAGCACCCTATGATAGACGAACTCAGCCATCATTAGCAAGAGCAGCTCAAATACGTAGTTATAAGTAGGGTTTTAAGGGAATAAGCTTTCAAGCACAAAAAAGCTGAGACATGCTCAGCTTTTTTATGAAATTTAATGATTAACTATAGAGCAGTTACAACTAACTAGTCATTCTCTAAGAATGAACGCAAGTGCTCAGAACGTGAAGGATGACGCAATTTACGTAAGGCTTTTGCCTCAATCTGACGGATACGCTCACGGGTCACATCGAACTGCTTACCGACTTCCTCTAACGTATGATCGGTTGGCATATCGATACCAAAGCGCATCTTAAGGACGCGTGCTTCACGCTCAGTAAGGTTACTAAGCACATCACGAGTGGCTTCTTGTAGGCCAGCCGCTGTCGCATCGTCCACCGGGCTTGAAATCGTACCATCTTCGATAAAATCACCTAGATGTGAGTCTTCATCATCACCGATTGGTGTCTCCATTGAGATTGGCTCTTTGGCAATCTTGAGCACTTTTCGGACTTTAACTTCGTCCATCTCTAAACGTTCGCCTAATTCCTCAGGCGTCGGCTCGCGTCCCATTTCTTGTAGCAGCTGACGAGAGACACGGTTTATTTTGTTAATGGTCTCAATCATATGCACAGGAATACGAATGGTGCGTGCTTGGTCAGCGATAGAGCGAGTAATCGCCTGACGAATCCACCAAGTGGCGTAGGTTGAGAACTTATAACCACGGCGATATTCAAATTTATCAACCGCTTTCATCAGACCGATGTTACCTTCTTGGATCAAGTCCAAAAATTGTAGGCCACGGTTGGTATATTTTTTGGCGATAGAGATAACCAGACGTAAGTTGGCTTCGACCATCTCTTTTTTGGCACGGCGCGCTTTTGCTTCACCGACCGCCATTCGGCGAGCGACATCTTTCATATCGTGAATTTTCATGTCGAGTTGCTGCTCGTAATCCCGAATTTTACGTTGTAATAAAATCACGTCATCGGCGACTTTTTCTAATGTCCCAGCAAAAGCAGGTTTGCCTTTGATGCGCTCAATCAGCCAATCAACATTGGTTTCATTACTCGGAAAGGTCTTACGGAACTCGTCACGCGGCATTCGACCACGACGGATCACCAATCGCATGATTTGACGCTCTTGCTTTCGCACATCGTCATAGACATCATGCATAATAGCCATGACTTGGTCTGACAAGCGATTGTTGAGCTTAAGCATCATAAAGCGCTCGGCAAGCAGGGCATAAGCAGCCTCTGCTTCTACGCTACCACGACCATAATCAAGTAAGGCTTGCTTAGCTTTGATAAATAGATGTTCGATCTCTTCTAAACGCAGACGGACCTCTTCGGGATCGATACCGCTGGTTTCTTCTTCGGCTTCTTCTTCAACCTCTTCTTCGTCTTCATCATCATCGTCAAGCGCCAATTTGGCATTGGCTTTTGTTTTGATGACAGGCGGATTTTCTTTTTCTTCTTTGATGCGCTCGCGCTCTTCTTTTGCAGCATCTTTTGCTTCTTGCGCCGCAATTTTATCTTCTTCGGTTTCAGGATCTAAAAAACCTGTGATCACGTCAGACAGTTTTTTCTCGCCGTCTTGAACTTTTTCATACTCATCAAGGACAAACTGTACCGTCCCTGGCCAATAAGCCATGGCATGCTGCACGTCGCGAATACCTTCTTCGATACGTTTGGCAATGGCAATCTCGCCTTCACGGGTCAAGAGATCAACCGTTCCCATCTCGCGCATATACATACGCACAGGGTCAGTGGTACGACCAGGCTCAGTCTCGACCGAAGCCAATACTGCTGCTGCCTCGTCGGCTGCCATGTCATCGTCGCTTGCATCATCGTTCATCAAGATGTCATCGGCGTCAGGCGCAGATTCAAAAATTTTAATGCCAACGTCCGTTAGCATTTGCACGATATCTTCAATCTGATCACTTTCAGTAATAGAGTCGGGCAGTTGGTCATTTACCTCGGCATAGGTCAAATACCCTTGCTCTTTACCCATTTGGATTAAGGTGGCCAGTTGAGAGGTGGACTTAGAAACTGACTTATCGTTCATAAATACTCGCTTGCTTGTATCGGACATTTTTATATTGTGACTCGCTAACGCTTACGGGGTGCGTTGATATAATCAATCGATTCATCAAAATATGGCGTAAAGGTTGTCAATAATAACAAAAATGAGTGGATATGAATAAAGGCTCAAAATACGACAATTACAATACTAAAAAACCGCTAAAAATTAATAGCGCTCAAAAGATTTCAAAATCATACTATTTAAACAAAATCATACTATCTAAAAAAGTGCTACTTAAAAAATAATACTCTCTAAACAAGTAATCCTATCTAAAAAGATAGTGTTACCTAAAAACAGTGGTTCAAAATGCAAAGCAATTCAAAATTGATGTTTTAAATTGCTACTTAAAAGTTGATACCTAAAACGGCGCTTTTACCAAAAACTGTGTTTAATGATGCGGGTATATCTTGCTGTAGCGTCATCCATTAAGTCGGGCTACAAATATTCAGCGACACAGTTTAACACAGACCACTACAATCAAGCACGAGGTAGTGGTGTTCGCTCGCAATTATTCCCCATTTTGCTGACGGTTTTTTATTCGTTGCGTCTTTATCATTTTTTATCAATAGCCTGATTCAGGACTGTTATATGCGACTGGGCATAATCATTAATAGTGGGGGCAACCGCAATACTTTTAAAGGGTTGCTGGCTATAAATAAATTCAATCTAAAAGTTAAGACTTAACGGTGGCCATTTGTGCAGAGCGTTCTGCGTGCTGTTCGCGAAGCCAGTCATTTAATAATTGGGATTGTTTTCGTACAATCGCCAGTTTTATATTGTCGGGATTTTTAATCAAATCTTGAATTTTTTTCTTCATATGACGTTCAATTAACTGGCTGACCAATTCTTCAACCAAACCCTCAAGGCTTAAGATATTGCGCGTGGTCAGGGCTTTATAAAAAGGGCCCCAATCGCGGCTAAGCGTTTCTTGGGATGTTGGTTTGACATTCGATAAAATAAAATGTGCCGCTGCATTGGCATCTTTTGGTAGATAATTAAGACAGCGTTTGATGGTATTGACAATATCGAGCAAAGCATTATCTTGTAAATCTTCCCACGCCAGCGGACGAAGTATATCGGCAGAGGCTTTTTTTCTAATATGAGCCGGCAATTGTAAATTAGTGATACCTGCTTGATGCCAAATAGACTCGATAGGGTCCTCAATCAATGCGCGCGGCTGAAATAAGAAACACAGCTGCAATTGCTGACTGATGGTCATATCACCATCAAAGTCTAGCAGCGCGTCTTTGGCTTCTTTATTTTGGTTGCGTTTGCCGCCCAGCTTTTGATAAATATCATTGTTTAACAAATAGCGAAAACTGCTGCCTTTAGGTAAGGCAGTAGTCAATGCTCGCACTTGCGACATCAGCTTGGCTTTACCCTCGACCACGGTTAAATCATGGCGCTCACTTAAATAAGCAAAAATATACTGTGATAGCGGCATAGCGGCAGCGATTTGCTCACGCATGGCGTCGCTACCCTGACTTTTAATAAAAGTATCAGGGTCATGATTATTCGGTAAGGTTAAAAACCGCAGCTCTTTATCATCACCAAGCACCGGTAGGGCAACTTCAAGCGTGCGCCAAGCCGCCTTTTGTCCGGCACTATCACCATCGAAGCTTAGAGTTAAAGTAGGGTTGAGCGTTAAAAGCCGTGAGATTTGACTCTCGTTAATCGCTGTTCCCATAGACGCAACCGCGCCATAAATCCCCGCTTGATACAGGGCAATGACATCCATATAACCTTCGACCACCAGCCAGTTATTAGCGCGCTGCTGGCGCGATTCATAATAGCCATATAGCACATGCTGCTTATGGAAAACGGGAGAATCAGAGGAGTTGATATATTTGGGTTTTACGTCGTCATCGAGCGCACGGCCGCCAAAGCCAATGGTACGACCTTGATTGTCTCGAATGGGAAAAATGACCCGGTCACGGAGCAAGTCATAATCACGCCCTGATTCTGATTGGCGAACCAAACCTAGCGCTTTAAGCCCTTCAATATCCTGCGGAAATTGATGCTCAAGATGCTGCCAACCAAAAGGTGCATAGCCGAGACCAAAAGTTGCAAAGGTATCTTCTGTGATACCACGCGATAAAAAATAATGCTTAGCATGCGGATGGAGCGTAAGGTTGTGCTGATAAAATTGCTGGATTTGCTCCAATAGCTCATACAGATTGCCATCTTTATCAGAGGCGCTATCATCGTAGATGGCAGTAGTGTTATCATCCTCTGGCAACCATGCAGGCGGATAGCTATTACCGTCTTGATAGTTGGCATCGCCTTGATAATGAGCATCGTAGCCATCGATTGTATCAGGAACCGAATCGTAAGCCTCCAATGGAGGGTAATTTTCATAACGATTATGGTCGCTATAAACAGGCGATTGCGTGTAATCAGCTGAAGCGTTTAATGATGACTGATTATCGATTACTGGCTGGTTATTAGTCAATGGCGGGCGCGCTGCCGTTTCATCTGACCACGTTGTTGATTGTGCTGGCTTAATAGCGGATTTTGCCTGAGCTTTTGGTTTGGCTTTAGCACGCTGATAACTAACGTTTTGCTGCTCTTCTTTAGGTACTTCGATGCCCGTCTGTTTTGACAGCTCATTAACTGCTTCGATAAAGGACAAATTTTCATAATCCCGCAAAAAACTGATGGCATTGCCGCCAACGCTACAGCCAAAGCAGTGGTAGATGTTTTTTTGCGGATTGACATAAAAAGACGGCGACTTTTCGCCGTGGAACGGACAGCAGCCTTTAAACTCACTTCCAGCACGTTTGAGCGTGGTATGACGCCCAATGATACTGATTAAGTCAGCTTGGCTATTTAATTGATCGAGAATATGATTTGGGATGCTCATGCAAAAAACAGTTTACCATAGGTCAATATTTTGAGTTAAACAATCTTGGGCTAGGCAGTCAGCTTGAAATAGCAAGAGGAACTGCTAGAAGGTAAAAAATGAAAGAAACAAAAACAGAAAAAATAAGGCCAACGGTATCGCTGACCTTATTTTTATATTTAAATCTGGCTACTTAAGGAGAGTTTTAAAAGACTTTTAAACCTAAAGCACCCTTAAACAGATATTCATCAAGTAATTATTCATCGTCCATATCGTTGTTATCGACGTTCGCATTTGACGGCGTGATAGAAACACCTTGATTCGGTAAGGTAGTGCGGCGAGTTGGATTGATATTTTGCGGATCTACTTCAGCTTCTCTCGCCGTCGAGCTGGTGCTTGATTGGCTAGTGACGCGCTCCGTCGATGCTTCAGGCAAACCCAAACCAATATTGATACCATTAGCGTTGTTAGTATTAACACCAGTAGCACGTCTTGGCGAAGTACCTTGCGCTGCATTAGCCGCTGCCGCATTGTCGCTTGGCAATCTTAGTTGGTTGGCGTTACGGATGACCTGAGTTTTGGTAGCGCCATTATAATCGCCTGTAGAAACCGAGCTGTCTGAAATGCCAGAGCGTCCAAGTTTACCAAACGTCACTTTATTGAGCCAAGTACTTTCACGTTTGGTGTTTAGTTTAACGCGACCATCATTGGTTAGCATGTTTGGATAGTTGATTTGCAATAGCGTTTTATACTCTTTTGCCAAATCGTTTAGACCCAGTTTTTCATGACTGTAAGCGAGAACGGCGATAGCTTCAGGCACAGATTCACTTAATGGATAATATTGGAAGACCCACTTGGCACGATTCACCGCAGCCACATAGGCTTCGCGTTCGATATACCAATTGGCAGCGCTCATCTCGCTTTCGGCAAATTGATTATAAATAAAGGTCATACGCTGAGCAGCATCAGGCGCGTAAGGGCTGTTAGGATATTTATTAATAAGCTCTTGGAAGTTGGCAAAGGCAATACGCAAATATGCAGTATCACGCTCAGCTTGATTCAGCTTAAACAATTTTAAACCTTCAGACGAACCCTGCATATTGGCCACGCCGCGCACGTAATAAGCATAGCTGACTTGCGGATTAGAAGGATACAGGTTGATAAATTGCTCAGCACTGGCAGCCGCCATTTCATATTTGCCGCTTTCATACTGAGCGTACATCACATCAAGCAACGCTTGTTCGGCATATTGTCCAGTCGGGTAGAAGGTTCGTAGATTGGTTAAATCTTCGATAGCTTGGGTGTAGCGACCTTTATCAATCTGAGCGATGGCGTCGTTATAATAACCTTGCTCAGACTTCTCAGCAGTGGCAACCGCATCCACGTCTTTACCGCCGGTTAGGTTTTTAAACGTTTGACAACCCACCAAGTTGACGCTTAACGCCAGTAAGGTGATTGAGGACAGTTTGATAAACGTATTGCCAACAGCTTGCATACTTCTTCTCCGACACAAGACGCGTAATAGCAGCAACGCTATTAGGCTAAATTATAAAAGGGTAATAAGGGTAATAATAAAAAACGATGCTTGCGGCATCCATTAACGGTCTGCTACTAAGTAAGCGCTAGCAATAAACACACTCATTATTAACATCGTTTTTATCGAATGCCGTTTTGCTCATATTAATAAAATAAATTATTTTAAAAGTTCTTATTTTAAAAAATCAGTGCCATAGCATACAGCAAAACAACGCTTACTTTATAGAATAACGCCTGCTTCGTCTATTTTTTCGTTATCTATTTTGTAGTTAAAGGGCTAATGCTTTATGTATT
>NZ_DKGQ01000020.1:79497-140927 GCF_002453355.1 Psychrobacter sp. UBA6766 | reverse complement strand
TTGTTTCGCTCGTAGTTTAGCATGAGGCGTCTTTGCGAGCGATATCGAATATGGCTCTCAGGGTTAAATATACAGTAAATTACAGCCATGTCATATTTTAGACAGTTAATCTATCAAATAATGTCTGTCGTATAGTTGCTTCATCTTAATAACTTTTTATCACTCTCCATGACCGGATTGCGATAAAATCGTAGTTAACGCGTAGCTTCTGTAGGGCTTGGCTGCTTGGCATGTTACACTATGACGATATGACTGCCGCTTTTTTTGGCCTCACTTATTTGTGAGGGTCAGCAAGCACCAGTCTGCTTTCTTATGAAGTCAGCTTACCAAATAGGGTAAGGGGCTTTGCCCTATATCAATCCGCTATGAATAATGATGCTATGACGACCAATTTCCCTAAGAAACAACCGTTAGATACCGATATGTCAACAGAAGAGTTGCCGATGCCAAATGAGTTAGTAAATGACAATGTATTAAACAACACTGTATTAAATAACAATCAGGTGTTAAGTGACGATAACACGCCTGACGACAATCAAAGCGCGCTTGATGAGCAAATGCACGATACGTCCAATGATGACGAGCTAGAGGAATTGGTGGATGACGATATTGTCGACGATGAAGATGAAGACGAAGACGAAGACAGTGAGGATTCAGTCGTAGTTGCTGGGCAAGCGGTTCCGGTCATTATTGATGTCACGCATACGGTAATAGAAGACGAAGCTGGTTTACGTATTGATAAATTGGCATCAAAAGTTTTTACTGATTTTTCGCGTGCCCAGCTTCAAAGTTGGATCACTGACGGCAGCTTACTTTACAACGGTAGTGTGCAAAAACCGAAAATCCGTGTCAAAGCAGGGGACGTTTTACAGTTATCGACGACACTGCAGCAGCATAGCGAAGATCAGCCAGAAAATATCGATATCGAAGTCGTCTATGAAGATGATGATGTCTTAGTGATTAACAAACCTGTTGGTATGGTTGTCCATCCGGGCGCTGGCAATCAGACCGGTACCTTGGTCAATGCGCTCCTTTATCATTATCCGCAGCAGCACCATCTGCCGCGTGCAGGACTGGTACATCGTATTGATAAAGATACCTCGGGACTGCTGCTAATTGGTAAAACCAAGCCCGCGCAAATGGCTTTGATGGAGCAGTTAAAAGACAAATCTGTCTATCGTCATTACCAATGTGTGGTCGCAGGGGATGCGGCAAGTTTATTGCGTCATCGCCGTATTGATGCGCCGATTGGTCGCCATCGCAATCAACGTACCAAAATGACGGTGATGACGGCAGGGCGTGAAGCGGTTACGCATTTATTGAATGTAACGCCGCTGAACGATAACTATTGCCTATTAGATGTCGGTCTTGAAACGGGGCGCACCCACCAGATTCGTGTGCATCTAAGCCATATTACCTATCCGATAGTCGGTGACCGCGTCTACGGTGGGCGTCGTCAATTGCGAGCTGGCTTGACAGAAGCGCAGCGTCAAGCGATTAATAATTTCCCGCGTCAAGCTCTCCACGCTTATACTTTAGGTTTCGTTCATCCAACGACTGGCGAAGATATTGAAGTCACCACGCCAATCCCTGAAGACATGCAGCAATTGATGGCAGTGTTAAGCGATGGCTATGACGAAGAATAATGGTTGATAAGCAATGCTCATTACTGGTATTTGTTTAAAGATGCGAATTGGCAGTCATGCTCTGATTGTAATGATAAAAATAACAAAAATGGTAAATCGACCATGCCTAACATAACAAACAATCTGCCTGTCACCTTAGTTGCTCAGCTTAATGAGGTGACAGTTTTTCAAACGGCAGCTTTTAGTCGCGATAATAGTGAAGCGGCTAACGAGGTAGATAATCAGGCAAATTACGGTGCGTTGAATTTAGGCTTGCATGTCAATGACAATGCTAAAAGAGTCTTAAACAATCGCATGTGTCTATTAACGGCTATCAATGAGCAATTAACAGCAAAACAGCGCCAGCCTATTAATAGTTTGCACTGGGTCAATCAAGTTCATGGTCAGCAAATTTATGATGTCGATTCCACGTTACTGACGATGCGTCCGTTAGATGCTGATGCTATGGTCAGTCAGCAAGCACGAGTTGGACTTGCAATTATGACCGCCGATTGTGTGCCGATAGTTTTATATCAGCCAGCAACGGGACAAATCGCTGCCATCCATGCAGGCTGGCAAGGGCTGGCGTGCGGTGTCATTCAAGCGACTGCTAAACGTTTTAGCACTGATGAGAAAATGACGGCTTGGATTGGTGTTTGTATCAGCCAAGAAAACTATGAAGTTGGTCGCCAAGTTCGAGATAAGCTGCTGGCAGGCTGTATAGATAATCAAACTTTGTCATCACAGCATCTTGAGAGCTTTGAGGAACGTTATGTTTTAGCGTCTGAAGCGGATAAAGTTAAGCTGAATTTACACAAGCTTGCGGCTGACCAATTAGGTGCAGTGGGTATTAAAGCCAATAATCAGTCCGAGATTCCCTGTAGCTACGCTGACTCGCATTATTATTCTTATCGGCGTCAAACGCACCTTGGGCAGCCGGCAACAGGGCGTATGGCATTGATTATTACGCGCAGCCTTGCTATTTCTTGACATAAGCAAACAGAGGCAAGGACGGTTAATCGAAGAAATTCATCATTTATTGTATTGATGGTGCAATAAAAATAGCAGACTTATCTCTAGCCTGCTATTTTTTTATTTATTGACCATTTATCCTTAAACCCTAGCTTCATTTAGGTTGAGGTTACTTGGACTGAGAATAGGGAAGGATGTTAACAGACAGAGTCATTCGACTTTGGCACAGACAGTCCGAATAAAGGTCGCAGGTACAAGGCTAAAAAAGTCCCCGCCATCGCCATGATACCCCAAATATAACCATGCGCACTAAATGAAGCAATACCGCCAAAATAAGCGCCGATGTTACAGCCAAATGCCAAACGTGCGCCATAGCCCATCATTAACCCGCCAATCACCGAAGCGGCAAAATTGCCTACAGTAATCTGGGTGAATTTGAATAGACCGCCCGCTGCAGAGGCAATAAAAGCACCGATGATAATGCCGATGTTCATTACCGTGGTCGAATCAGCGAGTATAGAAGCATTTAGCGCGGCCGCATTTGTTCCTTGCCAGTAGCCCCAACTAGCGACATCAACGCCAAAAGTGCTAGCGATTTTAGAGCCCCATAACGTGAAGGCAGAAGTGATACCCCATGGCTGGCCACGCGTGAGCAATGTCAAAGCGTTGAGTATCGCCAAAACAATCGCTGCGGCAAATAGTGGCCAAGAACCACGAAAAATACGTTTCCAACCTTTTTCAGTGGGAATAGGGGCCATTCTAGGTGCTTTGGTTTTTTTCTCAACGATGAGCGTGACCCAGGCAATCAGAGCAAACAGTAACAAAGACACCATCCAAGCGCCGCTATAACCAAGACCAGTCGAGGTCGCTAAAGAAAAGGGCGCAAAGGAGGGCATCTCTTCTGTCCAAAACGGCAAATGATAAGCACCAATGGTCGCGCCAATGATGAAGAAAATAAAGGTGATAAACATCACCGAACGTCCGCCGCCCACTGCATAAAGCGTACCAGAAGCACAGCCGCCGCCAAGCTGCATGCCTATACCGAATACAAACGCCCCGACCAGTAGGCTAACCCCAACGGGTGAGACGTAACCTGCGGCCGGTCCACCAAAAATTGTCGTACCGTAAGCCAAAATGGGCGCAAACAAAGTGACCGCCACTGCTAACATCAGCATATGAGCGCGCATGGCTTGTCCGTTACCGACCGACATCAAACGTCTGAATGCAGAGGTAAAACCAAAGCGCGCATGAAACAGGGTATAACCTAGCAATAGGCCGATACCGAAAAGTAGTGGCTGGGCGATCGTCTGGGTAATAGACAGATAGACCAACATAACAAAACCAACAATTGCGCCAGCTGCTATCAGTAACGTTTGCGGGTCATTTAAAGCAAGCGTATCTCTAGGGATAGGATCGCGGCTATCGTTTACGGGTTGAACTCTAATTGTTGTAGTAGCCAAAATAATCACTTCCTTCTCTGATATAATATGTCAGAGTTAATTATTTATATCTTTGATTAAAATAGGTATTTGGAATATCTAAAGTATTTATCTAGGTAAGATTGAATAAGGATTATATGATAAACCCGTTTTGTAGGATGACTACAAGAAGAGGGGGAATTAATATATTCAAATACGGAATAAGAGCATCGGTTGAAATACGCTATAGAGCGGGTAACCTACGGAACAGTTATCTTTCTTTGCTATGTGCATTTGTTTTTATTGATATTTATTTTGCATAACAGCGACTATTTCAGTCAGTCGAGAACCACATAAAGTGCTAAAGAGTTTATTAAAAATAGCTCCCTCTATACACCTGATAAATTAAGTTTTGCTAAATATACCTGTTTATCCAAGGTTGTATTTATATAAGTTTGCCTCATATCCATTATCTACTGTGCTTACTGTCTTATATAATCGTGTCTACCGCCTTATATTTAAGTCAGCTCGCATGCGTAGACACTAATTCACATATTTTTAGTATAAAGTATTCATCATTTTAAAAATTAATACTACTTAACCAATCCCTTACTAGAGTTCGTATGACTACACCTATAACGCCTTCCTTAGTTTCTACAGAAAACCCTTCTAACGTATCGATAGCGGTCATCTATCATAGTAATTATGGACATACCAAGCGCGTTGCCGAAGCAGTCGCGACAGGCGCGCGTCAACAATTACCGACAGCACAAGTCAAAGCTGTTGATGTTCATGATGTTGATTGGGAGTTTGTAGATCAAGCGGACTTATTGGTGTTTGGTAGCGCCGTTTATATGGGCAGCGTAACGGCAGGCTTTAAAACGTTTATGGAGGAGACTTCTAAGCGTTGGTATCACCGTAAATGGGAAGGCAAGTGGGCAGCGGGGTTTGCCAATTCAGGGGGGCTGAGCGGTGATAAGCTTGCCGTTTTGCAGCAGATTTGCTTGTATGCTATGCAGCATGGGATGAATTGGATTGGTTTGCCACTGATGCCAACGGGGCATGAAGCGCATGACTTAAATCGTCTTTCAAGCTTTTTGGGTTTGATGACACAGTCGCTAGATGGGCCACCTGAAGTGACGCCCGGCGAAGGGGATATCGATACCGCCATTTGGTTTGGCGACCATTTGGCTAAGACCATCATTAAGCATCAGCCAAAATAGCAACTGGCTGCGGCAAAGGATTAAAATAAGCCAGCATTAAACAGGGATTTTTAAAATAAAAAAAGCAGATATCAAAATGGTATCTGCTTTTTTTATGCTATTGAGTATTATTTGATGTTGAAACGGTTTGAGTAGGAATAATGATAGCAGGTATGGACGCAGTAGAAGCGTTTTCAACAAGGACAGTTTTGGAAGGGAGGTTTTTGACAGGAATGGGACTGTCGACAAACTGAAAGGATTGGCATCCTGTCAATGGTATCGCTGCTGCAAACGTAAATAGAAGGGCATAAAATTTCATAAGGAACTCTCAGGAAGTTATTAGCAACGTTAAAATAGTGAGCGATATTAAAATAGTGAGCGATATTAAAATAGCACTTACTAGTAAGCAAAATAGGGGATGAGGTGAAAGAGTATTTGTTAGTAATATAAAATATTGCCAAACGCATAGCCAATCTCAAATCGCTACTATGTATCTATTATGTACATGTGCAGCTTCTCTTAACAAGTAGTCAAGTCAATTTTTAATATATCTCACACCTTAACTATGATTTATTCATCAATAGCATTAAGGTTTAGATACGATTAGTGGTTGTTTTATAAGGGATTTATTATACCGACTAGAATTATAATATGAAAAAATATATTGATAGAATATAAATTGGGACCCTATCAGATGTTTTTTAACTTTTGTAAAAAGATGCAGTGAATGCGTTACTATTTAAGTAATAGACGTGAAATAGTTTTACATTAGTGGGGTGAGCAGACATTCTTTAGAAACTATCTCTACGAAGGTGTTTTTATCACGTCACTTTATTAAGCATTTTACTGGACGATTTGCTAAATCATGTAATGGATTATCCGTTGAGTATCGATATTTTAAGTATTAAATTTTAAGTACTAAAATTTATCATTAAGACCTTTACTCAATGTCAAATGTTTTATCCTAATCATGCGTCCTAATAATAATTACAACACCCTAGGTGCCAGCTATATGAGGATATTATGAAGCCACTTTCTGTGATGTTATCGATGCTTGTCATTGGTATTACCTCCAGCGCCGTGATGGCTGAAGGTGCTAACCTTCCTAATGCCAACTTACCCAATGCTAGCTTACCTAATGTAAGCCCAGCCAATAGCGAGCTCGTCAACCGCGGCGCTTATATTGCACGCGCAGCTGACTGTATGGCTTGTCATGGTGAGGACTACAGCGGCGGCACAGCGGTTGGAACTCCTATGGGAGAAATCTATTCAACCAATATCACCCCCTCCAAACGTTACGGTATCGGTAAATATACCGAAGCGGATTTAAAAAACGCGCTACAAAAAGGTCGCGCACCAGACCATATGCTTTATCCTGCTATGCCATATCCTTCTTATAGCGGTATGACAGAAGAGGATATCAGTGCGCTGTTCGCTTATTTACAAACCGTTCCGCCCGTTGATGAAGCGCCCAAGAATAAAACCAAGTTACCTTTTCCTTTTAACATCCGTAGCTTAATGATCGGTTGGAATCTTCTTAACGTACCGTCTACTGAAAAGCGCGATGGTCTTAATGAGAAACAAAAACGCGGTGAGTACCTGGTTAACAATTTAGAGCATTGTGGCACTTGCCATACCCCGCGCAACGCTACTATGGGTTTCGATAAAGAAAAGTATCTATCAGGTGCGCCGCTTGGTAATTGGAACTCTCCGAACATCACACCTGATGAGTCAAGCGGTATTGGGAGTTGGAGTGAACAAGATATTGTTACTTTTCTACGTACCGGTGAGCTTGATCAGCGCGCTTATGCAGGCGGTCCCATGGGGGAAGCGGTTGCGCACAGTTTGCGTTATCTAACAAATGAAGACCTGAGTGCTATTGCTTCTTACCTAAAAGCGGTTCCTGCTATCCAAACAGAAGATAAAGTCAAAGCCGTTGATGTAGCACGCTTGCCAACGCCAGTAAACGACTCTATCACGCATGATTTGCTTGCGCAAAAAGATTACTTAGCTCAAGCAAAAGCGCAAGTTAGTAACGGTAGCAATTCGCCAAAATCACTATATTTGGCAGTTTGTGGTAGCTGTCACGGTGTCGATGGTTACGGTCAGCCTGACGCGCGCTATGCGCCTATCGTTGGTCTTAGCAGCATTCGCCGTGAAAAGCCTGACGCTCTTGTCAATATGATTCTTCATGGTGTAGAGAGCGCGACCAACACGTCGCCTATCATGCCAGGATTCTCAGAAGAGCTAAGCAGCGAGCAGATTGCTGGTATTACTAACTACGTTCGTACCAGTTTTGGTGGTCATGCCAACAGTGAGGTAAGTGCCGCTGATGTCGATCGCATCGCCGCAACAAAGGTAGAAAAACCTTTTTTGATTAAGTACGCAGGTTTACTAGCGATTGTCGGTATTATCGTCGCAATTTTGATCATTGTATTTATTATACGAGCCATTATACGGTCTAGACGCCGCCGTTAATTGAAGTGCATCTATTGCAGTGGTTGTAGTTTAATGGTTTTAATTGAAATCATTAACGCCAAAATAGAATAGCAACAGCTTCAATCGAACAGTAAATTATTAATCTTATAACAGCGTTTTAGACATTTATTACCAGACAAGGATTAACGGCAGGACGGTAGGGCGGACAGTTTGGCAAATAAGCGTAGAGTTAAGCCAAGCTGATGAAAGTTACAAACCCTTATGAATGAAATAAGCGTTTGTTAATAAGGATAGTCCAAGTGCTTACTGTTATGTGCGAACGTCTACTTTAAGGATATTATTATGAAAGACATGCTTCAATCACCAACGCGGCGCCAACTCCTTTCGATGATTGGTAAAACAGCAGGTGCAACCGCGATGTATCAGGCAATGACGACCTTAGGATTTGCCTCAGAGTCGAGTTTTAAAGAAACCATGGATTTAAAAGGTGCTCCTCCAGGTGCCAGTATTGTCATTCTTGGTGCCGGGCTTGGCGGGCTAACGGCAGCATATGAGCTGCGTAAAGCCGGCTACAATGTCAAGGTACTCGAGTTTCAAAATCGAGGTGGTGGTCGCAGTTGGACGATCAATAGCGGTGATAGATATACCGAGCTTGGCGGTGAAGAGGTCACCTGCGATTTTGAAGAAGGTAATTATTTGAATGGTGGACCGTGGCGTCTGCCAAGTCATCACTATGCTGTCTTTCATTATTGCAAGCAGTTCGGTGTCGAGTTGCAGCCATTTATCCAAACCAATGACCGTGCTTATTTGCACCGCACCAAACATTTTGGTGGTGTTCCCCAGCGATTGGGTGATGTAAAAGATGACATCAAAGGACACGTATCAGAGTTATTATCAAAAGCAGTTAATGCGGGTGGCCTAGACCGTTCGGTTAATACAGAAGATAAAGAAAAACTACTCGAAGGCCTAAAGGGTTGGGGCGTGCTCGATAAGGACTATCGTTACAGAGCCAGTCATGCAACCAGTACGCATCGAGGTTATAGCGTATATCCGGGTGGCGGTTTGATGCCTGATGCAAAACCTTCAAAAGTTTTGCCAATGAATGAGCTGTTGAATTCAGGTATGTGGTCCGATCTTTACAACAATTTTGATGTCTATGTCCATCAACCAACCATGTTTCAGCCTGTTGGCGGTATGGGAAAAATCGGTGATGCATTCACCCGTGAATGCCGCGACATGATTGAGTTTAATGCCAAAGTCACTAAGATTCATCAAGATGAAAGCGGCGTTACAGTTAATTATGTTGATAGCAACAGTCCAGATGGCGCGACCAAAACTGTCCGTGCTGACTGGTGTGTGTGTAATATACCGTTGTCGATACTGACACAAATGGATATTAACGTCTCAAAGCCGATGAAACAAGCCATGGCGGCCATTCCTTATGAGACTTCTTTTAAAGTAGGATTAGAGTTTAATCGTCGCTTTTGGGAGGAAGATGAGTGGATCTACGGTGGTGTGACTTATACCGATATGCCAATTACGCAGATTTCTTACCCCTCAGAACATATGTTTAAAACAGGAACAGGTGTGCTCTTAGGCGCGTATGGTTTTGGCGAAACTTCATATAAGTTTAATACTCTAACGCCACAAGAGCGTATCAATGTTGCTCTTGCCTATGGTAAATATATCCATCCACAGTACCCAAAAGAGTTTAAAGCAGGGACGTCAGTTGTTTGGCATCGAATCCCTTGGACACTCGGTTGTTACGGTATTTGGAATGAATCGAACCGTCGTCAATATTATGACACCTTGTGCAGTATAGATAACCGTATTGTATTAGCAGGCGAGCATTGCTCACACATTCCAGCATGGCAAGAAGGTGCTATTTTATCGGGTATGGATGCCGCAAAGCGCCTACATCAAAAAGCAAAAATGCTGGGTTAATATGAATAATTATAAAAATTCAGAGGCTATCATGGACAATGCAATCGTGAAGAAGGCAATCGTGAAGAAAAAAGTCATGAAAAACATGACACCCAAACTGCTGACTGTGATTTTATTGGGTGCGATGAGCAGTGCAGCACTTTTGGGCTGTAGTCAACATTCGGACGATGTAGAGACGCTGGCTAGTAAACAGCAACAAGACGCTGAAATAAAGACTGACAACCAAGCTAGTCGAAACACGGGAGCTTGGGGCGCCGTCTATATGAGTCGTGAGGAACTGACAGCCCCTCCTACCAATATCGTTGACGACAGCTTACTTCCCAATATGGACAATGACCCAAGTCTTACTGAATGGGAAGCAAAGTTTGAAGGGACAAATGCTTTTGTGACAACAGACGGTAAAAAGCTGTATCACGACTCTTGTGCAGGCTGTCACATGCATAAAGGCCAGGGTGCTTATGGTGCAGGCTATTATCCGCCACTGGCCAATAACAGTAAGATGCAATCAAAGTACTACATCATTGATATCTTGATTAACGGTTTTCGTGGCATGCCATCGTTCCATGGTATGATGAACGATGAGCAAATGGCTGCGGTGACCCAGTATGTGCATAGTGAACTCAATAACTATACAGATACAGTGACTGCCGACGATGTGGCTCAGTTAAGACACGCAAACCCATCAGCTGGCGATCCAAGTGACGAGTAATACTAATATGGATACTTTTAGCCAATCACTTTTGAGGGTTGCTGGCTAATATAATAAGAAACTCACTGTTCTTGTTAAAATAAAAAGCGCTCGATAAATGAACTGCCCCCCAAATCTTGGATGGTTTAAGTTTATATCAAGGACTGAGTTCTGTACTGCACAGGACTCAGTCCTTTTAGTTTAAGCTGAATTCTCTCATGGTTGTAGTATCGAGATCGGCTTTTCAATGTAAATAGTCTCACACTTTAGTGTACCGAAGAAGCCTTCCATTAATGCATTATCGAGGCAGTTGCCTTTTCGACTCATACTCTGTTTAATCTGATGTTTTTTGAGCGTCTGTTTAAACGACTTCATCTGATAATGCCATCCCTGATCTGAATGTAGCATGAGTTTCTTATGACGTTTATATTTAGTCTTGTCTAGCGCATGATCAAGCATTTGGCTGACCAAATCATAGGTTGGCCTTCTTGAGAGCGTATAACTGATAATCTCATTGTTATAACAATCGAGTATTGACGATAAATATAATTTGTTATCACCGACCTTAAACTCGGTAATATCAGTGAGACAACGTTTATGGGGTCCTGCTGCTTTAAACCGACGCTTTTTTAAATCAGCATATTTGTCTTTATTGCAAAGCTGTGCTCTATGATAGTAGAAGCTACTCCGCGCAAGCTTTGCTATGGTTAGTAAGTCAGATAATAGGTGTTGCTCTCTTAATTCTTCGATGAGCCTTGCTTTATCGCAGCTTGTTCCCTTTCCCGAAGCCGTTCATCTGGCTTTTTTAGGTAGACATTCTCCGCACGCAGATATTGCAGTTCACGCTTAAGCTCTGTTGGCGTCTTTTCATCATCAGGTTTGCTTGCGATAGGAGGTTTCATAAGGGTACTACCTTTATATTTGGATGTGAGTCCAGACATACCGTAGAGCCTGTAAGCTTTATGCCAATGGCTGATAAGAGCAGGTGAGCTAATATGAAATTTCAGTGCCGTTTCAGAGTGGCTTAATCCTTCTGCTAACATCAAAGCTATCACTTTATACTTAAAATCAGCACTGTATTTAGTTTTACTGGTTTTAGGTCTGATCGCGTCTATACCATCGCTTTGATATTGCTTAACCCATTTACGTACAAACCTTGGGTTTACTTCAAACTGCTCACCTGTGGCAGTTCCAGTATGTCCTTGCCGATAGTATGCAATGACTTTGATCTTAAAGTCTAGATCGTAATGCATAAAATAATCCCCATCAATTGTGTCCAACTTATGGGGGTCAGTTCAAAACATATCGAGCGCTTTTTATTTGTTAGCATTCAGCACAGCCTAACCTTATTTTACGCAATAAGGATTGCTAAATTATCTAGGGCTAGATGACCAGACGGGTGAGCGAATAGTACCTTGACCAGATTTACCAAAGGCTCCGCCGCCGTTCAAAGACTTAATGGTCAGAACGCCTTTACCGCCTTGCTTTGAAGCATATACCACACGCTTACCGTTGGGTGAAAAGCTCGGTGCTTCGTCGATACCTGTATTTCCCAAGTTGGCAGTGATAGCACCCCTATTATTCATAATGGCAGCTGAGCGACCACTTAAAAAAGCAATTTGCGAGCCGTCGCTACTAAACTGCGGACTGGTCGCATAACCATTACTGGATACCTGAGTCGTACGTCCTGAGCCAAATTCATAACGATAGATGCGCGGTTTGTTAAATCCTGCACGGTCACTGACGAAGACAAAAGATTTGCCATCAGGCGCGTAGCTTGGCTGAACTTCACTGCTTGGCCAATTGGTGATACGTCGAGGCTGACCGCCACTAGCGCTTATCTCATAAATATCGGCACTGCCTTCAAAGCTGCTAGAAAACAGGATTTTGCTGCCATCTGGTGAAAACGATGGACTAAGATTGCTGCCAGGGAAAGGTGTTAAAACCGTTGCTCCGCCGCCGCTTACGTTCTGAATATAGATAACAGGATAAGATTTATCGCGCTGAACTGAATAGGCGATGCGATTGCCGTCAGGCGACCAAGTAGGTGAGAAGATAGAGCCTGCTACTTCTGTAATGATTTTGGCGTTTTCGCCATCGGCATCCATGACTTTTAATCGCGATACTTTGTCTTTTCCAACGCCAACTTCCTCGATATAAGCAATGCGCCCTGAGAAATCACCTGGAATGCCAGTGATAAGCTCATACACTTTATCCGCAATCACATGAGCGGCGTAACGCATGCTTTCATTGTTATTATCAGCAGTCAAAGTTTGCTTGCCTTCTATCACGCGTCCGGTTTTGACTTCAATAACTTCATAATCGGTGACAACCTTACCGCGATTACTGCGCGTGCTACCAATAACAAGATAAGGAATTCCCATGCTTTGCCAGACGGGAAGTGTCCCTGACAATTCGCTGCTACTATGCGGCTGCTGCGGTAGGTTTTGGCTGGTAACTGTTAGCTCAGTTTTACTCAAATCATTTAAGATAATCGGCGATAAGGTAGAGTCACCAGCAAAGGACACAAAAGCCACTTGGTTTTGTTGCACAGGAATCTCATAATCCAACTCTAGAACGACAGGCGCCGCAATGACGCTAGGAGCAAGTAGCAAGCTTGAAGTGCTGGCAAGTAAAGAGAGGCATAGTTTTTTATAAATGCGCATAACCAAGTCGAACTCCTAGATAGGGTTAATAGTGTTTTATAGTGGTAAACCAATGATAACGGTAAGATAATATCACGGCAGGTGTAAGCTGCTTAAAGTAAAGTTAGCAATAATATCGTTTAAGGGCAACTTTAATTGCTGCCCTTAAACTGAATGGTAAAGGTGGGATATTTAGGATCATCGGCATCGATTGGTAAGCTGCCTGTATTTAATACCGCCTGTTTGGCGGCTTCATTAACGGCACTATCTGGTCCTGAAGCGGAGACATTAACGACGGTGCCGCTGGTATTGACCGTAATGGTTAGCGTGGCGCGCTGAGTCGAGCCTTTGGCCGCTGTCGGTGGCTCATAGTTACGTTTGATTAAATTGATAATTTCACTATTACTGGTGCCTCGACTACCGCTTGATGCCGAGCGACTGCTGCCTTTTGCGGTACTGGTGGTTGCTGTATTTCCAGATAGGGTCGATTGCCCATCATCTCCTAAGCTAAACGTCTGGCCTGCGCTACCTGAGCTGCCCGTATCGATTTCTATATTTCGATCATTTGCAGTCGGGCGTTTAATCTTGGGCGGATTATTTTGTTTATTGCGAAAATCCCCAAGCCTTTTTTGCTCCTCAATAAGCTGTTGTCTTCTGTCTCGTTCAACTTGATCATGCTCCTCTAGCACAGATTCATCTAACTGTGCTGCCCACTCAGCCATACTGCGCTCATATTCTTGATTTTGCTCAAGCAGGCGCTGGTGCTGCTCTTCACTCATCAACATTGGGTGAGGATTAGCAGAGTCATCAGAACGGGTAAAAACAGGTACACGCTGAGAATTCGGTTCGCTAGGATTTTCATAGCTGACACTGCCGTCAGAGCTGTTTTCTGGCATGTTAATTGATGAGCCGCTTGCCGCACTGTCAGCTTGCATGGCACTGGCCGCTGCTGCTCGATTGGCAAGAATTTGTCCTTGCATTTCAGCCAATTGTTCAGGAGAAACCATGACAGTTTCAATACTACCAGCAGTTTCGACTTCCATATGTTGATACGTATAAACCAGTATGCCAATCACAAGACCATGTGCCAACAAGCTTAAAAGCGTAGGCAAGGTTAGCCCGTTACCTTCAGGTTCGGTCGGCACATACACGGTGGGCGCATTACGCATAATAGGGATACTCAAATACGATATTTATTAAATTAACGTCTTCATTATAACCAGCTGAGCCAATCTAAGTTAAGCTAAAAGTAGGGTGGACTATAAGGAAGGCGCGGGTAAAGGGGAGCCTGTTAAGAGTCCTACCTTTTGGATGCCTGCTTGTTGCAGAGTTGCCATTAAGGTCATGATAGCCCCGTATTGATTATTTTTATCGGCATTAATCATCACTTGTAAAGGCTGAGTGCCCGTATCCGTATTTTGATTTTGCAAGTTGGTTAAGGTATCAATCAATTCCGGCTCACTAATCGGCAGGTCGATATTGTTCTCATAACTGATAAAAATCTCGCCGCTATCTGTCAAGGAGACAATCACAGGTAGCTGGCTTTGGCTGATGGTATTGGTTTGCTCTTTTGGCAAATCAACATCGACGCCCGTAATGAGCATCGGCGCTGTGACCATAAATATCACCAGCAGCACGAGCATCACGTCGATATAAGGAACAACGTTCATCTCCGCATTTAGCGCTTTTCTCTCACGGCGATAGGGACTTTGTTTCATAAACCAGCTACCTGAGTGCTTTGATTGACTTGCTGCTAGGTTGCGAGCTTTCGATGCTAGTTTCGCGTTGAAGCATGCCTGTCATCTCGTCGCAAAATAAAGCGCGCGAGTCGTATAAGCGGCTCGCTTTGGCAGTAAAATGGTTATAGGCCAATACCGCAGGGATAGCGGCAAACAATCCCATAGCGGTAGCAATCAATGCTTCAGCAATACCGGGCGCGACAGTCGCTAAAGTTGCTTGCTCGCTTTGCGATAGTCCCAAAAAGGCATTCATAATGCCCCAAACGGTACCAAATAAACCGACATAAGGCGCTACTGAACCAATACTTGCCAGCGTCGTTAGCCCTGACTCTAATAATTGCTGCTGACGACCCAACCCAACTCGAAGCTTACGTTCGACGCCATCGATGATGTCATCTTTAGGTTGGCGTTTTTTATGCATTCTTAGGTATTCAGAAAACCCAACATAAAAAATCTGCTCAAGTCCTTGGCGTTCAGGCGAGCCTTGGACACCTTGATAAAGTTTCGCCAAATCCTCTCC
This sequence comes from Psychrobacter sp. UBA6766, assembly GCF_002453355.1. Classification (GTDB taxonomy): domain Bacteria; phylum Pseudomonadota; class Gammaproteobacteria; order Pseudomonadales; family Moraxellaceae; genus Psychrobacter. The sequence goes on along the minus strand of NZ_DKGQ01000020.1, from coordinate 125,735 downwards.
TGACCAAAACCACGTTTCAAACTGTTGGTCGAAATTTTTGGCCGTACCAAGGCGTGCGCTCATACGAAAAATAATCACCCAACTGAGTAGCGAAGCCAATAGCAACAATGCCATCACAATCTGTACCAATAGACTGGCTTGAGTGATAAGGTCAATAATATTTAAGGATTCAGGCATGTATGAGACTCATGGATAGTTAATGATAGACAATTTAATGGGCGTTTCATATCAACCCTCTAGTGTACTGCTAAATCACGCAAATATCACTAATAATATGTTAATGGCCTATTAGAAAATACCTTAAATCAATTCTTCTAAAAAAACTAATGACAGCACGACTATTTTATAATATTGTCCATATGGTCAACTAATTTGCACTCTTATAATCAGAAGAGTACCACGTTCATTGAAATTTTAAGTGAATTTCACTAGAATGTTATTGTTTGTTGCTGTCATTTTTCATGATGGTTCTGCATTTGCCAAATTACGTGTGGCTAAAGGACTAAAAACATCATCTCTAACCTTATTGTATAAGCGTCATTTACAGTCGCAATCTGGAAGCGTCATTTATCGTCGCAATTTAGGTGTATTTTTATATGTTTGATTTAAACGCAGCATCGAGCGTCGCAATTTGGAAGCGACACTTATCAATACTGTTAAATAATGATAATTTACTTACCGCAATTTGGAAGTGACTCTTATGAACGCAATCGAACGCTATTTTGGAATCAATGGTGAAAACACCACGATCAAAACCGAGATTTTAGCGGGTGTCACCACGTTTTTAACGATGGCATACATCATTTTTGTCAACCCTAACGTCCTTGCTGACGCTGGTATGGATAAAGGCGCGGTGTTTGTCGCCACCTGTCTTGCCGCAGCGCTCGGGTGTTTTATTATGGGGATTTATGCCCGCTTACCAGTCGCCCTCGCACCTGGTATGGGATTGAACGCCTTCTTTACTTATGGCGTAGTTTTAGGGATGGGCTACACGTGGCAAACTGCGCTTGGTGCTGTGTTTTTGTCCGGTTGTATTTTTATCCTGTTAAGTTTATTCAAAATTCGTGAATTGATTATCAATTCTATTCCAGACAGTATTAAACAAGGCGTGGTCGCAGGTATCGGTGCATTTTTAGCCTTTATCTCACTACAAACGGCAGGCGTCATTGTCAACAATGATGCAACGTTGGTGGGACTTGGCGATATGACCACGTTTTCACCTGCGATGGCGGCATTGGGCTTTATTGTGATTGTTGGTTTGTCTCACAAAAAAGTACCAGGCGCGGTAACAATAGGTATTTTACTGGTTGCCCTTATCAGTCTCATCACTGGCCATACGCAATTTGCTGGTATCATATCGGCACCGCCACCGATTGCACCGACGCTGATGCAGCTTGATATTGCAGGCGCGTTTGATGTGGCGATGATCAGTGTTATCTTTGCCTTTTTATTCGTCGATTTATTCGATACCGCTGGAACCTTGATTGCGACGACCAGTCAGGCGGGATTAATTGGTAAAGATGGTAAAATCCCTAATATGGGAAAGGCGCTGTTGGCGGATTCAAGCGCAACGGTTGCAGGAACGTTATTAGGAACGTCCTCAACCACCAGTTTTATTGAGAGTGTGTCAGGAATTGCAGCAGGTGGTCGAACGGGTCTGATGGCGGTGACGGTCGGCGTATTGTTTTTACTTAGCATATTTTTTTCACCGCTTGCTGGTATGATTCCTGGCTATGCAACAGCAGGCGCTATCTTTTATGTCGCTGTACTGATGATGGAGACGCTAAGGGATGTTAAATGGGCGGATTTAACAGAAGCGGCACCCGTTGTGGTTGTGCTATTGTTCACACCATTGAGCTATTCTGTCGCTGATGGTATTGCACTTGGCTTTATTACCTTTACTGCCATTAAAGTTGTCGCAGGTAAATTCTCTGATGTGAGTATTCCGGTTTGGTTACTAACGGCCGTCTTACTTGCTAAAATTATATTTATATAGTCCTGCAACTTATACTTAAAGTCATGTTGAAACTATGTTGAGGTCATATTGAAATAACGGACGTTGTGATTTTCTAAACCCTTCTTATTTTAAATAATAGGAAGGGTTTTTTATGTTTTAACCATAATAGATGTCTAAAAACTATTCAATTTATTCCAAAGCATTCCAAGTCATTGATTCAAAAAACAATTCATTTCCCATAGTAAACATAAATTTATAACTAAAGCGTCATTTCTGACAAGCGGTTAATAACCATTTGTTTTTAAACAGTATTTTGTTTGGTTAAAATAGGTAAATTCGTTAGTTGGAAAATTTTTTTCATGCTACCATGTCGAAGTTAAGCGCATCACCTCAATCAACGCCGTAGAGGTTTTTCTTACAGTGAATTAGTATTCTATAAGATGACAGATAAGTGTTTATTAGGCTTTAAGTTTCCATAAAAATCAGATGTTATAAATGTTAGGTTTTATGAACTTAAACCTCTATAAAACGTCACTTGCCTTTGAGCATCACCTCCTTTCACTACTGACAAGAAGAAGGCACTAATGCCGCTTAGCTGTTTGTTGTTGCCTTTATATTGTTAACGTAGCCCGTTTAACACTAAAACGACCTACTTGACCGTTTCCAGCCTATGCTGGATTTTCTCGTTTTATAATGGCGCTGTTTGGTCTTTTGTTTATTGCTAATTGGCTTATTTCTATAATTATTATTTATCCACTATTCGAGCTCAAAGATATTTGTTATCAAGAATAGTAGGGGTGAAATTTTAATAATGTTTGACAATAATTGCCGCTATATCTTTAGCAATCAAAGCTCCTACCGCACCATTTATTATGGTTTTTAAACGATAGTTATGGAGTTGTTATGAACCCAGTAGACCAATTTACCCCGCAAGAGCCGATTTTATTTAATCCGCTCGATATATTAAAGCCCGCTTATCTCAGTCAATCGTCGAACGAGCTGTTCTCCCGTATTTCACCTTTATATAGTGTGGACGAGGAGCGCTGGTTGACGGAATTGTTGCCGCTCGCCAAACCAACGGATGCAGAGCGTGAAGGGGCGGCCGCGCAGACTCGTCAATTGGTCGAGCATGTGCGTAATGATGGCAAAGCCGTAAAAATGGTTGATTCATTATTACTTGAATATAGCCTTGATACCCAAGAAGGTATCTTGCTCATGAGTTTGGCAGAAGCCTTGATTCGGGTGCCAGACAATTACACCGCCGACGCCCTCATTCACGATAAAATGAGCGTCGCTGACTGGAAAAAGCACATCAAAAATGACAACGGTTTTATGGTCAATGCCTCGACATGGGGCATGATGATGACAGGCCGCGTCGTCAGTATTGATCGCAATACTACCGCTGCCGGGTTTTTGGACCGCATGACCAAAAAGATGGGCGAGCCGGTCATTCGTAGTGCGATGCAAAAAGCCATGCGCATCATGGGGCATCAGTTTGTTCTTGGCGAAACCATTGAGGGTGCCAATAAAAACAGCCAACCTTATCGTAATAAAGGCTACACCTATTCATTCGACATGTTAGGTGAGGCGGCGATTACCCACAAAGACGCGGAAAAATATTTTAACGATTACTTGCATGCGATTAAAGCCACGGCCAGTATCAAGGTAAAAGAAGGTATGCCAAAGCCGTCGGTCTCTATTAAGCTATCGGCATTGCACCCGCGTTATGAAGCGACGCAAGAAGCGCAAGTGATGGGACTACTGCGTCAGCGTTGCTTGTTATTGATTGAAGCGGCTCGTGAGGTCAATGTCGATATCAGTGTCGATGCTGAAGAAGCAGACCGTCTTGAGATTTCTTTAAAGCTGTTTGAGTCTCTTTACCGTGATAATTTAACCGCCGGTTGGGATGGCTTGGGTATCGTCGTACAAGGTTACTCTAAGCGAGCTATTGCGGTTCTGACGTGGCTTGCGTGTCTGGCCTCTGAGGTAGGCGACCGTATTCCAGTGCGTTTGGTAAAAGGCGCGTATTGGGATACTGAAATCAAACTGGCGCAGCAAAAAGGGTTGTCAGGATATCCTGTTTGGACACGTAAAGAAGGCACGGACACCGCTTATCTTGCTTGCGCGCGCTTCTTATTATCAGAGCATTTGCGTGGTTTAATTTGGCCTCAGTTTGCTACTCATAATGCGCATACGCTTGCCTCAATTATGACTATGAGTGCGCACAAAGAGTTTGAGTTCCAGCGTCTTCATGGCATGGGTGATGCGCTTTATGACCATATTCTGCAATCTTACAAAATTCCAGTGCGTATTTATGCTCCCGTTGGCGCTCATAAAGACTTGCTACCGTACTTGGTACGTCGTTTGCTTGAAAATGGTGCAAATAGCTCGTTTGTGCATCAGTTATTAGATAAGTCTTATCCGATTGATAAGCTGACGGTCCACCCGTACGATAAGTTATTGACCAATGCTACCTTGCATAATCCTGATATTCCGTTGCCATTAGATATCTATGGCGCGCGCCGAGCCAGTTTCGGTCCCAATATCTTTGTAGAGTCGCAGTGGCTACTATTTAAAGCCGCTATCGATAGCCATTTGCATAAAACGTGGTCGGCAACCTCTATTATTAACGGTCACGCAGTTAAGGAATTCGAAGTTGATGGCGCTTCTAAAAAACTTGAGCTGCAAACCGTTCGCGCGCCTTGGAACCATGAAGTTATCGCAGGCGAAGTAACCTACGCCAATGCTGACATTGCTCAAAAAGCCATCGATGCTGCCATCGCGGGTCAAAACGCGTGGCAAGCGGTACCTGCTGCAAAGCGCGCTGCTATTTTGCGAAAAGTGGCGGATTTATATGAAGAAAATTATGCTGAATTGATGGCACTTTGCCAGATTGAAGCCGGTAAAACCATGCAAGATGGCATTGATGAAATCAAAGAAGCGGTTGATTTTTGCCGTTTTTATGCCGACGAAGCAGAACGTCTCGACGCTAAGGTTTACGAGTTTACCGACTTGACAGGCAAGCAATCACGCCAAGTATATATGCCGCGCGGCACCTTTGTTTGTATTAGCCCGTGGAATTTTCCCTTGGCAATCTATACCGGTCAAATTATGGCAGCCCTTGCCGCAGGAAATACTGTGGTCGCCAAACCTGCTGAGCAAACCAGCTTGATTGCGCATTTTGCCGTGCAGCTGATGTATCAAGCCGGCGTGCCTGCAGAAGCCTTGCAATTTGTCGTCGGGGCAGGCGAGGTTGGCGGCACGTTAACCGCTGCTGATAATATTTCGGGTGTTATTTTTACCGGTTCAACTCAAACGGCGCAGCATATCAATCAAAGTCTCCATCAGCAAGTCAATGGCGATGCCAAAACCAGTGCTGAATTGCCAGTGTTGATAGCTGAAACGGGTGGTCAAAACGCCATGGTCGTTGATTCAACAGCACTGCCCGAGCAAGTCGTTAAAGATGCCGTATTATCTGCCTTTGGTTCGGCAGGTCAGCGCTGTTCTGCGTGCCGTATCTTATGTGTGCAAGAAGAAGTGGCGGACAATTTAATCGAGCTACTACAAGGAACGATGACAGAATTGGTCGTCGGAAATCCATTGTATGCGGCAACGGATGTCGGTCCAGTGATTGATGCTGATGCCAAACAAAGTCTTGAAGCCCATATCGAACGTATGGCGGCTGAACCAACGGCCACGATTTTGGCGCAGACGCCGATGAGCGCAAGCTCGGTGGTTAGCGAAGAGCACTCTACCTTTGTCTTACCAACAGCGATTGAGGTAAAAAGTATCGATGTGATTGGCGGCGAGCACTTCGGCCCGATATTGCACGTGCTGCGTTATCAAGCGCGTGATTTAAATAAGCTTATTGATGCGATTAATGGTACGGGTTTTGGTTTGACCTTGGGTATCCATAGCCGTATTGAAAATATCGCTGAGCATATCGAGCGCCGTGCCTTTGTTGGTAACACTTACATTAACCGCAACCAAATCGGTGCAGTCGTCAACGTGCAACCGTTTGGTGGTTGTGGTCTGTCTGGTACGGGTCCAAAGGCTGGCGGGCCGCATTACGTCGCTCGTCTGATGCAGCTATGCACTGAGTCAGTCATTACTGAGCCAAAAACTGCGGTAGACAATAGCACCGAAACCCTTACTCAAACCCAAATCGCATAAGGAGTAGCAAGATGGCGAATGAATTTAAAAAGAATCATGCCCAAGTTTGTGAAGCTTGGCGGTTATTAAGCGCGGTAGAGCGGGCAACTTATCTACAAGCAGCTATTCCTAAATTGGCCCTGCTGACTGGTGACGCCAATAAGGCCAAGCGTTTGTTTACGCATTTATTAAATGCCGCACCCATGCTCGATGACGTTCATCGTATGACGGGTGCGACGGGTGAGTCCAATGATTTGTATGTGACTGCTCGCGGCAAAACCATGATTATTGGTGGCGAGACTGCCCGCGCGATGGCGGTACTTGGTCAGCTAGTCGCAGCTTTACTGACTGGTAACGAGGTGATATTGCATTGTCCAAGTCAGGATGAGATGTGTATTGAAGCGGCAAAAATATTGCATGATACTGGTATCAGTGATGACGTATTAAGTGTGGCCAATGATTCGCAAACGATTACGCTCTTATACATCGATCGATTGGCGCAAGTTGCGGTCGCGGGTAACCAACGCGAAGTGCAAGCCATCAGTCAAGAGCTTGCGAAGACCGATGGCATCTTGACGCAAGTCATTGCAGTGACTGATATGGACGGGATGTCAGAGATGCTAACGCCCGACTATCTCTATCGCTTTGTCACTGAGCGGGTAAGAACAATTAATACCACAGCGATTGGTGGTAATGCCAGCTTGCTCGAGCTTGGCACAGAGTAATCGCTAAAAGGCTAAATGAATATCTTTATTTTCAAATAAAAAAGTTAGCATCGTATAAATGACGGTCAGTAACTATTTTCCAATCAACTTGGTGAATGGTTGCTGACCGTTTTTTTTGTTTCTGTTATTTATTTAAAACTAAAAGAAATCAAAATACGGGCTGATTGAGCACATTTTTAGGTAGTTTTTGAGTTTTTAGACAAAATAACGTGCTTTTTTGAGTTGTAAATGAAATAAAGTTAGTGCTAATATGAGTTAACCGTTTAGTCAGCATTTATTCATTAAATGCTAATAGACAGCTTCGATACGGAACGTTGAGGTACTTTAAGCTAAAAAAGGAGTTTTACCCATGCTTATATTCTCCGATTTTCCAATAGGGTAGATAGCTTCGCTTATACCCAAACCTTTATTATCGCTTTACAATTTATCAATAATTTTTATAAATGATTGGTAAATGATAAAGTTCAAACCGCAATTAGATTAAGCCTGAGCAAGTCAGTAGTCAGATAGGCAGTCAGCTTATTCAATACACTTATAACTATCAGTATTGATGTAGGTATGATGATCGTCATCGTATAAATTTTATTAACATGATAATTGAATACTACCTTAGGGCAGTGTCGTAATAGACGCCTGACCTTTGCAAATATTGATTGTTAACACTTTATTATTCGATTACAGATAAAACTAAAATTTTATCTTCCTTTTATTCTGACAGCCGAGCGTTGCTATGATTCGTTTTTATTTAAACGGTCAGTACAAACAAATCACTGACCTGAACCCGAACACCACCGTTCTTGATTACCTACGCCTCCATGAAAAGCAAACCGATACTAAAGAAGGCTGCGGTAGTGGTGACTGCGGCGCCTGTACTATCATGGTGCAGCGCTTACCTACTCATGATGTGAACCAACCTACTCAAGCTCCTTTTTATACCCTCAATTCTTGTATCACGTTACTGTCGTTGATGGATGGTCATCATCTAATGACAGCCGCTTATATCGCGGATAATCCTGCCAATCATCCAGATCGTGCCTTATTGCACCCAGCCCAGCAAGCCATGGTAGATTGTCATGGCTCGCAGTGTGGCTTTTGTACGCCTGGATTCGTCATGACGTTGGCGAGTGCTTATGAAAACCATCGCCTGCAAGTAGCTGAAGGATCGGCGACTGGCGAGCTTAGCTACGATGACATTGTCGCATCAATATCTGGAAACCTGTGCCGCTGTACGGGTTATCGTCCTATTATCGATGCTGGTTTAGCGATGAGTGAGATTGGTAGGCAGCGCAATGCTGAGCAAGTAGTTGCTAAAGATTTGACGATAAAACTAGCCACGGATGCGATGGTAAATAGTAATCATGCTTCTGCAAATGCCAGCAATATTATCGCGCCTGCGCTCACTCAAGAGTCACGTAAACTGTTTATTCCGCAGTCAATTGACGAGCTCAATCACGTGTTAGCAATGCATCCAACCGCGACTATTTGGGCGGGCGGGACCGATTTGGGTTTAAGTGTGACCCAGCACTTGGTCGATCATGAAGTGATTGTACAACTGTCGGCGATTGATGCGCTCAAAACTTGGTCGTTACAAGATTTAAAACAAACAGCTGATGAAAAATCGATAGTCAACAATGAAATAGAAACGGTAGTAGCTTCTTCTGCAGCACAATCTTTAGTGCTGGGCGCCAGCATGAGCTATAAGCAAATGTTACCTGTCCTTGAGCAACATTTTCCGATTTTTGCCAATTTATTTGAACGCATTGCTTCGCCGCAAATTCGTAATATGGGAACGATTGGCGGTAATGTCGCCAATGCGTCACCGATTGGTGATTTGCCGCCAGTTTTATTGGCATTAGATGCGCATATTCATTTGCGTCATTGCGCGGCTATTGAAAATAGTGGTGTTGATAAAGGGACTTATATTGATGAAATCATACCTTTACAAGCATTCTTTTTGGATTATAAAAAGACCAAACTTCGCGCCGGCAGTTATATAGTCGCTCTGCATATTCCGTTAATGCAAGACCATCAGCATCTCTATATTCATAAAATTAGTAAGCGTTATGAGGATGATATTTCGGCCTGTTTATTGGCAGCAAGAATTGATTTGTCAGTAGATGGCATGACGATTGAAAATGCAAAATTCGGTCTTGGCGGAATGGCGGCTATTCCTTTATTAGCGACAAATTGTCAGCAAGCGCTTATTAAACAATCTGTTGAGGTTGCCAGCTTTGAGGCGGCGGCGCAAATGTTAGCGAAGGATGTCTCGCCCATGACTGACGTTAGAGCCAGCCGTGAGTATCGTATGCATGTCGTGCAGCGATTAATGATTAAATGCGGTAAGCAATTAGTAGCGGATAGGCAACCTGTGAGCGCTTAACGTTTATTAACGTTACACAGATATTTTACTATCTACAGACGCTTTCATGTGTGTAAAAGAAACACCGCCATTTAAAAAAGATATAAGAGAGAGCTATCATGAGTCATCATTCTTCATTGTTTGACAGTTATAGTATACGCCGAGTACGGCCGCCCAAAAATAAAATCGGCACCGGCGCCAAGCATGACAGTGTTATTAGTCATGTAATGGGAACGGCCACCTACGTCGATGACATGTTAAAACCGCAAAGCACCCTACATTTAGCTGTTGGTAAAAGCACTCATGCCCATGCACGTGTATTAAACATGGATTTAAGTGCGGTAAGAGCAGCGGAGGGGGTAGTCGATATTGTTACTTTTCAAGACTTGCCAGCCAAAACTGATATAGGACCAGTGTTCGATGGCGATCCCTTAATGGTAGACAAAGTCACAGAATATGTGGGTCAAACCTTGTTTGCGGTTGTCGCAACCAGTCATCGTGCCGCCAAAAAAGCGGTGCTGAATGCGGTGGTAGAGTATGAACCATTAACAGCAATATTGACGATTGATCAAGCGCTTGAGCAGGAGCAGTTTGTACGGCCGAGCCACTTTATGAAGCGCGGTGATACGCAAGCTGAGCTAAAATCAGCACCAACGCGCATTGCAGGGCATATTCATATGCTTGGTCAAGAGCACTTTTATCTTGAAGGTCAGGTTTCTTACGTTGTCCCATGTGATGATGGTGGTCTTGAAGTTTATACTTCATCGCAGCACCCAAGCGAAGTGCAGCAGCTAGTTGCCGAAGTAGTGGACCTACCTTTTCACGCTGTGACTACCATTGTGCGCCGCATGGGCGGCGGTTTTGGTGGTAAAGAAACACAGGCGGCTGCTTGGGCGTGTCTGTGCGGTATTGTGGCTAAACGCCATAATGTTCCGGTAAGCATGCGTTTAGATCGTCAAGATGACATGGTGGTTACGGGCAAACGTCACGAGTTTTCCAACCGTTACGAAGTTGGCGTCGATGAGGCCGGAAAGGTACTTGGCGTCGATATGCAGTTATCGGGACTGTGTGGTTATTCGCCTGATTTGTCCGACGCCATCGTCGATCGCGCCATGTTCCACTGTGATAATGCTTACTATTATCCAGCAGCACAGATAGCAGGTCATCGTTGTAAAACCCATACGGTATCTAACACCGCTTATCGCGGCTTTGGCGGGCCACAAGGTTTGCTGACGGCTGAATATATGATGGATCATATCGCCTATACCTTAGGAAAAGATCCGTTGCAAGTGCGTCTGTCAAATCTCTATCAAAACGGTCAAAGTACGCACTATGGTCAGCCGATTGAGCATTTTGATTTGGCGACTCTTATGCAGAGGCTAGCAGAGGATAGCGATTATGCTAAGCGCCGCCAACAAATCATCGAAGCCAATAAAAAAGCCGAAGCTGAAGGCAGTGATAAGCGGCTAGGACTTGCCTTAACTCCTGTCAAATTCGGTATTTCATTTACCGTGCAAACGCTCAATCAAGCGGGCGCCTTAGTGCTTATTTATACCGATGGGACGATTCAGGTCAACCACGGCGGCACTGAGATGGGTCAAGGGTTATATATTAAAATTGCCCAAATTGTCGCCAATGAATTTGCGGTTGATTTAGATACCGTCAAGGCAACCGCGACCCGTACTGATAAAGTACCAAACACCTCACCGACTGCTGCTTCATCGGGTACGGATATGAATGGTAAAGCGGCGCAAAATGCCTGTATCACTATTAAAAATCGCTTGCTCGAGTTTGCCGCTGAGCACTTTCAAGTAAATGCTGAAGACATTAAATTTGAGCGCAATCACGTTCATATCGCTGAAAAAGAGGTGCTCACCTTTGCAGATTTTATCTTGCTGGCTTATCAGCACCGTATCAGCTTGTCTTCTACGGGTTATTATAAAACGCCCAAGATATTTTATGACCGCTCAAAAGCGTGGGGTCGACCCTTCTTTTACTTTGCTTTGGGCGCCGCCTGTGCTGAGGTTGAGATTGATACCTTAACGGGTGAGTACAAGGTGCTGCGCTGCGATATCTTGCATGATGTTGGACAATCGATTAACCCTGCTGTCGATATCGGTCAGATTGAAGGCGCCTTTGTTCAAGGGATGGGGTGGCTGACTACTGAAGAGCTTATTTGGGATAAAAAAGGCAATCTGGCTTCTAACAGCCCGGCTAATTATAAAATTCCAACGGCACATGATTTGCCTAAACAATGGAGCGTCAAACTGTTTGACCGTAAAAATGAAGAGCAGACCATTTATAATTCTAAAGCCGTTGGTGAGCCACCATTTATGCTAGCAGCGAGCGTTTGGTGTGCGATAAATAATGCCATTGCAAGCTTAGGTGATTATAAGAAAAATCCAGAGCTGACCATGCCTGCGACGCCAGAGGCAGTTCTGAAAGCAGTAATGCGATTACAAGGTCAAGAGTGGGAGATTGCTTCTAAAGCAGAAGCGGAAACTGTAGAGAGCTTAACGCCAGCTGACGATGATTGCGGCATTGATGATGATCGGGTGTTACCACAGCAAGTGCCTCATGGCAAAGATGTGAACCCACCAGAGTCTGAAGGTCAACTGTTTGATGATCAGCCTGAGGCGATAGAAAACCCCAACGTCTCAACGGCCCGTGGACCGGCTCATAGTGAGTAGCTCATTAGCGTCATCGATGCCACCAAAGAAATGGTACGACGGACTGGCGCAATTTCAACAGCAAGGAGTCGCGCACGTTTTGGCAACCGTCGTTGCCGTCAATGGTTCGGCGCCTCGCGAGCTACAATCGAAAATGATTGTCACGCTGGACGGTATCTGTGACACCTTGGGCGGTGGTAGTCTTGAACATGATGTGACGATAACAGCGCGGCAATTGCTTAATGGTGAGATTGATACGACTGAAGATAGAAGTTCTCAACCATTAAAAGCGGGTAAGTCTGAAAAAGCCCGATTAGTACGCCGCCATGCAGTCTATACCAAGCACTATCCATTAGGCGCTAAATTGGCCCAGTGCTGTGGCGGTAGTGTCACAGTGATGTTTGAATGCTTTAATGTGACACCGCCGATGTCGCTATTGGTATTTGGCGCAGGCCATGTTGCCGCTGCACTGATGACCTTGCTTGCTGAACTGCCTTGTCAAGTGGATTGGGTGGATAGCCGCGCTGAGATGTTCAAGCGATATTTGAAGGCAGATGCTAGCACTGTAGATGGACCAGTGACTTATCAACTGCCTACACATATTCGTCCGCATATTGAGGAAGATCCGGTTGATTTTATTCAGCCGTTTATTGCCAATAGTATGAGAGCTGGTTCAATAAAAAAAGGCACTCAGTATTTTATTTTAGTGATGACTCATGATCACAGCCTTGATTTTGATTTGGTGCGTGCAACGTTAGATGCTTATGTAAAAATCAATGCAAATGTTGGTACTAATAGCGTTAGCGAGTCATCTTCACTGCCTTATCTTGGCTGTATCAGCTCAGCAACCAAAGCCAAACGTTTTAGAGATCGTTTGCTTCAGCGCGGTTATAGCGAGCAAATAGTCGATAAATTAACCATGCCAATTGGTCTTAACACGGGTGGCAAAGAGCCAATGGCAGTTGCGGTTTCCATCGCCGCACAAGTTTTGCAGCTTTATAACGAACATTAACCTTAATCGACAGATTTTTTAATCATCTATTTTTCTGTCTACCCTAAAGACACTATTAGTTATTAGCTCCGTCGGCCATAATGTTTTATCGGCTGCGTTCAGTAACTTTGTGCTCGTATTAGGGTAAATAGACAATAGGGATTGGTTTTTAATCAAAATACCTATTCATTATTGTGAGATTTATTATGACTATACATATTTATCAAGCGCAACTGCTGCACTACTTAACTGAAGAAAATTTGGTGGAAAGAACGCAGCGTGCCACTTTAGATACCACTAATTTAACAAATGCTGAGCGCCCAAATGTTACGGTCGTTGATAAAAACGTCACTTTGCTGCCAGTGGTTGCAGGCGTTAAGGTTTATCCTGAGTATATCGCGAACGGTGCGCTGGTAGTCGATGATACGACTGGTCAGGTGGTTGACTATGGTCATAGTGCAGCCATGATATCAGAGTATGGCAACGCAGATGGCCGAGCGCCCGTACAAGTACATGATTACCAGCACAAGCTTATCATGCCAGGCTTCATCGATACCCATGTGCACTATCCGCAGATAGATATGATTGCCGCGTTTGGTGAGCAATTGCTTGATTGGCTCAATAACTATACCTTCGTCACTGAGGCCAATTTTGGTGATCCAAAGGTTGCGCACGATACGTCTAAGTTCTTTTTAAATCAGCTACTTGCTAACGGAACCACTAGCGCTTTGGTGTTTTCGACCAGTCATCCTGAGTCGGTTGAGGCATTTTTTGAAGAAAGTACCCGTCTTAATACGCGAATGATTACCGGAAACGTATTGATGGATCAAAATGCCCCTGAGCATTTGTGTGTGCCGACCGAGCAGGGCATCCGTGATTCGCAAAACATCATTGATAAATGGCATGATCGTGGCCGCCAGCATGTCGCGATTACGCCAAGATTTGCCATTACTTCAACGCCAAAGCAGTTGCAAATGACAGGTGAATTATATCGCAGCTATGACAGTGTGTATCTGCAAACGCATCTGGCTGAAAACCTTGATGAGATTGCTTTTGTTCGTGAGCTTTATCCGAACCATAAGGGTTATCTCGACGTTTATCACGATTTGGGACTATTGGGACGTCGTACGACGTTGGCGCATGGTATCTACCTTGAAACGCCAGAGTATGAAGTACTGCGTGATACGGGCACTCAAATCGCTCATTGCCCAACGTCCAATTTATTCTTAGGTAGCGGCTTATTCGATTTATCCAAAACCTTGAGCTATACCGGTGTCAGTATTGCCACCGACGTCGGAGCAGGGACCAGCCTGTCAATGTTGACCACGTTATCAGAAGCTTATAAAGTGCAACAATTACAAAACAATCCGTTATCCGCGCATCAAGGCTTGTATCAGATTACTTTGGGTAACGCTCAATCGCTATTATTGGACGATAAAATCGGTAACTTCATGCCGAATAAAGAAGCGGATTTTGTGGTCATTGATATGGGCGGTACGGACTTGCTTGAGCGCCGTATGACCCAGACCAAATCACTCGATGAGCAGTTATTTGTGCTAATGATGCTCGGTGATGACAGAGTCATTGAAGAGACGATTATCGCTGGCATAAGCCGTTATAAGAAAATGGCTGCCGCATAAGAAAGTGTAAATCATAGTTAACTATAATTTACACGGTTAGAAAAGTTTAAAGCGCTCCGTATTTATTTATTGAGATTTTGAGTCTTAATAAATGCGGAGCACTTTTTTTAATCTTAGAATTTAGCGCTTATTATTCTTCAGGATAATTAAGCCAAATCCAGCCGTTCTCTAACCATTCCATCACTTCATCAGAGTCAATCCCTTCCATGTCATCAAGCGTTAGATGCTCGCCATTAGATAAGCGTACGAGTAGCGCTATTGATGTTGCCTGCAAACCATCTAAGCGTTGGCCATTGGCATATAAGGCAGTGTCATTATCTATCTCAGTATATAACAAGCGATTGCTATAATCGGCTTGCAATATCGCACCAGCTGCCAATGCAGCGATCATCTCATCGGTCGTCGGCGTGTCTTCAGGGACGAGTGCATCATATTGACGTTTGCTAACCACTTCAGCGACTGCTTGGTGAATGATGTGGTTACCGCGCTCAGATTGCAGCAGTTGTAATAATTGATTTTTAATTGCCTCAATGCTATCCGCTTTTAACTCACCCGATGATTGTAGCGCTTGCGGTAATAGCATAGGGACAAATAAATCGCTGTCATTAGTGGCGATATCAGCCATACTGTCGATAATTTGCATCAAATTTGGACGACGACAGCCAAAAGAAAACGTCAGACAATCATCTTGCGCCACGCCAAAATGTGATAGCTTCGGTGGTACGTAAAGTACGTCGCCTGCCTCCAATATCTCATCAAAGACAATCTCACCCATATCGTCAAACAATCGAATAGGCTCATCAGCGACAAACTCAGTATTTTTATCGCAAAACTTGCCCAACTGCCAATGGCGCTTTCCATAACCTTGCGCTAAGAAAACATCGTAATCATCATAGTGCTTTCCGACTGAGCCACCTTTTGGCGCATAAGAAACCATAATATCGTCACGCTGCCACTGCGGAATAAAGTCAAATGCTTGCCATAATTGGCCAAGCTCAGGTGACCACTGTTCTAAATTCTGCACCAACACCGTCCATTGTTCAGGCAAATTATCAAAATTGGCTTCTGTTAATGGACTTTTTTTAAGCTGCCATTGCGGCTCATCTGCTTGCTTGACAGCGGCTTGGCTTAGTAGGCGCGCGGTGGCATCTTCTTCTAGCGCCAAACCTAGCATATCGTCTG
Source organism: Psychrobacter sp. UBA6766 (assembly GCF_002453355.1). GTDB lineage: Bacteria > Pseudomonadota > Gammaproteobacteria > Pseudomonadales > Moraxellaceae > Psychrobacter. The sequence goes on along the minus strand of NZ_DKGQ01000020.1, from coordinate 110,060 downwards.
GCTCAAACATTCCAATTAACTGCGGTAAACCTTGTCTAATTAATAGTGGTTTTTTTTGCCAATATTCTGTTAAAAAATGCTCTGGAGTCATTGAATCGGGTAAACAAAGTGGCATAGAAGTCATGGGTAAATCCGTATGGTTGAATCGCGATTATATTATGAATGATGGCTTTATAGACAGAGTGTATTAGTTTATGATTGTCATCTAACTGATGATTATATGAATAATAATGTTCGTCGGAATATCTTATTTACCCTAGGAAATTTATGAAAAAATTACACTTTATCGTCATTATCGCCAGCGTTTTTATGCTGCAAGCTTGTGTGCATAAGATTGTGACAGTACCGGCAAAAATCGCTTATAAAACCACCAAAGGCGTGGTCAAAGGCACGGTTGCGGTCGGTAAAGCAATCATACCGGGCGACAGTGATGACGATGAGAATGATGATAAAAAGAGTAAGAAATAAAACCTTACCCGTCAACTATGTCTTTTAATACAAACCATAGTATGTGAAGTAAGGTTGTTATTGATTGAGATATAAATGAATAGGTCATCCTACTCATTTATATCTATTTTTTTATAGCCAATTAAATCTTAGCAATCCACTCTTTAATAGTACGCGCCTGCTCAGCGGCATTTCCCACATAAGTTGCTGGCGTCATGTCACGTAGGCGTGATTTATCAGCGTCGCTCACCGCAGACAACTCATCACTTTCAACAAAGGTCAGCATCGCTTCGCGGGTCATGGCATTACCACGAGTCAAGGCTTTTAGTTTCTCGTATGGGTTTTCAACACGGTAGCGACGCATCACAGTTTGAATAGGCTCAGCCAATACTTCTTGAGCATTATCTAAATCATCGTTCAAGCGCTGCGCATTCAATTCAAGCTTACCGACGCCTTTTAGGCAAGCATCATAAGCAATCATGCTTTGTGCTAAGCCAACACCGATATTACGCAGAACGGTCGAGTCTGATAAATCGCGCTGCATTCGTGAAATTGGTAGCTTTTCGCCCAGATGTGCAAGCATGGCATTAGCAACGCCTAGATTACCTTCAGAGTTTTCAAAATCAATCGGGTTGACTTTATGCGGCATGGTAGAAGAGCCTACTTCACCATCTTTTAGGCGCTGCTTAAAATAGCCTAAGCTAATATATTGCCAAATATCACGGTTGAAATCGATTAAAATAGTATTGAAGCGTTTGACTGCATCAAACAGCTCAGCAATATAGTCGTGTGGCTCAATCTGCGTGGTGTATGGGTTAAAGGTTAGCGCTAGACGATGATCAATAAAGGCTTCGGCATGGCTCTGCCAATCAACATCTGGGTAGGCGGAGAAATGCGCGTTATAGTTACCAACCGCGCCATTGATTTTACCGAGTAGCTCTACTTGACCGATTTGTTTTATTTGACGCGCTAGGCGATAAGCGACGTTTGCCATCTCTTTACCAAGGGTGGTTGGACTCGCCGTTTGACCGTGCGTGCGTGACAGCATTGGTTGGTCAGCATGAGTAATTGCCAAATCAACGATGCTATCAGTTACTTGTTGCATTTTAGCAATCACAATCTCGCGGCTGTCTTTTAGCATCAGTGCATAGGATAAGTTATTAATATCTTCACTGGTACAAGCGAAATGAATAAACTCCAAGCTATCTTCTAATTGCTGATTGCCGCGGAACTTGTCTTTGATAAAGTATTCAACCGCTTTCACATCATGATTGGTAGTCGCTTCGATATCTTTAATCGCTTGCGCATCCGCTTCACTAAAATTATCGACGATACTATTTAAAAAGCTATTGGTCTCTTCATCAAATGCCGCCAATTCACCGATGGCACTATTATCCGCCAAAGACTGCAACCAGCGAACCTCAACAGTAACGCGGGCTTTAATCAAACCGAATTCAGATAAATAAGGACGTAAGCTGTCAGCTTTTGACGCGTAACGGCCGTCAATTGGGGATAGGGCGGTTAGGGCAGATAAAGGGTTGGTCATAGCAATACCTCAAATAGTGATTGGAAGTGATTTAGTTATTAAAAGTGATTAAGAATTAAGTAAAGATTAAAGGTTCTCTAAAATTAAATCCCACAAGGAGCGTCGATAGAAGCAATCACACCGCCGCCTAAACAAACCTCGTCGATATAAAAAACGGCTGATTGACCAGGCGTGACGGCGCGTTGTGGCTCATCAAATACCACACGAACCTCAGAGCCGTCGTCATTACTAGCAAAGACAGTACAAGCTTGATCAGGCTGGCGATAGCGAGATTTAGCCATACAGCGCAAGCCATCTGGGCTAAAAATATCAGCAGGCGGCAAACCATCTATCCAGTCAAGCTTATAGGCTTGTAATTCATTGCTCAGCATCATTGGGTGCTCATGACCTTGACCAACGATTAAGCGATTATTTTCTAAGTCTTTTGCCAGTACAAACCATGGTTCTTCAGGACGGTCTTTGACACCGCCAATACCGATGCCGCCGCGCTGACCTAGAGTATAATACATTAAGCCATCATGCTGACCTATCACATGACCGTCGTCGGTGACGATATCGCCTTTTTGTGCTGGTAGGTATTGTTGTAAAAAGTCTTTAAAACGGCGCTCACCGATAAAGCAAATACCGGTCGAATCTTTTTTATTAGCAGTCACTAAGTCGTGTTTTTCAGCGATTTGACGAACCACTGGCTTTTCAAGCTCGCCAATTGGGAACAATGTTTTGGCGATTTTGTCACCGCCAACGGCATGTAGGAAATAACTTTGGTCTTTATTGTTATCCAGGCCGCGTAACAGCTGCGCCACTTCTACACCATTAGCATTCATATAATTCACACTGCGGCGCGTATAGTGACCAGTGGCAATATAATCCGCGCCAAGGGTCAACGCATAATCTAAGAATGCTTTAAATTTGATTTCTTTGTTGCATAAAATATCTGGATTGGGCGTACGACCAGCTTTGTATTCGGCTAAAAAATGCTCAAAAACCCGATCCCAATATTCCATGGCAAAGTTAGCCGTATGTAGCTTGATACCGATTTTGTCACACACCGCTTGCGCGTCTGCTAGGTCGTCCATCGCCGTACAGTATTCAGTGCCGTCATCTTCTTCCCAGTTCTTCATAAACAGACCTTCAACCTTAAAGCCTGCTTGCTGTAACAAAACAGCTGATACGGAAGAGTCAACGCCACCTGACATACCAACGATGACATGCTTGTCGCTCAGGTTGGCAATATCGGAAAGGATCAAAGGGCGATGGGCGTCAAAAGAGTCTGAGACAGGATGGCTTGCTGTATTTGGCATAACTGACATAAAATTGCTCGACAATTTATACAATATCCAAAAATAAGATAACGCTATAAATAAATAGGAGCGAATACCTAACAGCGCTAATAGAATTTTTGGATCAAGTATTTTGGTCTAGGTATTGTGATAAAATAAGCGTCATATTATAGCAGCTAATTGAAAGTAGTGGCGAGCTATGCGACCTTACTGCGAGTAAAACAGCATTGAGAATTTTGTGAGAGCTTTTAAGTTATTCTCATCACACTTAATTTACTTGGAATCATAATGATAAAAATTGGTCAAGGTATTGACGTTCATGCGTTTCATAATACGGGCGAGCAGCAGCAATATGTGATATTAGCAGGCGTGCCGATAGAGCATACGCATAGTTTGCTGGCGCACTCTGATGGCGATGTGGTACTGCATGCGCTTGCCGATGCGTTACTTGGCGCCTTAGCCTTAGGTGATATTGGGCAACATTTCCCAGATACCGATGCCGCGCACGCAGGTTTAGATTCACGAGTACTACTCCGTTATGTGTATGGCAAAGTGCAGGCAGCCGGTTATACTTTAGGCAATGCTGACATTACCGTCATGTGTGAGCGTCCAAAATTGGCACCATATAATTTGGCTATGCGTGAAAATATCGCCAGTGACTTGCAAACCGATGTGAGTAATGTCAGCATTAAAGCCACGACAACTGAGAAATTGGGCTTTACTGGTCGACAAGAAGGCATTATGGCCAATGCCGTGGTATTATTAGTCTCTAATACGACTAGCATTTAATCCTAAATAGTAAATCAACAAGGCAGGATGTTATTAACTGCTGATTGCTATTCGCTATAAATTTTTATTATTTGCTGAATACCATTGACGAGGCTTGCAATATATCCGCAATCGCCCCATGTACCAGCCACATGCTAGGTTTAATGTTTTATCGATTATTTAATGAATAGGAGCTTTTATGAGTGAGCAAACCCCAAATACCGCTACAAACGATGTTGAACAGCTGATTCGTGATCAAATCAAAGACAATAAAGTGATCCTTTATATGAAGGGCACGCCGCAGTTTCCACAGTGTGGTTTTTCTGCCAAATCGATTGAGGTTCTTACTCAAATTGGTCGTCCGTTTGCCTTTGTAAATATTTTAGAAAACCCAGAAATTCGCGCAACCTTACCAAAGGTCGGTAACTGGCCAACGTTCCCACAGTTATGGATTGATGGCGAGTTGATGGGCGGTTCTGACATCATTTTACAAATGTATCAGTCAGGCGAGCTAAAGCCTTTGGTTGAAGCTAATAGCCCAGCAGCATAAATTTATTGGTTTAAAGTTAGCTGTCTTGCCTATTGCTAAAGACGACTAATAACTAAGTGGACGACTTTAAAAGTGAAACCCGAGTAGACGTAGAGCTGCTCGGGTTTTTGTATTTCTACTGTTGGCTTTTTTAAGTGTAGGATTAGGGCTTTCGATTTTTATAACTGTTTTAGACGAGATTAATTTTAAGTAGCTGAATGACAGTTTATTGTTTTTTATAAGCTTTATCCCCATATAATGTTCAAGATAAACGCAGATTAAATAATAAGAGACACTTATGAGCAACCCATTAAATAGCCAATTAAATGAGCAGCAAACCCGTAATCTAGAAAGCACCGAGCAAGAAGCAGCGGCCCAAGCGGCTATCGAAAAACGCCGTGAGTATTTAAAAAACGAATCGGTTCGTCTTACTGATATGGCGGACAATGAGCCAAATTCAGCGCTTAAATGTATCCATCAGCTTAGCGTGGCGGGCGGTGCAACCGAAGCGACTTATATTGCTATTGAGCAGCGTATCGTCGCTGACCAAGATGCTGCTGGTGCCTATCATTTGGCATTATTGGCACAAAATACGCCTGACTTGCCCATCGATGCGCGCCAACTTATTGAATTGGTTGTGGTAAAAGGTGACAACGATCAGCGTTTGGCACTACTAAAAAACTTACCCTTGCCACCAGTTGAGATGATTAAAGAGCAAATCTTGGCGACCAACGACGGTGATGCTATTGGTAAAATGAATGCCTATTTGCAGATTAATCCAGAAGGCTACGGCAGCCATCACATGCTGGCAAGTGGACAGACCGATCGGATTGTACCGCTTAGTCCTGGTAAGTAAATGTAAGCCAATTTCACAAACCTTTTACCGATGTTCCTTGGTGATTAATTTGAATATTTTTTACCATGACGTTTTTTAAACGGCAAAAAATTGTTATAATTATCGGCTATCTAACCCATCTTTAGCGGCTCATCTGGGTCGTTATCTCTTTTTTAAATTCGACTGACGTTTATTTGCTGGTAGCCAAGCTATTTGAACATGGTTTCTGGCTCGCGGTTGCGTTAAGAGTCAAGTGAGGCATTCATGCAATACCCAAAAAATTATGACGTGGTGGTGATCGGCGGCGGTCATGCTGGCACAGAAGCTGCTTTAGCGGCTGCACGTATGGGCGCAAAGACCTTGCTGTTGACCCACAATATTGAAACGCTTGGGCAAATGAGTTGTAATCCTGCAATCGGTGGTATTGGTAAGTCTCACTTAGTGCGTGAGATTGATGCTCTTGGCGGCGCTATGGCGCTCGCAACTGATAAAGCTGGAATCCAGTTTCGGGTATTAAACAGTCGTAAAGGGGCGGCAGTACGAGCCACACGTGCGCAAGCAGACCGTATTTTATATAAATCGGCGATTCGTCATACGCTAGAAAATCAGCCAAATCTGGATATATTTCAACAATCTGCTGATGATATTTTGGTCGAAAATGGTCGTGCTACTGCTGTAGTGACGGCGACAGGCATTGTTTTTAAAACCGAAGCCGTTATTTTGACCTCAGGAACTTTCCTAGGTGGGGTTATCCATATTGGTCTTGAGAACTCTAAAGGTGGACGAGCAGGGGATCCGCCGTCTATTAGGCTTGCTGATCGCTTACGTGAACTCAAACTGCCTGTCGGTCGTCTAAAAACAGGGACGCCAGCTCGTATCGATGCTCGTAGTGTTGATTTTAGTGTTATGACGGTACAACCGGGTGACACGCCTTTGCCAGTGATGAGCTATCTCGGTAATGTTGATATGCATCCTGAGCAAGTCAATTGCTATATCACTCATACCAATGCGCGCACGCACGATATTATCCGTGAAAACCTAGACCGCTCACCGATGTTTTCTGGCAAAATCGAAGGGGTAGGTCCGCGTTACTGTCCATCGATTGAAGACAAAATTCACCGCTTTGCTGATAAAGACAGCCATCAGATTTTTATTGAGCCTGAAGGTTTAACCACCCATGAGCTATATCCAAACGGTATCTCAACCAGCTTACCGTTTGATGTTCAGCTAGAGTTTATTCATAGTATGAAAGGGCTTGAAAACGCCCATATCACGCGACCAGGCTATGCAATTGAGTATGATTATTTTGATCCGCAAAACCTAAAGCCAACTTTAGAGACAAAATCGATTGATCGCCTGTACTTTGCTGGTCAAATCAATGGCACAACAGGCTACGAAGAAGCGGGTGTGCAAGGTTTATTAGCGGGTACCAACGCTGCATTGGTCACGTGTGAAAGTAGTGAATTTGATATCTGGACGCCGCGCCGCGATGAAGCGTATCTTGGCGTGCTGGTCGATGACTTGATTACCCACGGTACCACTGAGCCATATCGGATGTTTACCAGCCGCGCTGAGTATCGCTTGCTGTTGCGTGAAGACAATGCCGATCAACGCTTAACCGAAACCGGTCGTAAGCTTGGTTTGGTTGATGATGAGCGCTGGCAAGCCTATCAAGAAAAAATGGAAGCAATTGCTACTGAAACCTCACGACTCAAAGATATCTGGGCAACCCCTGCCAACGCTCTAGGTCAGCAAGTCACTGAGCAAACGGGAGAGGTGTTGTCTAAAGAGTCAACTGCTTATGATTTATTAAAACGTCCGCAGATTCATTTTACCGATATCGCAGCTATTACTGGCTCAGAAGTCGATAATCAAGTCGGTGAACAGATTGAAATTTCTGTTAAATATGCGGGCTACATTGATCGTCAGCAAGAAGACATCGACCAGATGAAGCGTTTAGAAAATACTGCCTTGCCGATAGATTTTGATTATAGTGTGGTGTCAGGATTGTCGAATGAGATTGTACAAAAGCTGGCGCAAATCCGTCCAGCGACCTTAGCGCAAGCGGGACGCATTAGTGGTGTCACGCCAGCTGCTATCCAACTATTGGCGATGACGGTTAAAAAACAGAAGAAAGCACAGGCGGCATTGAATTCGTAATGACGGCTTAGCAAAGCATTACACTTTAAAGTATGATTATAGAAAAGCTCGTAACGAGAAATCGTTACGAGTTTTTTTATGGAAAAAGGCTTAACAATTTCAAAACAGTTTGCTGGCTCATAAATTGCTACTTTAAGAGTAGGAAATTTAAAAATACTATAATAGTGAATAACAAGGAGAAGCATTATGCCTTACGATAAACGCTCAGAATTACCAGACTCCGTAAAAGACAACTTACCTAAGCACGCGCAAGAAATCTTTATGGCGGCGTTTAATAGCGCCAGTAAAGAATATGACGATGAATCACGTTGGTTTGCTACGGCATGGGCCGCTGTCGAAAATAGTTATAAAAAGAACGATGACGGCGAGTGGGTAAAAAAGTCAGATTAGTATTCAAATCAGCAATGGCAGTGTTATATACTCTATAATAAAATGGCTTTTATTCAAGCTAACTCATTTTCAACCAACTACTCGCCATTGCTTTTTATTTAACAATATAGCTTTGGATACATTGCTAACCTGAGCTTATCTATGACCGCAGCTATTATTTTTGCCATTACCATCGTACTGCCCAACCTTGTTTTGATGGGGTTGGGTTTTTTTATGCAAAGACGCGGTGAAGCGAGTCAAACATTTATCGATCAGGCATCCAATTTTGTTTTTAATTACTGTTTGCCCTGTTTGCTATTTTTTAGCGTCGTTGATAGTGAGGTCGATTATGCCAAGCAAATGACCTTGATCATTGCTGGTATTGTTGTGACCTTTATTTTATTTATAGGTGCGGAGGTCTATGCTAAGTATTTTATCAATAAGCCTGCCGACCAAGGGGTGTTCGTACAAGGTATCTTCCGCAGCAATATGGCGATTATCGGACTGGCAACTGTTGCTAACGCTTATGGGGAGCAGGGATTAAGTATTGGTGCGGTTTATATGGGTGTGGTGACGATATTGTTTAACATCCTAGCGGTCATTACGCTGAGCCGTGTGTCTAAAAGTGTGAACGACACGTGGTTAAGTCGTAGCACGATGATTATCAAAAAGCTGTTTACCAATCCATTGATTATTGCGTTAGTAGCAGCTTTTGCTTATAAAGCCCTGCCACTGCCACCTATTAGTGGAGTCATTCATACAACTGGCGATTTACTGGCAGCGGTGGCATTACCGTTGGCGCTGATTTGCGCGGGAGCAAGTATTGATTTAAAGTCGATGTTGCATCCGTCCGGCTTATCCATGCAAGCCAGTATCGGCCGTATTGTTATTGCGCCTATTGTAGCTATTGCCATTGGATTAAGTTTTGGTTTATCAGGCGTGCATATGGGCGTACTATTTTTGATGGTAGCGTCACCAACCGCTGCTGCCAGTTATGTGATGGCAAAAGCCATGGGCGGCAACGATATATTGGCCGCCAATATTTTGGCGTTTACTACGGTGGTAGCCATGTTTGGAATGGCGATTGGCGCGGCGATACTGCGCGCATTAGGATGGATATAGGGCATTAAAAAAGTCTTCTTTTCGAACTAGAAAAGAAGACTTTTAACATTTATTGTCGTTATCTCATATTGTCTTTATCATGCTTATTCACGCGGCGATGTTTGCGTTTAGGGCTAACACGATACGTCAAATAACCGCCAATAATCAAGACTACAATAAATGCTGCGATGTATAAAAATATTGATGAGCCGATAGAGGCAGAAGGTTCCATGACCATAATCTCCTTAAGGTGTATCAATAATTATGCAAGGACGGTAGTCTATTGTAAAGTAAACAAGTTTAACTCTGATGTAAGTTCAAGTGAACGCAGACGCGCTGCCTGATCATAAACGTTGGCAGTGACAATCAGCTCATCCGGTTGATATTTTGCGATAAATTCCGCAAGCTTTGGTTGCACGGTCGCCACAGAACCAACAAATGACACCGATAAAGCGTTGTCTACCATCATTTTCTCTGCAGGACTCCAAATGCTGTCCATATCATGAGTCGGCATTGGCATTTGTCCACGTTCACCGCGACGCAATCGTACAAAGCTTTGCTGTGCCGAGGTAAAGTGATAATGGGCAGTAGCATCATCGTCTGCCAGTAGCAAGTTGGCGGCCAACATCACATAAGGCTTATCCAAATGCGCCGAGGGCTTAAATTGTTCACGATATGCCTTAATCGCTTGTGCCATCATCTGCGGTGCAAAATGAGAGGCAAAGACGTATGGAAGTCCTAAATGCGCTGCTAAGGTCGCGCCAAATAATGATGATCCTAATATCCAAATAGGGATGTTGGATTTTGCCCCTGGGAATGACTGTACAGGACTATCGTCAGTACCATCACCTAAGAAGTACATCAATTCTTGTACGTCTTGTGGAAAACGATCAGCATCTTGCATTTGTCGACGCAGCGCTTGAAACGTAGCGCCATCTGTACCTGGGGCGCGGCCTAGACCTAAATCAACGCGGTCGCCATATAGTGCCTGTAAAGTACCAAACTGCTCAGCGATGACCAGCGGCGCATGATTCGGCAGCATCACCCCACCAGCCCCGATGCGAATGCGCTTGGTTTGGCTCCCGATATGCGATAACAGTACCGACGTCGCCGCACTGGCGATGCCTGGCATATTATGATGCTCTGCCATCCAATAGCGATTTAGGCCAGATTTTTCTGCTTGCTGCGCGATAGCGACCGTCTGTGCAATGCCTTCAGCGATGGTTTTGCCTTCAGGAACGGGTGCTAAGTCTAAAAAAGATAATGGGATTGTGTTGCTCATGATTCACCTATTTTTATGTTGTCGCTTTGCAACGACGTTTTTATAGTTAGTTTTTAAATATCAGGAATAAAAAGCAGGCTGATGATTCAATAGCTCATATGATGGGGCAGTTATAGAGAATATAAAGGTCAGCATTCAAGATAATAACAAATCGTAATAATTTACGGCTTATATAAGAGCAAAAACGGCATCGCTATCTATTGAGAACGATGCCGTTTTTATTTATCAGAAAAATGATGATTAAGGCAGAATGCTTGAAGTTATTATTAATTGCTTAAGCACTGATTTTTAAAAAGCTACCGATTAAGTTAATAGCTACTGACTAAATTGCTTTTGGCATAAATCCATAAAGGCGCGTCCGTATTGACGGATTTCTGCATCGTCACGGACTGCCATCCAACTGGTAAAACGTCCGAAATGATTGACGGGAATGGCAGTTAAATTATGATAATGACTTGGCTCAAATGCCATTTCAGCGATAATGCCAATGCCTAAACCCAGTCCCACATAGGTGCTAATCACATCGGCATCAAGCGCTGCCAGTACAATATCAGGCTCAAGTCCTGCGTCGCTAAATGTTTTATCAATAGCGCCGCGTCCCGTAAAGCCACCGTGATAAGTCACAATTGGATAGCTTGCAAGCGTCGGTAAATCAATCGATTCCAGTCCTGCTAGCTCATGGTCGCTTGGTACAATGACCCGATGTGTCCAGTCGTAATAGCGGTAGCAACGTAGATAGTCGTTATGCAATAAGGATTCGGTCGCAATCCCAATATCCGCCTGTCCTCTAATGACCATCTGCGCGATGGTTTCGGGATCTGCTTGTTGGAGGATTAAATTGACTTTCGGAAAACGATCTTTGAATTCTTTGACCACCTCTGGCAATACATATCGCGCCTGCGTGTGCGTGGTTGCGATTGTCAATGTCCCAATATTCGGGTTATTAAAGTCAAGACTGAGATTTTCAATCGTACGAATTTCAGCAAAAATGGATTCAATATGCGGCATCAGTGCTGTGCCCATGGTCGTAAGCCCCGTCAGGCGCTTGCCTTGGCGCACGAATACTTCGGTTTTAAGCTGGTTTTCAAGTGCCGCAATATGCTTGGACAGACTTGATTGACTGGTATGCAGCACCGTGGCCGCTTGACTTAAATTATAGCCATTAATTACCGTATGCCACACTGTTTCCAACTGTTTGAGCTGGATTTGTAGATGCCGCTGATTGACCACTACGTCGATTGCCATCACTTAACCCTATTGTATAAATATACAAACGCTGTCTGTATATAAAAATAAAAACCTACAAATATTCAATAAGACGTTAGTGTAAATTAAAGCTATTATTCTTGTATATAATAAATGGCTATGAATTTATATTAATTTGGAATATAGGATAATTTAGTTGTCTTAAATTGACAATAGAGCCTTTGCCCAATAGACAATGAAAGAAAGATTATTTTAATGTCTAGGTGAGCCACTGATACACGACGTCACCGTAATGAAATAAACGGCATAGCGAAATGCTATGGTTATTAAGTTAATGCAAAAACATCTAGTCAAGGTTAGCGTTCTCAAGTACCATAATTCAATTTTGTGCTAATGATGATGTTTATGCAACGCTGAGCAATTTTTATCGATCCTTTTTATCTGTATCACAGAGAAATGATTGATAAAAATTGTGCGCAGTTGTGTTTTTTATCTCAATTTTTGGTGAGTGATTATGTCTGCTGTCCAACCTGTAACGCCTGAACAACCGATTGCCAGAAAATCATGGAGAGAAGCTGCCAAGGCTTATCTAGATTCGCGCGTTATCATCATGCTGTTTTTAGGATTTTCAGCAGGTATTCCCATCTTGCTTATTTTCTCAAGTCTATCGTTATGGTTAAGAGAAGCAGGGATTGACCGCGGTGTGGTGACGATGTTCAGTTGGGCGGCGTTAGGATATTCCTTTAAGTTTATTTGGGCGCCATTAATTGATGCGCTGCCGGTACCTTTTTTGACCAAATGGTTGGGCCGACGCCGCAGCTGGATGGTGGTATCGCAGCTGCTAATTGTATTGGCCATTTTTTTGATGGCGACGGTCAATCCTATTAGTGAAGATGTATTGGTTTATATGGCAGGCGCGGCAGTTTTGCTCGGATTTTCTTCTGCCACACAAGATATTGTCATTGATGCTTATCGTATTGAGCTGGCACCGCCATCGATGCAGTCTATTTTGTCGTCTATCTATGTATCAGGTTACCGCGTTGGTATGATTGTCGCTGGGGCAGGCGCGTTATATTTAGCAGATTACTTTGGTTCGACGGAAGCTTTTTATAGTTATGAAGCGTGGCGTAATACTTATTATATTATGGCCGGAGTCATGACTTTGGGCATATTGACCACTTTTGCCAGTTATGAGCCAACTGCTGAGATTTTGCAAAATAATAAGCAAAAAAACAACCTCAAGGTTTTCTTAATCTATTCAGCCTTGCTATTGATACCAGCTTTATTGTTCGGCGTTATATACCTTATCAATATCCTTATTAATAAAGTATTTGATAGTAGCATTGTGCTGATACCGCTGATGGCCATGCCAAGTATTAAGTTCTACTTTATAGCGTTGGTTGTGTGTGCGCCACTGCTGCTTTTATACTTTATGTTTAACCAACCTAAAATTATTAATAAAGCGCCCTTGGTGGCGGAAACGCGCGAAGATTATGTCAGATTGGTTTTATTGTTTGTGTTTGCGGTCGTGGCCTTTATCGCCGCCTATGTCTTAATAGGGCAAGTGCTGCCAGAATTCGAAGGGGTATTTGTTAGCTTTATCATTGAGACATTACATTTACTGGTAAGTTTAGCCGCCGCATTGGCAGCAGGTTATGCATTGGTAAAAGTTGGTTTAGTCAAAAAAGAAATCGCGATGGCAACGTGGATCGAGCCTATCTTAGATTTCTTTAGACGCTATGGAAAAAAAGCACTGTTGCTATTAGCCTTGATTGGTTTATATCGCATCTCAGATATCGTGGCAGGGGTGATATCAAACGTCTTTTATCAAGACATGGGCTTTAGTAAAACCGATATTGCCAATGCGGTGAAATTAGTTGGCGTAATTATGGCCATTGCTGGTGGTTTCTTAGGCGGACTATTAGCCCAGCGTTTTCGCATCATGCATGCCATGATGATTGGCGCCATTCTCGCTTGTGCAACCAACTTGTTGTTTGTAGTTTTAACTTATAATCCGGGCAGTTTGCCCATCATGTATATGGCAGTAATATTTGATAACTTAGCCGCTGGTCTCGCCAGCGCTGTCTTTATCGCTTTTTTATCAGCGTTGACCTCTATACGTTTTACCGCGGTACAATACGCTATTTTTTCTTCATTGATGACCTTAATTCCTAAAGTAATGGGGGGTTATTCAGGCTCTATCGTTGATAGTATGGGCTATCCATTCTTCTTTATTTTTACCTTTGCCATTGGTATTCCAATTCTCGCGCTGATTTACTTTGTCGATAAACATATTGTCATTGGCGATAACGATGATATTTATGGCGACAGTGATAGCGAAGGCGGCGGTGATATTGATGATAAGTTGACCAAAGTAAATCCAAATCTGACGGCTACCAAAGAACCGCCACGCGCTTCTGAGTAGGCAGAGTGTTTCTATAAAGGTTTTGATAAAAGTCTTGATAGGTTTTAGTCAATGAGTTAATCGTTTGACGGTGATTAAATATACCGAAATTAAGAGCAAGTATAATGTCTAGTAGTAAACAGAATATTAAGCAGATAAAACAGCAAATTCAGCAGTGGTTAAACGAGAGTGAAAATAGCAATTTGCCTTCATTTTGGTTTACGGATTGGTTGTTATTTGTTGTCGATAAACCAAGCTCATTTTTAATCACTGATGAAAACTATCAATTGACTGACAATGAGATTGAGCAATTTCATGCTGGTATTAAGAAGATGCAGCAAGGTATGCCTTTGGCTTATTTAACTGGTCAGCAAGAATTTTGGTCGCTGAATTTTAAAGTGAATGAGCACACATTGATACCGAGACCCGATACTGAAGTACTGATTGAGCAAGTATTAATGTGGATACGCGCTCAATCAAAGCGTAATAATGATGATAATAAACCGAAACGCTTATTAGATTTAGGAACCGGCTCAGGCTGTATTGCGATTAGTCTTGCGCATGAATTAAAACAAAATCGCCTAAACAGTCAGGCAGAAATCTGGCAGGTCTTTGCGGTTGATTTATCAGCAAAAGCGTTAAAAGTGGCTAAGCATAATGCAGTGATAAATGACGTTGCTGATATCGAGTTTATCCAAAGCAGTTGGTATAATGCATTGCCTCATCATAACGAACCATTATTCGATGTGATTGTCTCTAATCCCCCTTATATTGATGAAGAGGATGAGCATTTAGCGCGTCTTATCGCTGAGCCGATTAGCGCGTTAAGTGCCCCAAATCATGGACTTGCCGATATAGAACATATTGTCGAGCAGACACCGAATTACTTAAATGCCAGCGGACTATTAGCGATTGAGCATGGCTTTGATCAAGGCGGCGTAGTTCGTCAGATATTTGCTGATAATAAATTTTCTCATATACAGACGATTAAAGATTTCGGCGGTAATGACAGAGTGACTTTGGGTCAGCTGTCAACATAGATTTTAAAAAGCTAGATTTTAAAAATCTAGGTTTTCAAAAGCAGTATTTTAAGAATAAATTTGGTGAAGGGTTTTGGTGATAAATATGGCGCACTTAAAAGAAACAGGGCAGCTATTGGATGCAGAGCTGCTGCGTTATGCGCGGCAAATATTGCTTGATGGTTGGGATATCGATGCCCAATTACGATTAAAAGCATCGCGCGTGGTCATGATTGGTGCCGGCGGTCTCGGCTGTCCTGCGTCTGAAACGCTAGTTCGAGCAGGGCTTGGTCATGTGCACCTAATTGATGATGATGTGATTGAAGCCAGTAATTTGCAGCGGCAAACGCTGTTTTTACCTGAAGATATGGGTAAACCTAAAGCCCTTACAGCGGCTGAGATGCTCAGCAAAATCAATCCTCTGATTAGTGCGCGTGGTACAGTTGCTCGGCTGAGCGAAGACAACGCTTATGAGCTGCTCGACATGGCTTCTGGCAAGCCTGATTTACTTTTAGATTGTACTGATAATTTTGCCACTCGTGATATTATCAATCGTATTAGTGTGCGCTATCAAATTCCTCTATTATCCGCTTCGGCGATAGCCATGCAGGGTCAATTAGCACTATATGAGCCGCATTTGGATACTGGCTGCTACCATTGCGTCTTTGGCTCAGTGGCGCTAGATGCAGCGGCGGATGAACGTACGTGTGCCAACTCAGGCGTGCTCGCCAGTACAACCGCTATTATGGGAAGTTTGCAGGCCAATGCCGCCTTACAATATCTAGGCTTAACCAAAAATCCACTGAAAAATAAGCTGTTAATATGGGATGGTAGCCAGATGCAGCAACGGTTGATGGGCTATCGAAAAGATGCGCATTGTCCGGTTTGTGCCGAGCATTTAGCAGCCAATGACTAATCATCATTTAATTTATTCATATTTCCTTTTAATTATTCCTACCCCTTTTTTTATTGCCATAGTTGTTTTTTATGAAAATTCATCGTCCGCATTTATTAAAGCACACCTTTAATGTCGTTAATCGAGTTCGCCAAACGGCAAGCGTTGCTGGTTTGTCAGCACTTAGAGTCGCAAAAGGTGAGAGGCCTGATGCGATACTGCTAAAAGAAACCTTTGAACAATTAGGAACGACTTATATTAAAATTGGCCAGTTTATTGCCAGTACGCCGTCATTGTTTCCACGTGAATATGTAGAAGCGTTTCAGAGCTGTTTAGATCAAACGACACCGCTATCTTATGCTTATATTGAGCAAGTTTTAAAAGAAGAGCTGGCCGCCACTGACCTGACGCTTGAGGATAAGTTTGCTCATATCGACCCGAAACCGCTCGCTTCAGCCTCCATTGCTCAAGTTCATGCAGCGCGACTGCATAATGGCGATGAAGTGGTGTTAAAGGTGCAAAAACCGGGTGTTGAAACCATCATGCAAACGGATTTGGGTGTCTTACATGGCGTAACCAAATTGATTGAATTGTTAATGCCTTCGATGCGCTTTGCCAGTATTGCGCCAATTATCGATGAGATTCGTCTGCGAATGCTTGCCGAAACCGATTTTATTGCTGAGGCGCAAAACATCCGCGATTTCCAGCAGTTTTTAACAGTCTCAGGAAATACACGCGTCGTCGCGCCAACCGTCTATGAAGAGCTAACCACCAAGCGTGTGCTGACCATGAGCCGCTTATACGGTGTTTCCATGATAGATGAATCAGCCATGCGTCAGTATTGTACTGACCCAGCGCAAGTGATGGCAGATACTTTAAATACCTGGTTTGCCAGTCTCATGCTGTGCAATAGTTTCCATGCGGATTTGCACGCGGGAAATTTAATGCTATTAACCGATGGGCGTATAGGTTTCTTAGACTTTGGTATCGTCGGTAAATTAAAAGCGGAGAGTTGGCGCGCCTGTATGGGGATGATGCAGGCAATGCAAGACAGTGATTATCAAGCAATGGCGCGCCATATGATTGATATGGAAATGACCCATGGCGGCAACCAAGTTGACGTCGCGGCATTGGGCAATGATTTGCAGCGTATGATGCAAACTATTATGGCAGAAGACAAAACCTTTACCAGCGGTGTGCCTTTTAATAGTAAAGAGCAAGCTGACGAGCTCAATAAAATGATGCTAGAAATTGTTGAGGTGGGAAAACGTCATGGTATTCATTTTCCGCGCGATTTTGCTTTGCTAACCAAGCAGATGCTTTACTTTGATCGCTTTATGCGCACGCTTGCCCCTGATATGGATATGTTTAGCGACCAGCGAGTGCAAATGCTGGGGCAAACAGAAGCAGCTGAACAAGTAAGCAATCCAATTCGAAATATTTCTTAGTAGTAAGCGCGTTATATTGAGAAGTTTTTTCTGTTTTTAATTGGTTAGGTACGGCTTTTTTTAACACAAAGGATTGTGTGCGTTTTGCCACAAAATGGCTCTGTCATGATGACTGTTCTTAAAAGCCGTGCTGCTACTATTATTACCCATCAAACGGCGATTGCTTGCATAGGGTTATATTGTCTGGCAGTAGTAATGGGGTTTGGGCGCTTTTTATTTACCGCCACCTTACCTGATATCATGACGCAATTATCGTTATCGACGGTCATTGCAGGTTGGCTGGCTTCGGTCAATTATAGTGGTTATTTTATTGGGGCGCTGATTGCGATGTTTGTCCCCCAGCGTTTGACATGGCAAATGCTGATAACATGGACAGCCGTCAGCATTGTGACTACCATGCTATTGGTAGTACCAAATCTGTCATTAAATAGCTGGTATGTCATTCGGTTGCTATCAGGTATCGCCAGCGGTGTAGCCATGATTTTAAGCTCATCGCTGGTTATTCAAAGCTTTAGTGATGAGCGCCGCTCGGTACTCTCAGCCTTGCATTATGCAGGTATTGGGGTGGGGATTAGTGCTTCTGCCATACTGACGTGGTGGTTATTAACGCTTGGCTATCACTTCGATGTGATTTGGTTAGTAGCAGGGATTATCAGTCTGCCGTTATTATGGCTGCTTTATGCTATTAGGCCAGAAAGCTCAAATTCATTTAACTCCCAATCCTCTAAATTACCGTCTTCTAAGCTACAAAGCTCTGAACAACAAGCCAGTGAATTAAAATACCGGAATCAGCGCCTATCCATAAAGCAAACTTATCTTAATTTTAAACGCTCTTTATATGAAGCTGCCATTGGTCATACTAAGGCGATTGTATTACTGTCGGCAAGCTATGTGCTGGCAGGGTTTGGCTATATTACGTCGGCGACTTTTTTGCCAGTCATGGCAGCGCAGCGATTGACGACACAAAGCAATGCGGGACTACTGATTTGGCTCGTCGTTGGCGTTTTTGCCATGCTATCAAACCCTATCTGGGGTGCGCTTGCTAAGCGAATTGGCGAGACCAAAACCTTGATGGGTTTAACGGTATTGCAAGCGTTTGGCATGGGCTTACCAATTTGGTTCGACGGCGCTATTGGCTTGTACGGTAATGCGATGATTTTAGGCTTAACTTTCGTCGGTATGGTGTCAATGACGCTTAATTTGATTAAAAACATCAATCCCACTTACTCCAATTTACTGATTGGGCTAGCGACGTTGGCATATGCAATAGGGCAGTTCATGGGGCCGCTAGTTACAGTGGCACTGGCAGGAAAGCATGACAATTTTAATGCCGGATTAATGGTGGCTGCTGGCGGTTTAATAGTAGGATTGGTTTTAGTCTTCTGTTTTCAGCGGCAAACTCAAAAGTAGTCAACCTAAACCACACTACGGTTAAATACTTCCCGTAACTCAAAGCTGGTATGCACTTGGGCGACGCCCTCGATGCGGTTGAGCCTGTGCAATAAAAACTCCTCATAATGCGCCATATCGCGTACGCGCACTTTGATTAAATAATCTTCGGTACGGCCGGTGACAATACTACAGCTAATGACTTCATCAAAACTTTGAATTTTATCTTCAAATTGCTCAAAGCGATCGGCGGTATGGCGATCCATGCTAATGGCGATAAAGACGGCCAAAGGGTAGCCGAGTTTTTGGGCATCGGTCTGGGTATGATAACCGATGATAATACCTGCATCTTCTAAGCGTTTAATACGGCGCGCGCAAGGGGTCGCCGACAAATTGACCCGTTCGGCAAGCTCGGTAATGCTCATCCGTGCTTGGGTTTGCAATAAGCGTAATAGCTGTCTATCAGTATCGTCAATACTTACTAATAATAAGTCGTCCGTATGGTTATTTAACATGTTCTATTGCTCTATTGGTGAAATATTCTAATTATAGATTCAATATTAGATTTATCCACTAAAATTTGATAAAAAATAGTTAAATAAAGTAGATTTCTCGCGTGGAAACTTTGCTATTATAATGGCATAAGGGTTTATTCTCTCGTATGATAAAGAGTGATATATTCGTTGTTAATCGCTAAAAATCGACACTTCAACTCATCTTTTTATATGTCTAAGGATTGGTTATGCCTAATCAAGCTACACGCAATGCAGACCGCGCGCCTGCAAAGATTACTCCAAAAAATGCCGCTTTTGATTTCCGTAAATATCGTCCATTTGCGTTTGCACCTGTGCTGCCAGATCGCACGTGGCCAAGCAAAACGATTGAGAAGTCACCAATTTGGGCAAGTGTGGACCTGCGTGATGGCAACCAAGCATTGATTGATCCGATGACGATTGAACAAAAAATGCGTTTTTTTAAAACTTTAGTCGATGTGGGTTTTAAAGAGATCGAAATTGGTTTTCCATCAGCTGCCCAAGTGGAATTTGATTTTGCGCGTCAATTAATTGAAGAAAACCATGTGCCTGATGATGTGACCTTGCAAGTTTTGGTACAGGCGCGTGAGCATTTGATTGCTCGCACCTTTGAGTCATTAAAAGGGGCGAAGCGTGCCATCGTTCACGTCTATAACTCAACCAGCCGCGTACAACGCGAAAAAGTATACGGTAAAGATAAAGCAGAAATTAAAGATATTGCCATTGCTGGGGCAAATTTATTGGTTGAATATGCGGCCAAATATCCTGAAACAGAATGGGTATTCCAGTATTCTCCTGAGAGCTTTAGCCAAACTGAGACAGAATATGCGGTCGAAGTCTGTGACGCGGTTTGCGATATTTGGAAGCCTGAAAACGGTCAAGAAGTGATTTTAAACTTACCGGCAACGGTTGAAGCTTCAACACCAAACGTATTTGCCGACCAAGTCGAGTATTTCTGCCGTCATCTTGCCCATCGCGAGCATGTGACCGTTAGCTTGCATACGCATAATGACCGTGGCTGTGCGGTAGCTGCTGCTGAGCTTGGGATGCTTGCTGGTGCGGATCGTATCGAGGGCACATTGCTTGGTAACGGTGAGCGTACAGGTAACATGGATATCATGGTGATGGCGATGAACTTGTTTAGCCAAGGTGTCGATCCAGAGCTTGATTTTAGTAATATGAGTGAAATCGTCCAAGTGGTGAGCGAGTGTAATAATTTGCCCCTACATCCGCGTCACCCATATGTTGGTGAGCTGGTGTTTACTGCCTTTAGTGGCTCGCATCAAGATGCCATCAAGAAATCTCTTGATTTCAATGAGAAGCATCAAGATGAAACCAATAACGTTTGGGACGTTGCGTATTTGCCGATTGATCCTGCGCATATTGGTCGTAGCTATCAAGATGTGGTGCGTATCAATAGCCAATCTGGTAAAGGCGGCGTTGCTTATATTTTGCAGCGTAACTATGGCTTTAATTTGCCGCGCTGGATGCAAATTGACTTTAGCGGTGTGGTTCAAAAACAAGCAGAAAGCGCTGCTCGTGAATTGCAAAACGATGAAATCCTACAGACCTTTGAAGAGACCTATTTGCAACAAGGCAGCTTTGAGCTTTTAGATTATAGTGTCAATAATAAAGGCGGTGAGGTGTATTTTAACGGTCAAGTTCAGATGAATGATGACACCATTACCATTGATGGAACGGGGAACGGGCCATTGTCTTCGTTTATTGATGGACTTGCGCAGCATACGGGCAAATCTATCCATGTCATCAATTACGCCGAACACGCCATTAATCCGCAGCACAATAGCGGTAATGGTATCGACGATGATACCAATAGAGATAACAAAACCAATGCCAACGCTGCCGCCTACATTCAGCTAAATGTCGATGGTGAGGTTTACTCAGGTATTGGTACTTGTAGTAGCACCGTATCAGCAATGCTAAAAGGCGCGTTGTCCGCTTTTGCGCAGGCAGTTAGCCCAGCCGCTGCTTAATATTGCCTATAGTATTACTGGCTAGTATAAGTATAGCCGATATTAAAATAGTTCGACTGAATATGGTTATCTATAACGTCATGGCTTTTGCAATAAGCAAATGAGCCATGACGTTATTTTTTTATGTGAGAGGTTATTAGCATTTAGAATATTATTGTTAGAAAAATGCGCTTTGAATGACCTATTTATCAAAGCATATTTTTCTTAATTGAGCTTATAACTGTCTAAAGCTATACAGCCAATAGCATAATGTTACTTGTGTTTTTGGTGTCTAAGACTTACGCTAATGTACGTCTTATTTATTATTATAATATTAAAAAAGGTTAATTATGGAACCTATATCTTTTGCTTCATTTTCATTGGCTTCTATTTTAGCGTCACTGCCAGTGAACGGTGAAGCGGTTAGCAAACCTACCATTACCACCCATATCAGTCCCGCTATCGCTGGACAGTGGGAGATAGATTTAGACAGTGGTATTACGATGACCAAAGAAGCCGAAGCCAAGCAGGCAGCGTCAAAGCTAGAAGGTATAAACAGTGACGAGCCAAAAGTAAGCGCTGACGCTGAGGGTGGTGTGTTGACCCAAAATGAAAAGCGTATCGTCAAGGTGCAGCCAAGTAGCAGTAAAAACCTGCTAACCGCTAAGTCTACTCAATGTCGGGAGATTTACAATTTTGCTGCCGATAATGAGATGTGGGCAGTCAGTGGCAAAGAATGGACCTACGGGCGCTACTTAGTCACCCATCGTGATGAAGGGTTGCCTATTATTGCGCTGAAAACCGTTTATGACAACAATGAAGTCGATTGCTCGGGCAATCAAGTAGATCAAACTGGCGAGGCATTAATAGCGTTTTTAAACCATGATGGCAATAAAATGCAGTGGTGCGCCGACCCTGAGGGCACAGAATGTTTTATGAATTTCACCAGAATACTACCTTAGTACCTTTTAACATTATTTATAAAATTTAAGCCGCGCTTTGTAAAATTTAGACGTATAAAAAAACCGCTATCTTTTTAAGTAGCGGTTTTTTTATTAATTTTCTGCTTAAATAAAAAGACTAAGACTAAGAATCAACCTTGTCTTTATTAGCCGTTAATAATTCTCTTTCAAGATAATGAATGTTTTGCGCTTCATGAACAAATTTATCATCGGCCAAAATCACATCACGATGCAGCGGTATATTGGTTTTAATACCTTCAATGACCAGTTCATCAAGCGCATGTAGCGTTTTAGATACCGCTTGCTGACGGGTCTGGCCATGACAAATAAGTTTTCCTATCAATGAATCATAATAGCTTGGTATCTCATAGCCGGGGTAGAGATGCGAGTCAAAACGTACGCCCGCGCCACTGGGCGCAAACAACTGATTGACCGTGCCCGGACAAGGCATAAAAGTCGCGGGGTCTTCGGCATTGATACGGCATTCGATGGCGTGGCCTTGAATTTCAATCTCGCTTTGACGATACGATAGACCATAACCGGCTGCGATTTTAAGCTGTTCAACGACGACATCGATACCAGTAATCATTTCAGTCACTGGATGCTCAACTTGCACGCGGGTATTCATCTCAATAAAGAAGTATTCATTGTTTTCAAATAAAAACTCAAACGTACCCGCGCCGCGATATTTCACCAGCTCACACGCTTTAACGCAAGCATCTAAAATAGGCTGACGCACATCATCAGGGATATCTGGGGCAGGTGCTTCTTCTAATACTTTTTGGTGACGACGTTGCAATGAGCAATCGCGGTCATAAAGATGAATGGCATTGCCATTCCCATCGCCCAGTACCTGAACTTCTACGTGGCGCGGATTTTGCAGATAACGCTCCATATAGACCGTATCATCACCAAACCATAGCTCGGCTTCTTGCTTGGCAGCTTGTACTTGTCCGATAAGCTCATCGAAACGTTCAACGACGCGCATACCGCGGCCACCGCCACCAGAAGCAGCTTTAATCAAGAGGGGAAAGCCGATATTGCGCGCTTGCTCTTCAGCATTATGAAGAGTTACGGCACCAACTGAACCGGGGACTGTTGGTACGCCCGCTTTTTTCATCGCATTGATAGCAGAAACTTTATTGCCCATTAAACGAATATGATCGGCGTTAGGACCAACAAAAGTTAAACCCGCTTCTTCGACGCGTTCAGCAAATTCGGCATTTTCCGCCAAAAAACCATAGCCGGGATGAATGGCATCAGCGCCCGTAATTTCAGCGGCAGTCAAGATGGTACTGATATCAAGATAGCTTTGATTGGCATTGGGTTTGCCAATACAGATGGCTTCATCAACAAAGCGCAAGTGCATTAAATTGGCATCCGCCGTTGAATAGACGCCGACGGTCTCTATGCCAAGGGCTTTGCAGGCACGAACAATACGCAGGGCAATCTCACCTCTATTGGCGATGAGCAGTTTTTTTATCATGGGGTCATCCTTGTCGAAGCGGCAGTCATTGATAGCGTCGCTATTTTGGACATCGTAACAGCAAACTGCGCTACATCAAATTCAGATAAATCGAGCGCTGATGTCGATGAATAATAACGAAGTATCAATCATTACAAATTAAAGGTTAGCGAACAGTGTTACGCTTTATAGCGTATGACCGGCTGACCAAACTGCACAACTTCAGAGTTATCTACTAGTATTTCGTCGATGACACCACTTTGAGTCGCTTCGAGAGGGTTCATAATTTTCATGGCTTCAATAATGCCGAGCGTATCACCTGCTTGAACTTTTTGACCAACTTTTACAAATGGCGGATCGTTAGGACTTGGGGCTGAATAATAAACACCCACCATCGGCGAGGTTTCAACGCTGCCTGCTTTAACGGCTGCCTTCGCTTCGGCAGCGATTGGCGCTGCACCAGCAGTAGGGGCGGCCATCATCGTCGGTGCAGGCGCATCATAGTGACGAGTTAAGCTAATATGTTCGTCGTCGGAGCTGATTTCTAAATTAACCAGTTCACTTTCTTCCATGAGTGCGATCAGGGTGCGTATTTTTTCAATATCCATAATTTTAATTTTGCCTTTTACTAATTTCTAGAAAAAAATAGTGTAACTAAATATTGTGTTGGTAATTGCTAATGATACCTATATTCACTGCAATGAGCAATCGATGTACAGTTGTTAACTGAATTTTTTTACATATTATGACGTAAGCGCGCTTAAGTGTAAGAAAAGTCCAATGATTTATCATAGTCGATGTGACAAGGTAGCGCTAGTCGTGGTTACCAGACGCTACGATTATTGATATTGAGTGTATAATAAGGAAATAATTGAGTGTCTAATAGGGGAATAATTGAGGACATGCCCTGAACACCATATTTGCACAACGGCCATCACAGCATCAGGCCCACAACATCGTTAAGCGTTTTTGCTGATAGCGCAAACGTATGGTAAGTAAGATGGAAGAGAGGAATAACCCCGTGATGAGCGCCATCCAAAAACCCTGAGCACCAACGTCAGTAAAGCGCACTAAGTAAACGCCAAGCGGTAAAGCAACCAGCCAATAACAAAACAGTGTCACCCACATCGGTATAGTGGTGTCTTGCATGCCGCGTAATATCCCCGCGACATTGACTTGCCAGCCGTCAAACAATTGATAGGCTAGAGCAAAGACAAGTAGATGCATGGCTTGCGCTCGTACGACAGGATTGTCCGTGAACGCTGCGGCCAATTGTGGTCTAAATAACCAAACTCCAAGCATACAAGTCAGGGCAATAATGACCGTCCATATAAGCCCTGTTGTTAGCACTTGACGCAGTGCCATCAGGTTTTTTTCCCCAAAGCGGTTAGAAATCATAATGGTCAGCGCCATCGCCACCGAAATGGGAATCATAAACAGCTGCGACGTCACGGATAATGCCACTTGATGCGAGGCGGTCGCAATCTCGCCCAACGGGCTGATAACCAATGCCCCTAAGCTGAATAAACTGGCCTCAAAAAAGATAGAAATGCCAATTGGAATGCCGAGCTTCAATAATTTTTTTATCTGGGCGCGGTTGGGGCTGGAAAAACCGTAAAAGAAACGAGTACTGGCAAACTGCTGACGCTTCGTAAAACTGGTATAAGTCGCCAGTAATAAGACATTGATCCAAAGAACCATTGCCGTTGCAACCCCGCAACCAGCGCCGCCCATCTTAGGCATGCCAAATAAGCCATGGATAAAAATATAGTTAAGGGGAATATCGGCAAGCAGGCCGATGATACTGATTACAGTCACAGGCTCTGGTCGACCAAGTGCCTCACAATAGCTACGCAGCACCGCATAGACAGCAATCGCTGGAAAACCAAACGATACCCCATGTAAATACTGGGAAGCAATGGGTTGGATGTTTTCAGGAACGCCCATTACCGGAAGTATACTGGGTGCCAAATTGACAATAATAAAACCGAGAATGCCAATAACACCTGCCGTCCATAATGACTGCTGGGCAATGTGTGGCACTTGACTATGATTATTTTGCCCAATTGCTTCACCGATGAGGGGCGTCGTGGCAATTAAAATACCTGTGGCCAATAAAAACAATGGCAGCCAAATACCAGAACCGACGGCCACTGCCGCCAAATCAAGGGCGGAGACTTGTCCGGCCATAATGGCATCGACGACACCAAGCGCTGCTTGGCAAAACTGGGTAATTAAAATGGGTAGGGCGAGTACGCCTAAGCGTAAGCTATAACTTTTAAAATCTCTAAAGGATAATGGGAAAACCATAATGAGCAACTTTTTATTCTTTGCAGTGATAATTGTGGATGAGCAAATGCTGCCACCAACAAATTAATGGCGAAACAGTAAAATAGGATTCGTGCGACGATAATACTCCGATAAATAAGATGAGCAAGCTCATTTTTAGCCATTGTTAATAACTATAGGTAGATAGAGTAAAAAAATGAAATGGGTGACGCTAAAAACAAAATAACCCGTCAATTCGCAAGTAGAATCAACAGGTCATCATAAAAAATGTTAAACAGGATAGGTTATAATGTCAATGTTTTAGCTATGTGTATTCAGCAGTAATTACGACGTTTGTTTTTAGTTCTTAACGGTTTGTCAGCCCTTATTTAATGGTTAAATTGCCTCAGGCGTATTTGATAACAAATTAAGCTCTTCCGCCATATCCATAATAGTTTGCCAATGCTTGGGTTCAAGTGGCAGAATGGTTAATTGCTCACAGCCTTTTCTTAGTAATAAAGAATCCTCAAGCGCAGGCAAAAACTTGAGTTCTGCTAATGGCAATATATCGGTAAAAGCCTGCTCAAAAGTAACATCTACCATATACCAGCGCGGCTTATCTTCAGTTGCCTTTGGGTCATAATGACGATGTTCAGGATGAAACTGCGTGGTGTCAGGATAACCAGCTTTGCTAATGGTCGCGATACCAGCAACGCCAGAAGGCTTGGCGCTAGAGTGATAAAAAAATGCTTTGTCACCGACTTTCATATCGTCGCGCATAAAGTTGCGAGCGCGATAGTTACGCACGCCGTCCCACATCTCCGTACCCGCACGTTGTAAATCTTTTATATTAAAACAGCGTGGATTGGATTTGATAAGCCAATATGCCATGATATTTATCCTTATAAAGTGACTGGTTTAATAGATGACTGCTAGTCAGTCATTACTATTAATGTAGAAGTAGTGCTTAAGTTTTTATGCGCAATTTATGAGGACTGGGCTTTTCTTTAGCTCGCCCAGCCGTTATCCTAGCGCTACTTTCTGCTTATGACAGCAGCTACTCCTTTATAGATAAGTCCGCTTATGTCAAAAATCAATTCTTTTCCTCTTTTCGATAAGCTTAACTCGCCTAATAGTGACCATGACCGTGCGCTTGCAGTAAAAGATATTCCGTTGGCACTTTATATCCATGTCCCGTGGTGCGTTAAAAAGTGTCCTTATTGTGATTTTAATTCGCATGAGTTGCCAATTAACAGTCAGCTGTCTATGTATGACGAATACGTCGAAGCGCTACTGCTCGATGCGGCGTCGCAGCAACCGCTAACCCAAGGGCGAGAAATTAGCTCAATATTTATCGGTGGCGGTACCCCATCGCTGCTTCCTATTGCCCAGTATCAGCGCTTATTTGATGGTCTGCGAGAGATTTTTTGGTTTGCAAATGACATTGAAGTGACGATGGAGGCCAATCCTGGCACCCTTGAGCATGCGCCATTTGCTGAATATTTAAAGGTAGGAATCAATCGTTTGTCGATTGGCGTACAAAGCTTTTCTGCTGAGCAGTTGAAAACACTAGGGCGAATTCATAACCCAACACAAGCACTATCAGCGATTAAAGCAGCTCGTAGCGCTGGATTTGAGCGCGTCAATGTCGATTTGATGCATGGCTTACCGCAGCAGACCATGAATGAGGCACTGTCCGATATCCAAATGGCACATGAGGCAGGAGCGACGCATATTTCTTGGTATCAGCTAACAATTGAGCCCAATACCGTGTTTTATCGCAGTCAGCCGGTTTTGCCCGATGAGGATAGCTTAGCAGATATCGAACAAGCGGGTCAGGCCTTGCTTGAGCGTTTAGGATATAACAATTATGAAGTGTCCGCATGGGCCGGTGCGGCCGATAAACCTTGCCGTCATAACGTGAATTATTGGCAATTTGGCGATTATCTAGCCATTGGTGCAGGCGCGCATGGTAAAGTCACGCTCAATGAAGATGCCGCTCAAAAATTGACCACTGATACATTTCCTAATGAGGTATTGGAAGAGGCAGGCATATATCGTTTTAGCAAATCACGTATGCCAAGAGACTATATAACTTTTGATAACGACTCTATTAATAATGCGAAAAAAGCGGGCGCGCCAAAGATGGTGGGCTGGCAAGCAGTTGCAAGTGATGAGCTGGTCAGCGAATTTATGCTAAATGCCCTGCGTTTACACGATGGTGTGGCGTGGTCATTGTTTGAGGCTCGAACAGGGCTGAGCTATGACAGTGTTGCTACAGAGGTCGATGCACTTGTCAAACAAGGATTGCTAATAGATGATGAGGAACGGCTACAGCCAACAACGCTGGGTAGAAGATATCTTAACCAAATATTAAGAGCATTTTTATAACAGTAGAAAACAAAAAAGAAGCTTACCAAACGATAAGCTTCTTTAAAATAAGTCTCAAAAGGCTCAGACTTAGATTTTGTTTTGTACGTCTTGTGCGCCGCCAGTAACAGCTTCGCCAGCACTTGATACGTCTTGGCCTAGACCTTTAAAGGTATTGCAACCAGTTAGTACAAACATAGCAGTCAAAGATGCAATCACTAATTTTTTCATAATTTTTTCCTCAAAAAAGATAGATTGTTATAAGTCATAACAGTAAAACTTAGCGTTTTGCTTAAGTTTCACTGAGGGGTTACAGGATACAAGAACAATGTTTTTAAATTACCTCGTTATCCATTAGGGTCATGATAATCAAAGTTAAAATCAGTGCCCAGTATCAAAATGTAATTATTAGCAGTAAACTGTAACTTTTGATTACGCCTGCCATATAGATTAGATAAGGTGCTTAAATTATTTACGGAGTTTTTATGACCATTCATATCGTGTTGGTAGCGCCAAAGATGCCAAGCAATACTGGCAATATTATCCGCTTATGCGCCAATAGCGGCGCACAGCTACATTTGGTCAGACCTTTGGGATTTGAGCTCGATGATAAGAAACTGCGCCGCGCAGGTCTTGATTATCATGAATATGCCCATTTGCAAGTACATGATGACTGGGCAATGACCAAGCAAGCGCTACAAGCTGCCAATTGCCATGTTATTACCGCACTGACAACCAAGCTCAGTAAACCATTCTATGAGTATGATTTTAGCGGGAAAAAGCCCAATCATTTAGCCAACACATCATCTACTAGTACATCATCAAACCCTGTGGCTTTGGTTTTTGGGTCTGAAACGGCAGGGCTGCCAGAGGATATCCGTACCGATATCGGTGCTGATAACTGGCTACGCTTGCCGATGCTTGCAGATTCACGCAGTTTAAATTTGTCTAATAGCGTGGCAATATGCTTGTATGAGGTTTGGCGACAGCAAGGATTTGGTGGTGATGAGGGGCGCAGTATCGGTTATGACACCTTGACCGTTTATGATCCGAAATAGAACAGGTAGTAGGGTAGTTAAGTTAAAAAGCGGTTAAAGAAAATGATTCGTTTAATTTTCTTTAACCGCTTTTTTTGCTGCTTTTTTATAAACCACGTGTTTTATAAACAGTTTGGCGGTTTTGGAAGTCCAGCGAGACGATTGATATGACGGGCAACCAAACCTGTATTGAATAGCTGCTGAAGCTTTTGATTGCTGATGTCATGCTCAGGTAAGGTTTGCTGTAGCCATTTAATCAACGGGCGCGTCGCTGGCGCGTGATTAAATTTTATAAAAAAAGCACGTATTTGCTGCAGTACTTCTAAATGTTCAGCGTTTAAAGTGATCTCTAAAGTATTAGCAAGCTGCTGTGCAATCTCAGGCGTCCAAATCGTATGGTCGCATAAATGGCCGTCTTGGTCTAATGCCACTGCAGTCATCTCAGCAGGGTTAGTAGAATTAAGGGTAGGAGAATTTTTCATAGAGCAATCGTTACCACTTTATCAAAGGTAGCGCCATTAGCATGAACGTTCTGAGTTAAGGCGACCCATTCATCGTCGCTTAAAATAGCCGTTAATTTGGCAGCAAGATTGAGCTTTGCCATTGTATTGTCGTTGAGCTGAGCCACATCCTCAGCGAGAGCGTAAATAGCAGCGATGCCTTTTATTTCTTTGCCTTCAGAATCACCCAAATACGCATTAAACCAGTCAATAAAAGCGACAGTTGTGCCTAATAATATAATGCTGTCACCCACACGCCACGTCGATGCCATCTGCTCGGTGCAGCACCTAAGCGTATCCATCGTGCTATGTAATTGGTATAAAGTTGCCATAATCGTGTCCGCTTGCTTACTGTATTTATTGTTATATCAAACTAAAGATTCATAATGAAGATGCGCATCAGTACTAGAAGCTCACACTAAAAAACCAATATCTGATCAAAATCTTGCGAATTTATAAATTCTGGACTCAAGGTCAATTGTGTCATCAAATCAGTCGGTAGCATGCCTGTAATCCAACCGCTAAATACATCGTCAGGTAACCAAGCGGCTGGCATATCATAGAGCTCAAGCGATTGAATCATACCATGCAGGCGTGAGTCAGGCTGCATCAAGAAACTAAAGATAGGCGCATCCAAATATAGCTGCACCTCATGCCCAAAAGTCGCTAAAGTTAAAGCGAGCGCGCAGCCTTCATAGCTTGCCATTTCAGTAGGCGTGTGTAAGCGAATGAGTAATTTCATATTTATTCCTAATCTTATTATCGCTAACCGCTATT
>NZ_DKGQ01000020.1:0-79335 GCF_002453355.1 Psychrobacter sp. UBA6766 | reverse complement strand
CAAACGGCAGTTGCCTTGCATCATCATGGCAAGCTCGCTTAATCCGACCAGTTTAAATCCTGAGGCCAAATTTTCGCTATCTAACTGATGACGGGCACTGTTCTCATTATCTGAAATACCACGGCTGAGCGCAGTACTGACGCAGACAGGAAGCGTCAACTGATATTGCTCAGCGAGATTTTGCCATTCTTTCGTGATATTCCTTTGGTCAGCTGACTGCCAACGTAATCGATTGGCTGTATTTGCGGCATCAGCATAGAAAAAAATATTTAATGGCGTATGTGAATTTTGAAATTGGTCGCTATTCTCCGTCTTATTATTCGTGTCAGCAGTTTGTAGATAAGTGCGAGCGTAACGTAGTGCAATATGTGCCAGCGGATGGCTAGGATCAGCGGTAATTAATAATAGTGGTGTATTGGTTGTCATAAGCTTGCTCATCAGCATACATTGTCAGTTGGCGATATTTAGTAATAAAGTATTTAATGGAAACGGTTGGTAATCCTGGTTAACGCATACAATCAGTAACACCGATTGTGTATATTTAAAAATTAATCAGATTTTGTTTCTCTGGATTCATTTTTGTTATTCTTCTACCTCACCAACTTTAATCATCTGCTTACCGATATTTTCTCCAGAAAATAGTCCGATAAAGGCGTCAGGAATACTTTCAAAACCTTCAATGAGGTTCTCTTTATAGATTAAGTCGCCATTATTATACCAGTCAGCAATTTGCTTTTTGGCATCGTCGAATTCATCAGCAAAATCATAGACCACAAAACCTTCTATGCGGGCGCTCTTTTTAATTAATGTATGCATCGGCCTAGGGCCCTGCGGTGGGTTAGATTCATTATAATCGGCAATTTGACCGCAAATAGAGATTCGGGCATGCCTGTTAATATTGGCAAAGACGGCATCGAATAACTCCCCGCCAACATTATCAAAGAAGATGTCAACGCCATCAGGGCAGGCTTCTTTTATAGTGGCTTGCATGTCATCGACTTGCTTATAATTAATGCCTTTATCCAATCCTAAATCATCTTCTAAGTACGCAACTTTTTTGGCAGAGCCCGCAATACCGATCACTTTGCAGCCTTTTATCTTAGCGATTTGGGCGGCCATACTACCTACTGATCCTGCTGCACCAGAAACAACCACTGTTTCACCTTGTTTTGGCTGGCCAATATTTAGCAACCCAAAGTAGGCGGCAAGTCCAGGCACTCCAAGCATGCTAACAGCAGTAGAGATAGGCGCAAGCGTAGGGTCGACTTTTTCAATATCGGCAATATTGACCGTTTGATATTTTTGCCATGCAAATCGACCATGGACGATATCGCCAACCTTGAAGTTGTTATCGTTGTCCGTATTGGGGTGGTCTGTATCGATTGCCACGATCTGGGCGACGGTTCGACTGGTGATAGGTTTGTTTAGCTGAAATTTATTACCAGCAGCATCATCCTCGCCTTTATTCATAAATCCACGCATACCAGGGTCAACGGAAACATAAATACTTTTAAGCAGCACTTCGCCTTTTTTGAGTGTCGGCATATCGATATTATTGATTTTAAAGGTATCTGGTGTTGGCACGCCTGAAGGATGCTTAGCGAGTACGATTTCTTGATTTTGTTCTTTCATACTTATCTGTTTCATCTTGAGTGACCTATTTTTATCTTTTTATATCAATGCTTCAGGAAGGATGGAATATACTATCATGGATCTGTTTTATTATTGATTGTCGTAATAATAGTAACTGAGGTATACAGCGCATCGTGAAGTGATAAGAATAAATTATGAAGTAAAAAAGCCGCCATTATTTAGGCTTTAGCTATTTATGCTAACATGAAACCGCTCAAACCAAACAGTATCAATATGGTTAAGCGTCATTTTACACCTATTAGTGTCATTGTTTATCAAGAAGGTTCAGTTTGATAAACATGATGGTAATGGTAAAGAATTCGGTTATGTTCTAAGCTTATCCTGATATGGTTTTATAATATTTTGCTGCAAGGAGTTGTCGTCGTTATGCTATCTTCCGTACCGAATGGTACAGGCTTCCAGCCCACATCAGAGCAGCTAAAAGTGCTACAAACTGCGAGCGAATTTGCTTATCAGGTATGGCAAAGTCGAACGGGCGCTTGCCAGACGTTTTTGCGCAGCTATGCGTTAGAGAGCACCTTAACGCGCCAACAAATTGATGATCTTATTCAAGATTATACTTTAGACGAAAATTACCAACTTGCTGATGAAGCCAAAGTCATGAGCGGTTTGCGTCATTTGCGAATGCTTTTGATGATGCGCTGGATTTGGCAAGATGCCTTGGCAGTGATTGAACTTGAGCAATTGACCGACGAGCTGTCTGAATTCGCGGATGGCTGTATTTTATTTGCCAAAGACTACACGTACCAGCAGCTGGTTGCACAATATGGTCAACCGACCTTTATTAATACTAAAGGCAACGTACAAGCTGATGATATGGCGATTATGGCAATGGGAAAGCTTGGCGCCCATGAGCTTAATTTGTCGAGTGATATCGACCTTATTTTTGTCCATCAGGCGCGCGGTGAAACGGATGGCGATAAAGCCAAAGGCACACGCAGTATTGATAATAAGCGGTTTATGACGCGGCTTGGGCAGGGCATTATCAAACTACTTGATAACAATACGGCCGATGGCTTTGTATTTCGGGTCGATATGCGGCTGCGACCGTGGGGTGATGGCAGTGACTTGGCGATACATCTATCGGCATTACAGAAATATTTTTCTCAACATGGACGGGCGTGGGAGCGTTTCGCTTGGCTCAAAGCTCGAGTGGTCGGACACATCGAGCAGCCATTTTACGATGACATACAAGCGCTGATTAAGCCTTTTGTGTTTCGCTATTACGTTGATTACAGTGCTTTTTCGGCTCTCAGAGAAATGAAATCTCTGATTCAAAATCAAGTGGTTCAGCGTGAGGATTTGGACAATATCAAGCTCGGTGCTGGCGGTATTCGAGATATCGAATTTATCGTCCAAGCATTTCAACTGATTTATGGCGGTCGGCATCCGCAGTTGCAAGTGAAGTCTTGTTTGGGGGCGATGCAAGCGTTGTGTCAGCTTGGGTATTTAGAACACGAGACTTATCACGAGTTGCAAGCTGCGTATCGTTTTTTACGTCGTCTTGAGCACGGTATTCAAGCGATTAATGATCAGCAAACACAGCGCCTACCGCATGATGCGAAGTGGCAGCATAATCTGGCGATCACCCTTGGTTTTGCGGATTGGAAAGCGTTATTAGCGACGTTGAATGATCACCGCCATCATGTCAATGTTCCGTTTGAGCGGATGGTTACCGAACGGCAAATACCCGATCAAGATAATGACGAGCTTGAACCAGAACGTTTAAATGAGCAAATTGCCCGTTTAAATGAGGTGTTGAGCGAAGAAAATCGCGAGCTATTACAGGGTTTTTGGCAGTCGAAAATGGTCGCCAATTTAAGCGATGAGGCGCGTGAACGTTTAGATGATGCTTATCCTGTTATTGTACACGCGCTACTTGCCCATGAAGAACAGCAGCAACTGGCGAATACCGCTTTGCCGCGTTTAATCGCCTTATTAGAAGCTATTTGTCGCCGTTCTATTTACCTAGTGATGATTGCAGAAAATCCTAATGCAACCGTAGAGCTGATTCCGATGTTGTCTGCTAGCCCTTGGATTGCAAAAGAACTGGCCCATTATCCGGTGCTTTTAGACACATTTTTACAGCAGCGCTATCGTCATCTGCCAGACAAGCTTGAGCTGCGTGATATTTTGCGTCAACAGTTATTGCGCGTAGAGCCAAACGATGAAGAAGAGCTCTTAAGCGTATTGCGGTTATTTAAAAAGAACCAAGTGTTGGCGGTCGCTGCCAGTGATGTATTGGCAGAGCGTCCCATTATGAAAGTGTCGGACTCACTGACTTACATTGCCGCTGTGGTGCTAGAGGCCGCGCTTGAGCGTGCTTTTGCCGAAATTGTCAAACGCTATGGTTACCCAATTGGTCAAGACGGTGATCCGGTCACTGAAGCGGATTGCGGCTTTGCCATTATCGGCTATGGCAAACTTGGCGGGCTTGAGCTGTCATATTCATCAGATTTAGACTTGGTATTTTTGCATAAAATAAAAGAGCAGGGCATGACTACAGGAGAAAAATCCGTCAGTGGTATGAAGTTTGCCGCCCGTTTGGCACAAAAGCTAATGACCTACCTTAATACCCAAACCCGTGACGGCCGCGCTTATGAAGTCGATATGCGGCTGCGCCCTTCGGGTAATGCGGGCATGATGGTGATTTCTTGTCACGCCTTTGAAACCTATCAGCTTGAGAAGGCTTGGTCATGGGAGCATCAAGCATTGGTACGAGCGCGGGCAATCTGCGGTGATAGACGCGTTACGGCACGTTTTTGTGATATTCGTCGAACAGTTTTGGCATTACCGCGTACCATTGAGCAAGTTCGTATCGAAGTCACGAGTATGCGTATTAAAATGCAAAAACATCTGGGCACTAGTCAATGGCAACAGCAAGCGGGCAAGTTTCACCTCAAACAAGATGCTGGTGGCATTGTAGATATTGAGTTTTTGGCGCAATTTGCCGTATTAGCCTATTCGCACGAGCATCCTAGTTTGACCAAATGGAGTGATAACGTCCGTATCTTTGAAGAAGTGGCGGCGCTTGGTATTTGGGAGGCAACAGTTTGCCAAGATTTGACCGATGCTTATTTACGCATCCGCGCAGCGACCCATCAATTGGCCTTATCCGAGCAATCGTTACTGGTTGATGAATCGCTTTGGAAAGAAACGCGAGCACTGGTACAAACGCAGTGGCAACATCTGATGGGCGTAGAATCAGCGGAATAACGCTGCGGTAAAATAATGATTTGGCAGTATAAAGTTAATCTAATAAACGTAGGGTCTTAATAGGGATTTTACTCAAGGGTGTATGAATAAAAGCCACGTGGTGATAAACTAAAATATTGTATTTGCGTAGTGTGCCGATGATATAATCACGGGCACATTAAATTCGTATATAGAAAAATTTGCTCCTGAAAATAGGCTCTCAATGCCAACAGGCAATTTTAATAAATATATTTACTTAACACTCAACAAAAAAAGTTAGACGTCAGCGCTAGCATAAGGACTATTAAATGAATATGGCAACACAAGAAGGTAAGCTTTGGATGAATGGCACAATGATTGAGCAGCCAGATGCCAAGGTTCATGTACTTACGCATAGCCTGCATTATGGCATGGCGGTATTTGAAGGGGTACGAGCCTACCAAACGGCTGACAATCGCACGGCAATTTTTCGTTTAAAAGAACATACCGAGCGCCTATTGGGTTCTGCTAAAATCTTTCAAATGAAAGTGCCTTTCGATGCAGCGACTCTTGAGCAAGCACACAAAGATGTCGTTAAGCAAAACAACTTGGCAGAAGCCTATATTCGTCCGCTTATTTGGGTTGGCGCCGAAAAACTTGGTCTGTCATCACACGACAATAGCATCAACGCAATGGTCGCCGCTTGGCATTGGGGCGCATATCTTGGTGAGGATGGTATCAAAAACGGCATTCGTGTAAAAACGTCATCATTTACCCATCACATGACCAATGTGACCATGTGTAAAGCAAAAGCTTCAAGTAACTACCCTGTGTCTATTATGGCCAATCAAGAAGTCACGCGTAATGGCTACGATGAAGCTATATTAATGGACTCACAAGGCTATGTTTGCCAAGGGTCAGGCGAGAACTTATTTTTAGTTAAAAATGGCGAGCTGCATACGCCAGACTTAGCAGGCGGCGCATTAGATGGTATCACGCGTCGTACTATCATTCAGTTTGCTGAAGATTTGGGTATCAAAGTCGTTGAGCGCCGTATCACTCGTGATGAGTTTTACTTGGCTGATGAAATCTTTATGACAGGTACAGCGGCTGAAGTAACACCTATTCGTGAATACGATGACCGCATCATTGGTAATGGTGGCCGTGGTCCGTTGACTGAAAAACTGCAAACCTTATATTTTGATGTGGTTCATGGCCGCAATGAACAATATATGGACTGGTTAAGTTTTATTGATTAATTTTTTACCCTTCTATCTTGTTAAGTAAAAAAGCTAAGATTGTTTTCAGTCTTAGCTTTTTTTATCTTTGTCATTGTGTCTTTCTTATTATCTTAGATTAACACCCTATTAAAAGCTTAGGAGGCCGATGTCATATCAGACCAACGCATCAATCTTACGTTATGCTTATGCAATAAATTTTTAAATGCATCACTTATTAGCCATTCATATTCAATCTCACGAGCGGCTTTGATATCATCTTGCCAGCTATGACTTGCATTGTCAGGAACGGCAGGATGACACATAATCAGAGTAGGTGATACGTTAGCTGTATGACACGGTGCACCTTGTAGCCACTTTTCCCATAACATTGCTAATTGCTGACGATCAGCATCAAAACCATAAACCCCACCAAATTTATCATTGGTTAGAATTTGATGATGCTGACAAGATTCTCGCCAAGCATAACCACCTAGTATATAAATGATCCAAGACTTTACGTCATTAATAAGCGGTGTAGTAACGCGTGCGCTAAGCGTACCTTTTGATATCTCACTACGATAACGGTTGGTTAATTCATTAATCAAACACTGACGAATAACCGGAAACTGATGGATATGTTGATGTCCGTCAATAAATACAGGCGCACGATTAAAGCGTTCTTCAAATCCATCTAATTGTTGTTTAATAATATCGGTTACTTGCATGGGATTAAAACGACGCAAGTAGCTAGCGATAATGATTGATTTTAATGAACCACGCAGAGCGGAAGGAAATATACCCGTCAAATCTAAATGCAAGCCAATATCGACATTGAGTTGGTTCAGACGATTAATTTCGCTATCCGTAATTGTACCGCCAACCATATAGCTGCTGGCGCCAATACGACCAAGCTCGGCAAGATGAATGACCGCATCGTTGACGGCAGTAGATAATCCTAAATCATCAACGTTAATAATCACAGGGCGAGCATGGTTAGATAGGACAGCAGCTCGCTCTTGATAATGAGGATGGCTCATGATTTAAACGCCCAAAATTTACCCAATGCAAAGGTCATGACCGTGATAACGCCTGTGACTAGCAACCATATCACTATATAATACTGCTCACCGAACGAACGCAACCCTAAAACGAATAAGCCTTGATTAGCAATGAAACCTGCTGCGGAACTGCTAAACCATTTTCCTAGCGCGGGTAAGTGCCTTTTCTTATTATTGTTGTGCTGAATGCTCTTATTTGAATGATCTGATTGTTTAAAGGTCAAATAAAAATGCCCAAAAAAGCTCACCAAAAAAGCAATTAAAAAAGCGCCTACGTTTGCCCAAGCTGGAGTGATTGCGGTAAAGTTGACGATACTCACCAATACCAGAAAATGCACCAAAGCCGCACTGGCACCAACGGCTAAAAACCAAAGGGCTTGCATAGCATTCGATTGCGTTTCTGCTGTGTTATTCATCAGCTGGTTTGTCCATTGCATTTTTGGCTGTCGCCTGTAGGTAACTATCAGCGTATTGATGAGTAGTATGCGCAGACTTGCTATTGATGACTTCATCGATTAAATACAGTGGTCGCTGCTTAACCTCTTCATAGAGCCTACCGACATATTCGCCAATCACGCCAATACAAACCAGTTGTATACCAGTAGAAAACATAATGCCTGCTGCGACAGTTGCCCAGCCTGCGACATCGCTACCAAATATTAAGGTCTCTATTACAATATATAAGCCGTATAAAAAGGCCAATGCAGAGACAGCAAAACCTATTCGTGATATGAGCCGTAGTGGTCGCTGAGAAAACGAGGTAATTCCCACGAGAGCTAATTCAAAAAGACTGCCATAATTAAATTTACTTTCACCAGTATCACGATTGGCAGCAGTAAAGGGCAAATAGACCGTATTAAAGCCAACCCAAGCGTAAAGACCTTTCATAAAGCGTTGGCGCTCGGGTAATGAACGTAGAGCAGTTAACACCTTACGATTCATCACTCGGAAATCACCGGCATTAGGACGAATCTCATAGCGCTGGCTGTCTTGGATAAAATGATAAAAACTGCTTTTTAAGGTTTTTGCGAGCCGGCTTTCATGTGGGCGATTGGCTTGAATGCCGGCGACCATATCAATATCTGATTGTTCGATCATCGTTAGCATTTGCATGAGTACTGATAAAGGATGCTGACCATCCGCATCAATCATAGCAACCCTCTCGCCGCGCGCGGCTGCTAGACCAGCACTGAGTGCAGGCTCTTTACCAAAATTACGCGATAAACGTATAAGTTCTAATTCTGTATTTGCTGGACGAGTAGGCATTAACTGTGTGACTACCTCGACCAAATTATCGCGGCTACCATCATCAACAATAATAATCTCACAGCTTGCTATTCTTGCTGTTGAGCTCCCTAGATTTTGCTCGGCCGATGCTATC
Organism: Psychrobacter sp. UBA6766; assembly: GCF_002453355.1. Taxonomy (GTDB): domain Bacteria; phylum Pseudomonadota; class Gammaproteobacteria; order Pseudomonadales; family Moraxellaceae; genus Psychrobacter. The sequence continues at coordinate 70,849 of NZ_DKGQ01000020.1, read as the reverse complement.
TCTACTGGCGCGCGTAGCGTCTGCGTAAAGTCGAAGACTTCTGGCAAAAACACTTGTAAGGCTTCAGCGTCATTATACGCAGGCATAATAATCGACAAATAAGGTCGAGATTGTGACAACTGATCTAGCATAAACACTCAATTATTTTATTCATATAAATGGCTATTTACCAGCCACTGAAAAATAAGGCTTTATTTTGAATCCTGAAAGCAGCGAATTGGGACATAAGCCACCCAGTTTATCAATAACGGCTGATCTGCTTTATTATCACGCCAATGAATCTGCCATTGCCCTTGCTGTTTAACTAAAGTATTAGCACTATTGTCATTGCTGCTCACTTCAGTAGCGGCAATAACGTTAACATCATTTAGTAAGGGTAGCACGATATCTTCTTCGTCCTCTTGCCACATGACTAACGTACCATTCTTTTGTAAACGTTCAATATTCATCCAAGGCGAGTGACTGGCAGGGCCCGATATCATTTGTGAGGGAAAGCCGCTATTCATCGCGACTAATGCGCCAAGCCAGCGATCACCTGAAACGCTATCAAGTGTACAGCTACTCAATGATTGCCAAGTAGTCTGTGCTTGAACTGCCAATGCCTGCTCCGGCCACTGCATACGAGAAGACTTATGACGAATCTTGTCGCCGAAGCCCACATATACTACCATTAGTACGGTGACAAGGGACAACCAAATAGTTAGAGCTTTTCGTAGCTTGATGACGGTTAATAATTGAGTGGCAGGTGCTATCAAGGAGGCAGCGAGCAACCCTGACAGTGCCCACATTGGCATACCCCACATATCACGTAAGCCAACCCCAAATACTAAGCTTAAAACAACCAATACCGCGATTGGTGATAACCACATATACCAAAGTAATGCTGCGTTCTGCGGCAAGCTGTGCTTGTAGTCATCAGTCTTTAATAAACGCTTGCGATTAACAGCAAGCATAATGAGTAGCGGAATATGAGCAACAAGCTGAGCAATGATAAATCCTATCCAACTAAAGTGTCGTTTGATGTTATATGCACCGGCAGCAACCTCTTGCGAGCGTCCACTGGCATAGCTAAGCGGTAACCAATCGTGCGTTGCTAACCAATATAAATGCGGTGCAAAAATGGCTAACATAACAAAAGCCGCTATCCACGGTTTAGGCTGTTTTAATAACGACCATTGTCTCGGCAACACTAAATACAAGGCCATTGGTATCAGTAAAAATATCACCGTGTACTTGGTCAGCATGCCAAGTCCACCAACCACACCCAGTAATATCCAATCTCTGAGACGATTTTGAGTTAAAGATTGATAAAACGCTAAGTACAACCCTGCCCAAATCGGAAACTGAGCGACGTTGTGATTAAACTCAAGGCTAGGGTAGGTATAGTAAAGAACTGCTAAAGTTAATGCACTGCCGATTAGAGCAGTGGTAGGTGACCAAATTTTTTTGCCTAACTGATAAATTAGGACTAAGGTGAGTAAGACAGATAATTGGCTGAGTAAATAAGGGCCAACATGACCAAACAATTGATAAAAGCTGTATAATATCCATGACGATAATGGGGGATGTTTATAATAGCCCCATTGCCATTCGCTGCCCCAATTTATACCCTCGCTAACATCGAAGGGTACACTGCTGGCTAGAAAGCTTGGAATAATAGACCAAATTAGAAAATAGGCGATTAAGAACAACCCAAACCAGCGCCAAGACTTAAATTCTATAGGTTGTTGTTTAGAGGTAGTATCCATGCCATTATTTATAGGCTGAGCATAAGAGGACGATTGTTCAGCAGGAGTCATAATACGAGCCTTATAATAATACAACCAACTTAAAGTAAGTCTGGTCTATAAGTTTTTCCGTATTATAGAGACAATTGATAGATAGGCATAGTCGGGCACGATTTTTATCTGTCGTATTATGAGTTTTTCGTTATTAAAAACCATTAACATATAATAATTTTTATAATACTTAATTATTAGGATTTAATTATGAGTGATGAGATTATTAAAGTTTTTGTAGGATGCGATCCTAATAACTGTGATTTAGAGCAAATGATGGTTTTAGAGTATAGTATTCATAAACATACCAAATTGCCAGTCGAAATCATATGGATGCAGCTATCACGCAATCCAGATAGTTATTGGTATTCTAACCCTGAAATAGGAGAAGGTTGGAATACGGCTAAGTGGGCAACCCCTTTTTCAGGATTCCGTTGGGCAATTCCAGAATACTGTAATTATTCGGGCCGAGCGATTTATATGGATGCAGATGTGATCGTCTTGAATGATTTAAGCCCATTATGGCAACATCCTATTGAAGGCAACGCCATCGTAGCTGCGAAAACGAATGCTGATATGACAAGATTATGTACCTGTCTATGGGATTGTACCAAAGCGAACAGTAAGATACTGCCAATTGACCAGCTTAGGCGAGATGTTGATAGTCATCAAAAAATGATGGATTTAATTAAGGTTAATCCTCAATTCGTTGAGCCTTATCAAGATAGCTATAATTGTATCGATGGTGAAGACTTGCCATTAGAAGAGATTAAGATATTACATTATTCAGATATGGGCACGCAGTTTAGTCATAAATACGCGCTAACAAGGGCCAAAGAGGAAGGATTTGAACATTGGTTCGATGGTAAAATAATGCCGCATCCAAGAGCTGAGCTTGGTGAGTTATTTGATAGTTATTATAATGAAGCACTTGCTGCTGGATATAAGTCAGACGATTATCGTGTTTCACCGTTTGGTTACTTCCCGAAAAAAACCCATAAGCGTTATAAGGGTAATAAGATAACGCGTCAAAAAGATGGTAAGTCATTTTTTTCGCGTTTATTTAACTTATAAACTGTCAATAATATTAAAATACAGGTAGCATGCAATCTTTCAAAAAGACGATTGAGGAAAACTTGATGCATGCTATAGCGTCACAAAAAGATAAGATTGTACTATCTATCAATTCCCTACAAGGCGCGGGTGCAGAGCGATTTGTTCTGACGATAGGGGCAGCTTTTCATCAATTAGGGTTTGATGTTCATGTATTGCGGTTTAATGCTAAAGTTGAGTTTGCGTTAGATAAAAACTTAACCTATCATTTAATAGACTACGAGCGTTATCGATGGTTACCAAAAGGTAAAATACGATATTCAATTATTGCCAAAAAAGTAGACAATTATATTCTCAAAAATATCGGTCAGCCTACTTTGCTTTTATCTAATCTAGAGCGTTCAGACAGTATTTTTTGTTATAGTAAACTGCCAAATATTGTTTATGTTATTCATAATACGTTATCGTTATACTATAAATTTAATGAAATAGATAGTCATAATCTGAAGTCAACACTGAGAAATATATATTCAAAACACCCTTGCGTGTGCGTAAGCAACGGTGTGAAAGAAGATTTTATAAAATATTTCGGTGACAGTATTCCAGTAACTGCTATTCATAACCCAATTGATAGAGATGGTATTCAGAATTTAGCTGAAGCTTTTACTCCAGAGTATAAGGACTATATCATTCATGTTGGCAGTTTTAAGGAAGCAAAGCGCCACGATATTTTATTAAAGGCCTACGCGCAGACAGATCAGTCTTTACCATTGTTATTAGCAGGTCAAGGTAAGCTTAAAAGCAAAATAGAACAATTAATTATAGATCTTGAATTATCAGATAAAGTTATTCTTCTTGGGTTTTGTGAAAACGTATTCCCTTATATTAAACATGCTCGATTTCAAGTCTTAACTTCGAATTGGGAGGGCTGTCCTTTAGTGGTTGCAGAAGGATTAGCCGTTGGAACCCCAATCATTAGTACTGATTGCAAGTCTGGACCCAGAGAGATGTTGCCAGAGAAGAACTTGATGCCAACAGATGATATTAATCTTATCAGGGAGAAATTAAGCCAAGGTATGCAAGATTCACAACAGTTCTCTGCTCCATTTAATGAAGCGCTTCTACCTATTCCTATCGCTAAAAAATATTTGGCGTTTACAGAAAGCTTTACTAAACAAAAACGCATGAGCTAAGCGATGAGTATTTAACTATGTTTAGGGTAAGTTCTTAAATCAAAAAAACTTACCCCACCTTTTCATGTATTTTCAAAGTTAGGACACGCCTTAGACAACACTTATTTAGTTAGTAAAATACCCATAGTTATAATAACTAACAATACAACACCGCCTATAATTCTATTGCGCTTTCTAATATTTTGCCGTTTAAGCTTAGTATGACCACGGCTGGCCTGATATTGCTCAATATAAATATCACCATCATAGTCTTTATCGAATATTTTTATATAACCGGGATTGAGTGCTTCTACGGTTAAAGTGTCGCCAAGCTTCTCCATAGCGACATCCAAACTGTCTTGGTCCACTTGTGTTTGTTTGCCGTCTACTTGTTCGGTTATCCATTGTTCTACTAGAACCATAGTATTGGCAGTATTGCTAAAAAACATAGTACTAGCTAAGTAATCATGCGACATGCCAGGCATACCTTTAGTCTTATAAAATGCAACATCAGTATTGATAGTATTAAAATAATCTAAAGGTTTTTTGACCAGAGCATCGGCATCCAAATATAAAATATTTTTATTAGGGAACTTCTTTAAACACTCTAAAATAAAGTGTGGTTTGATGCGAGTATTCGCTTCCCAGTAACCTGCATCTTCAACTTCTTTAAAGTAGTAGTTTAAATTAAATTTATCGAGTGATTGCTTTAGATTTAAAGCATGACTGCGGTAACTGTCGGTATAAAAACAACATACGATAAAGCTATCCGGCGCACTAATTTTTTCAAAGAATAATGGAGTTGAAGCTGAAGCTGAAGTCATGGAAAGCTCTGTAGATTTAATAATAAAACACGAATGGTGAGATTTTCTGGCGCTATATTAGATAAGTAGTTCAAATAAATCCAGTAATATTAGTAGCTGATTTTAATCTAACCACCACTCAGATTTTTCGCTCTTGTGTAACGAGCGCATGGTAGAAAAAGCACTGTTGTTTTTTTGAAGCTGGTCAAAAACGGATAATAGCATTGTCGTTGCTAACTTATCTGACTTATAAAAATTCTCGTAACGCTTACGCATGTTCTTTAAAGTATCATCGGAGCCCACACGAAAATAAGTCAAACCGTCATATAAAGGGATGTCACTCCGATAAAATGCCTCAATGTTATCGTCGATTAGGGGTAAAGATTTAGCATTAGCAGGTTGTAGCAAAAACTGTTTAGTTTCATAAACTCTTAAACTAGTCACAAGCGTAGTGATGTTCATCAAAATAGCAGCTCTGATGCTATCGTTTGAATGATCAACAAAGGTGTCACAGGCAGAAACAACCCAGCGTAAAGATAAATGCTCTAATAAATAGTCCATCTCTGTATCCCATAGTTGCTCAAACTCAGCGAAGATTTCTTTAGGCTTATAGTTGCGACGTAGTAGTACTACGAGTGTGGCATGATAAAAACAAAGCTCTGATTGCCCGATGAACTGATGTTTTAAATTCTCCAAATGAGCAGTTAAATCATTGGTTCGCGGTTTATGCGTTAAGGCTGAAGCATCGCACATAGCATCTGTGATTAGAGAGGCTTTCATCTCATCAAGGCTTCTATTCATAAAGGTTTTGACGATTTTTCCTGCATTTAACCGTTTTTCACTTTTAAACAGTAAAATCGCTTTTCTTTGCCATCCACTCGGTGCTGTCATTTAATACAAACCTTGTTCGTAATTGTTTATATAGATTGTTTGACGCATACATTTGACCAAAATTTTTTGTCTACTAATTTATTTAAAGAATAACAGAGCAATCAATTCAGTTCATTAAATAGATTTTGAGAGACTGGTGAATGATTTATAACGGGTACGTTATTTTCTTTATAAATCTTACCTAGCAGGTTAAAAGACGGCACAATCCGATCAGTGATTGCCTTATCTAATTTACAAGGCGCGCTATCGCCTTTACTCTCATAAAATCGAGGTTGGTTATTATTCAACAAATCAATCCCATATAAGTGAATCGCGCCAGCATGACGTGAATAAGCCAACTGGGCGGCGACGTAAGCTACTGTTCCTGCTTCTATAAACCCATACGTCATATCTAAAGATAGGCCGATAGGCGCAGGCTGATGTTGCGTATCGATAACAAAGTTAGGTTGATTGGCCAATAATGCTAGCGGTATCTTTTTATTATGAGAGACTGGTTTAGATAGTAGTCTACCAAGCCAAGACTTATTTGTTTTTACGCTCCAAGGTCTATCGGCAGGGTAGATAACGCGCATTGCATTATGGTATTTGCTTATCATGCTTGGGTGTGTGATTGCTAATGCCTCAAACACTGCCAGAGTTGCATACAAAGGCTGGCCTGTGTAGTACTTGTTTAAAATATCTGGTTGATGTTTGACGAAGCGCGCATCACTAATGACATAACCGACGACATTGGTTAAATTGTGTTTAACTATTAGGCTAATACTACCATTTACAAAGATAGTAGCGGTATTTATTAAATCTGCAAAATTTAGGTCTGTAATCGAAGGACCAGAGGCGATAATATTGACTCTTTGTTGGTGAAGATTTTGCTCGGCTTCTTTTGCATCAAAAGTACGAATAGAAACACTTTGATTGTCAATATTAAAGGTTGCGCTAGGAGGTTGTTCCACGTTTAGCTCCAGATGTTTTTATAACTTAGTTACACCCAGTACTCTTGCAACCAAGGGCTAGGCTTCACATGACGATACCATTTACCGCCGCCGCCTTTGATAGCGTCTGGTGGATTAATCTCACCATGAAAAATAACGATTTTTGCACCATCAGGTAGCGTCGGAGCACGTACGAAATTTAAAGGAGTAGGCGCCATACACTGATATTTAAAACTGACACACCAGTTTTTATCCCAGTACTCTAGGTGGTGATGTTCACGTAAATAATTAGATAAATATGCCTGCTCATGACGAACCTGCGTGCGAATGGTTTCAAAGTTGCGCTCAAAGTTTTCGAGCAAATCAGGATAGGTACCCATACCGATGTTAAAGCGATAAACCGAGCTATTACCGATCATGCGCCATGGCTTTTTCCAATCACGAATGATGACGACGCTGTCTTCATACTCAGCTTCATAAGTGAAAAAAGCATCGATATTATCGACAATCACGATATCGATGTCTAAAAATAAGGCGACACCTTTTAGATCATATAATTCTGGCTTAAACGTGGTCAGTTTTTTCCAGCCACGCTCAGGACCGGCTGGCAAATCCATTTCCGGTATGGGGTAACAAGCAACTGCAGGGTCGATGCCAGTATTATCATCGGTTAAGCAAACCATTTGGAAGTCTAAGGTCAAATGGCGAACGACCATATTATAAAGACGGTTGACGTATTCAGGACCATATTTATCGCCCCATTTCATACAAATAATATAACGCTGTTCGGCACTGTTATGATTGGTTTGTAGTTGCTCGGTCGATGAAAGGCTGGTTACGTCAGTCGCCATAATATACTCATATTAAAGTCAATGAAGAAATGAAGAGTTGCTCAATCATTATTCAGTCAAAAAATATTCTAATAGATGACAACTTGCTCATATTAGCATAGCTATCATTAACGATATTTCTAAACGCTTAACTGATTGTACGAATGTTGCTTATTAGAATCAAAGTTCAGGATTATTAGACACTTGCTTATTAGCATGTAAGGCACGTTTTTGGGTGTTGTCGTTGATAAAATCAGCCAAAGCTTTTTCGTCAGCCTTATATGGGTTATCTAATAAAGGAATTTGTTTAAAGCGGCGATAACCCCACATATAATGACTATAATGAGCTTCAATCATATGCTGCATCGCTAAGTTAAGCGCATGAGCAGCGGTTTCAGTATTGCGGTCATATAGGGCGGGGTCGTCTAATTTATAACAATAAATATCAAAACCTTGCCCGTCGTCACGGCGAATGCAAGATAAGCCAACCAAGGCACACTTGGTTTTGCTTGCCAGTTTTGACGCCAATGTGCTGGTTAAGGTTTCAATACCAAAAAATGGCACGATAACACCGCCTGAAGGTTCAGGGACGTGATCAGGCAGTACAATACTAAAGCCACTTTGTTTAAGGGTTTTAAAGACGGCTTTGACGCCGCTACCATCGGTCGGAACCAGTGTCGCATTAAGACGTGAGCGACCTTGCAACACAAAGCTGTTAGTAATATCACCTTTAACAGGTTTGTACATAATGGTTGGCGCGCCAAACTGGTTGAGCCACGCGTTCATCATCTCCCATGTTCCCAGATGCGGGACGATTGCAAGCATACCATTAGGATTGGCAAGCCCTTCTAATAAATACTCTTTATTATGCACGTCACGAATCTGGGCAATGCTCCACTGCGGTGGCATCGCCCAGCTTTTGATAGATTCGATACTGGTTAAACATTGATGATAAATAATCTCTTTGGTTAATGCGCGTTTTTGATGAGCAGATAACGCCGGCGCAACTAGGGCGATATTGATACGCACAGTACGCATGATACTAGCATTTGGTAGGCATGATATTACCCAGGCAACAAAACGTGCCAGCATCTGCAAAACAGATAGTGGCACGAATTTGAAGAGATGATATGGATTCATGACCATTCACATGGTGATGAAACATATAACGGGCAATACAAACAATATCTGCGCATGACTAAACCAATTATTGAGCAGGTTTATTGGTATCAGGCTGGGCCTTTTCGCGAACACGGATACCAAGGTCACGTAGCTGCTTGCTATCTACCGGAGCAGGCGCTTGCGTCATTGGGTCTTCAGCAGTTTTGGTTTTAGGGAAGGCAATCACGTCACGGATAGAACTTGCGCCGACCATGAGCATAATAAGACGATCCAGGCCAAAGGCTAAACCACCATGCGGAGGCGCACCGAATTTTAGTGCATTAAGTAAGAAGCTAAATTTCTCTTCGGCTTCTTCCTCATCGATACCCAGTGCTTCAAATACCGCTTTTTGCATCTCAAGGGTATTGATACGTAAGCTACCGCCGCCGATTTCAGTACCGTTTAATACCATATCATAAGCGATAGAAAGCGCTGATTCAGGATTGGTTTTTAGCTCTTCAACTGAGCCTTTTGGCTTAGTAAACGGATGGTGCATTGACGTCCAGCGACCATCGTCAGTTTCTTCAAACATTGGGAAATCAGTCACCCAAAGAGGCGCCCATTCACAGGTCAGCATCTCTAAGTCTAGACCAATTTTTTGACGTAGTGCGCCAATTGCATCGTTTACGACATTGGCTTTATCGGCACCAAAGAAGATAATATCATTGCTCTCGGCACCCGTACGCTCAATCAAGCTCGCTAGTACGTCATCGGTCATGTTTTTAATGATAGGCGACTGTAGACCAGATTCTTTATCAACGCCGTTGTTAATGTTGCTGGCATCATTGACTTTAATATAAGCCAAACCACGTGCCCCATAAATACCGACAAACTTAGTATAAGCGTCGATTTGCTTACGGCTTAATGAAGCACCGCCGGGAATTCGAAGGGCAGCAACGCGACCTTTTGGATCATTCGCAGGACCAGCAAATACTTTAAAATCAACGTCTTTCATTAAATCGGCAACGTCGACCAATTTTAATGGAATTCGTAAGTCAGGCTTGTCTGAGGCGTAATCACGCATCGCTTCAGCGTAAGTCATACGCGGAAATTGCGCAAACTCTACATCCATCATGGTTTTAAACAGATGTTTGATTAGACCTTCGTTGATATTCATGATTTCTTCTTCGTTTAAGAAAGAAGTCTCAATATCGACTTGAGTAAATTCAGGCTGACGGTCAGCACGTAAGTCTTCATCACGGAAACATTTAGCGATTTGATAATAGCGGTCAAATCCTGACACCATTAACAATTGCTTAAATAACTGTGGCGACTGCGGTAAAGCAAAGAAGTTACCTGGACGTGTACGTGAAGGAACCAGATAATCACGCGCGCCTTCTGGCGTGGCACGAGTCAAGATAGGCGTTTCAACATCTAAGAAACCATGGTCGTCTAAATAACGACGAATGGCAGAAGTGGCTTTGGCACGGAAAACCATACGCTCTTGCATTTGCGGACGGCGCATATCAAGGTAGCGATACTTTAGGCGCAAATCTTCTGATACCGTGGTTTTCTCATCATTTAATGGGAAAGGTGGGGTTTCAGATTTCGCCAATACTTCAATTTCTTTGCCTAATAGCTCAATTTGACCACTGGTCATATTAGCGTTTTCAGTCCCTTCATAACGACGACGAACACGGCCAGTAATTTTTAATACATATTCAGGACGAACCGCGTCAGCAGTCGCGAATGCTTCTGGCGTATCAGGGTCAACGACAACTTGTAAGATGCCTGCGCGGTCACGCATGTCTAAGAAAATCACACCACCGTGATCGCGACGACGATGTACCCAGCCCACGATGCTAATGGTTTGCTCAAGTAAGCTTTCGGTTACAGCGCCGCAATATTCGTCTCGGTATTCGCTATGCGTCATAGTGCTTTGCGTCATAATATAATTATCCAGTTGTCAGCCCAATTCGAAATACAATAATGCAGCCGCTAGCGTGTAATATAAGCGCCGTGCCTTTGAGCATTTAGCCAAAAAAGCACGAATAACGCGATATAAGACAAATGGTCATCACGTTGGCTGCAGAAAATTTGATGTAAACGCATATTATGCCTAATCTGCCTTTGTTATACAACCTGTGGCGTCCAATCAGTAGTGTTCAAACGAAGGGCAGGGACGTATCAGTAGTGGTGGTATTTATGCAGTAATATTTATCTTGGGTTAAATATTGTCATTTTGCTTGAAAATACTAGTCACTGTGCGCATATCAAGCTAACTTATTAAACCGTATTAAAACCACTTCAATTATCTATTAAAATTATTTATTTCAACTATCAAGGAATTCTGCTCATGCTTTTTCATCCTTCTAAAAATCCTGTTGAGCTAAGAGTTATCCATCTCAATAAAAGCCAAGAGCAACGTCGTGAAGATCTGATGGAAGCGACGCAAGGTAAAGCGGCGCTTAAACAACTGAAGAAAACCATGGCAAAGAAAGCCAAACAAGCATTAAAAGTAAAAAATAAAAGCAAAAATAAAAAGAATAATAGCGATGATAAACAGCAAGTTTTTGTTCTTGATTTTGATGGCGATATCAAAGCCACAGCGGTGAAGCATTTACGCGAAGAAATTAGCACGCTAATCAGCACTGCCAATAAAGGCGATGAAGTCGTTGTGCGTCTAGAATCAGGCGGCGGCTTGGTTCATGGTTATGGTTTAGCGGCTGCTCAATTGGTGCGTCTAAAAGATGCTGGCCTAAAGTTGACCGTTTGTGTCGATAAAGTCGCGGCGAGCGGTGGTTATATGATGGCTTGCGTCGCTGACAATATCGTCGCCGCGCCATTTGCCGTGATTGGCTCGATTGGTGTGGTATCGCAATTACCTAACTTTCATAAATGGCTAAAAAATCACGACGTCGATTATGAGATGTTTACTGCCGGCGATTACAAACGTACCGTTACGGTATTTGGTGAAAATGACGCTGAAGACCGCGCCAAATATCAAGAAGAGCTTGAGCAAACGCACGAGTTATTTAAACATTTCGTCAATACTTATCGTCCAACGTTGGATGTTGCTAAGGTGGCGACCGGTGAGCATTGGTATGGAGAAGATGCGCTAAAACTTAACTTGGTTGATACGCTCCAAACTTCTGACAGCTATATTTTAGAGCGTATGGAAAATAACGAGGTGTACGCGCTGCATTCACGTCAAAAACCAACGCTTGCAGAAAAATTGGGTTTATCCCAAGCTGCCGAAGCTACCGTAAGTATGGTAGTTGATAAGTTACCAGATGCGTTAGCGCGTTTTGATTTAAACAGTCGATTGAACATTTTAAAATAGGTTTACCTATCATTCTCTTATTCGAGAGTTAGTACTCTAGCATTTCAATACTGAATCATACATTGTTTGTATTTTGTAAAAGGCGTGTCCTAGCGGGTCGCGCCTTTTTTGCTGTTTATTGGTAAATGCTGTGTTATAAATGGTGCAGATAAAAGAGAGTATACGTACGTACACTATAAATTTCATATTAAGCTTTCTATAAAAGTTTGATGTGGATTTGATGAAACAATTTAATCATTAGCAAGGAAAAGGATGTCAGCTATGTCTAACGATACATTAATGTTTAGCGCCACCGAACATGGTCAAGCCATGCATGCCAAAGTCAAAGCATTTATCGAGACCCAAATTGAGCCAATAGAAGCACAGTTTTGGACGGATTGTCATGCCCAAAACCCGGATGGTAATTGGAAAAATTGGCATTGGCCAGAAAAGTACGAGAGCCTTCGTAAACAAGCGCGCGAAGCGGGATTATGGAATCTGTTTTTACCAGATGACAAGCTTGGCGCTGGGCTTTCGGTTACCGATTATGCACCAATTGCCGAGCTCACCGGTCGCAGTTTGCTCGCGCCTTATGTCTTTAACTGTAATGCTCCTGATAGCGGTAATATGGAGCTGTTATGGCGTTATGGCTCACAAGAGCAGCAAGACAAATGGCTCACGCCGATATTAGAAGGTAAAACGCGTTCGGTGTTTTGTATGACTGAGCCTGATGTGGCGTCAAGTGATGCCACCAATATGCAGGCGACTGCTGTTGTCGATGGCGATGAGATTGTTATCAATGGTAGTAAGTGGTGGTCATCAGGTCTTGGTGACCCTGCCGTCGATATTTTGATTGTCATGGCGTATACTCCTGATGAGAATAAAGACCGTCACCATCAGCATTCGATGGTCTTGGTGCCGGCAAAAACGGCAGGCGTTAACATCGAGCGTATGTTAAAAGTGTTTGGTGATTACGATGCACCGCACGGTCATGGCGAAGTCAGCTTTAATAACGTTCGTGTGCCCATTGATAACTTTATCGGTGGTCCCGGCATGGGCTTCGAGATTGCCCAAGGTCGATTAGGACCGGGCCGTATTCATCATTGTATGCGCTGTATCGGTGCTGCCGAAGAATCTCTTGAGCTAGCGGTTAAGCGCGGTATGCAGCGTACCGCTTTTGGCAAGCCACTGCTACAACTGGGCGGTAACTTTGAGCGTATTGCTGACGCCCGTATTAAGATTGACCAAGCGCGTTTATTGACACTATACGCGGCGCAGAAAATGGACGCGAAGGGGACCAAAGCGGCATTGACTGAAATCTCTGCCATTAAAGTGGTTGCACCGACGGTACTGCAAGAAGTGGTCGATATGGCGATTCAGATTCACGGCGGTATGGGCGTTTGTCAAGATACGATGTTGCCTGCTTTCTTTGCCCAAGCTCGCGCGCTACGTTTAGCCGATGGTCCTGATGAAGTCCATAAAACCATGATTGCTAAGTTAGAATTAAAGCGTCAAGGATTTAGCCGCTCGTCTAAACCTGCTAAATCTTAAAAAGCCGGCTAAATCGTAATTTAGATTGGTTAAACATTTTAACTTAATAAAAAATTAGCTTAATCAAACCAAAACTAAAAATTCACTATTGATTATTTGATAGTGAATTTTTAAATCTTAACCGTAATAAAAACAATGACCACACGATAAGGAATGTCTTATGGCAACTGAACATCATGCCAACAGCAGCGCTACTGATAATCAAACACCAAATAAAGTTTTGGACAAAGGCGGCGAGGTGCGCGAGGGCGAAGAGCTTGATGCCCAAGCGGTCAGCGACTGGCTACGCGAGGAAGGCGTTGATATAAAAGGCGAACCAACGGTGACGCAATTTTCCGGTGGCGCTTCAAACTGGACCTATCGTTTGCAATATAACGGCGAGGGCACAGAGCAAGATTTGATTTTACGCCGTCCGCCAAAGGGTACCAAAGCCAAATCGGCACATGACATGGTTCGCGAGTATACCGTACAAGAAGCCTTAAAAGATGCTTACCCGTACGTGCCAAAAATGGTTGCGCTGTGTACTGACGAAGACGTTATCGGAGCCGACTTTTATGTCATGGAGCGTATGGAAGGCATCATTCCGCGGGCTAATTTGCCAAAAGGCGTCGATTTAAACAAAGCGCAAACACGCGAGTTATGTACCAATGTCATCGACGCCTTGATTGAATTGCATGAAGTGGATTATACCAAATATCCTGATTTGGTGAATTTAGGTCGCGGCGAGGGCTACTGCGAGCGCCAAGTGACGGGCTGGGATAAGCGTTATGTCAAAGCCAAAACGCCCAATGTGCCTAGCTTTGCCTTAGTAAGACAATGGCTTGGTAAACACACTCCTGCCGATAGTAAAACCTGCCTTATTCATAATGATTGGCGTTTTGATAATGTGATTTTAGATGCAGCCGATCCAACCAAAGTCATTGGGGTTCTCGATTGGGAAATGGCCACCTTAGGTGATCCTTTGATGGATTTAGGCAGCGCTTTAGCGTACTGGATTGAAAAAGATGACAACATTATCATGCAGCAATCACGCCGTCAGCCAACCCATCTAAAAGGTATGATGACTCGCGATGAAGTAGTGGCCTATTACCTTGAAAAGACGGGCCTTAAGATAGACAACTGGACCTTTTATGAAGTGTTTGGTCTGTTTCGCCTAGCCGGTATCGTGCAGCAGATTTATTATCGCTATTATAATAAACAAACCACCAATCCAGCCTTTAAAAATTTTTGGATTATTGTCCATGTCTTGCATGCTAAATGTCTAAAACTGATTGCTCAATATGAAGGCGAAGCGTTATTCACGAGCCACGTGCAACCGCACCTGCAAGACATGGGTGTCGATGCTGCCATGATTGAGCAACTGCCAAGCCCGATTCAGACGGTTATTAAAGGCATTTTGCCAAAGAGCTATTTTGGAAAAAATACCTCTAAAGCTGAAGAATAAATGTTCTAAATGCATAAGTTATTAAGTTTAAAAAATTAGAAAAATACGATTAATAAGGCAATGTTTTATGACAACCATACTTTTAGCCCGTCATGGCCAAGCGTCATTTGGGCAAGAGAATTATGATCAGCTCTCAGAGCTAGGCAGTATTCAAGCGCAAATGCTGGGTCAGCACTATGCCACGACCCAACGCCGAATCGATGCGATTTTTACCGGTAGTTTAGTCAGGCAGCAAGACTCTGCACGGCATTTTTGGAAAAGTTATCAGTCATCTGTTGGCACCGATAGCGATAAGGCGAGCGTGACTGCTATCAATCTAAATGACCCTGATAGCTATGTACTGCCACAATTTGATGAGTTTAATCATAAAGATGTTCTCATAAAATCGAACCCTGCTTTTGGTAGCCGTGTGGGAATTGCCGCTGAGATTGCTAAAGCAGAAGTGCCAGTAGTGCGTTTGGCAGAATTGTTCGACACTGCAATGCAGCGCTGGCATGCGGGTGAAAATGACAGCGACTATATCGAGAGCTGGCTGCAATTTAATGAACGAGCAAAACAAGCGCTTGAGCAAGTACGTCTACAGATTTCTAAGTTACAGTTGGGCCGTGAGAGTACGGTGCTTGTTTTCACCTCAGGGGGTATCATCGCTGCTATTACCGCTCAGTTATTACAACAAGGCAGCTCTACTGCCTATCAAATTAATAAAAGCTTGGTTAATACAGGCGTTACGTCCCTGACGCTTAAAAATGAACGTAGTCGCCTGTTGTCTTTAAACGAATACAGTCATTTATTTGCTGATGGCAAACGCTTTGTGACATGGCGATAAAAGAGTCGCTAGCAAAATATTAAAGCTGTAATTAAGACGACGATTAAAATTATGACAAAGCGGTTACTGTAAACAGGTAACCGCTTTTTATGGCTTTAAAATCAGCAATCATCATCGTTAAGAGCTTTAATACTATGGCGCTTTAAATGGATTGAGTGTTTAGTTTACGGTATAACTGCTAAACTCACTCTATAGATTTGCGATATGATAGACAATCGACGTTATCTCATACTATTACTAAACATGGATACCAACAGGAAGGTTTATGAAAAATGCATTGATAGGTTTAGTCACCAACAGCGCTAAACAACGTAAAAATCAGCTAGTTAGCGCCATTCAGCCAGCGCGTTATCTCAAAGGTTTGGATAAGCAGCAGGTGGGTCGTGGTAAAACCATTTTAATCACTGGAGCCAGCTCAGGATTGGGCGAGGGCATGGCACGATTGTTTGCAAAACTTGGCTATAACTTGGCTATTTGTGCCCGCCGAGCCGAACGCTTAGAGGCCCTACAAGCAGAGCTGGCAGCACAGTATCCTGATATCCGCATTGAATACCGCGTCTTAGATGTCAGCGATTATGATGCGATATTTGAAGTATTTGATGCCTTCGTGGCGGATTTTGGCCATATTGATCGCGTGGTGGTTAATGCAGGTATTGGTGATAGTCGCCGTATCGGTAAAGGGCGCTTTGATACGAATCGAAAAACGGTTGAGATTAATTTTATCTCAGCGCTCGCTCAATGTGAAGCGGCGATGACTATCTTCCGTGCACAAAATGATGGTCATCTGGTCGTGATATCAAGTATGTCAGCGATGCGCGGTTTACCTAAGCATTTGACCGCTTACGGCGCAAGTAAGGCGGGCTTGGCGCACTTAGCAGAGGGCATTCGTGCGGATATGCTATTAACCAAACTGCCAATTCAGGTATCTACTATTTATCCAGGTTATGTGCGTACTGAAATCAATGAAAATGCTAAACCTTTACCGTTCGAGGTAGATGCCGAAACAGGTACAAAGGCCATTGTAGCGGCAATTGAGGCAGGGGTAGACGAAGCTTGTGTACCAAGCCTGCCTTGGTCAATTGTTGGGCAAGCAATGAAGCATTTGCCATTACAAGTGGTGAATAGAGTCAGCTGATATCAGTTGTTTTGCTGTTTATGTCAGAAATAGTAAAAGCAACATAACAAAAAGCCCGCTACATTTTACATAGCGGGCTTTTATCACTTTTTGAGCTTTAAAGTTATAGAAGCTATAACGTTTGTGGATTGTCTGACATATGTTTTTCACGCAATTTTTGGCGTAGAATTTTACCAACATTGGTTTTTGGTAGCTCGCTTACGAACTCAATATGACGTGGGCATTTATAGCCGGTCAAATTGTCGATAGCAAAGTCTTTGATGTCTTCTTTAGTGACATTATTGTCGGCAGGGACGATATAAATCTTCACCGCTTCACCTTGACGGTCGTCAGGAATACCGATCACCGCACACTCAACGATCCCTTTATAATCAAGCATGACTGACTCGATTTCATTCGGGAAGACATTAAACCCTGAGACCAAAATCATATCTTTTTTACGGTCCAATAATCTAAAGTAGCCTTTTTCATCCATGCTGACGATATCGCCGGTACGGAAATAACCATCTTCGGTAAAGTCACTGTTACTGTCTTTATTAAAATATCCCGTCATGACGTTCGGACCTTTAATACACATCTCGCCTGCCTGATTAACGCCTACCTCTTTACCATCTTCATCGACCACGATGATATCGACGCTTGGACCAGGAGTGCCAATCGTACCATTAAATTTGCGATCAGTGACGATATTATTGGTACCGACTGCTACACATTCGGTCATACCCCAACCTTCAACCATCGGACAGCCAGTCACTTCTAACCAGCGCGCTGCCGTCTGTTCGGTAGCTGCCATACCGCCAGCTTGCGAAAGACGTAAAGAGCTAAAGTCTAAGTCTTTAAAATTTGGCTGATCAAGCAAGCCTTTAAATAAAGTGTTGACTGCTGGGAAAATATGGAACGGTTGCTTAGATAAGGTTTTGATAAATCCAGGCATATCACGCGGGTTTGGTACCAAAATAAAAGTGTAACCAGAACGCATGCCAAGTAGGGTTAGCATAAAGGCAAAAATATGATATAGCGGCAGTGCCATGACCATATTGATATATACCTCATTAATTTCTGAGGTAACAGGGCGAAACCACGCTTCTGACTGCATGGCAGCCGCGACGACATTACGCTGAGTTAATACCGAACCTTTAGATAGGCCAGTGGTACCACCCGTGTATTGTAGAATAGCGGTTTGTTGCAATGACGTTTTTAGTGCTTGGAAAGGTAAGCTTTTACCTTTTTTGAGCACATCTGGAAATTTAGTAACATGATATTTAGGATCATTTAGATTGTACTTAGGTACTAAGCGTTTGACCTGACGGATAACGGTATTGACCAAAATACCTTTTAGACCCATCATATCGCCCATTTTTGAGAGGACAATACGTTTGATGTCTGTCTCTTCGATTACTTGCTCGAGCGCTTGGGCAAAATTATCAACCACAAAGATAACCTGAGCACCTGAATCATTTAACTGATGGCGCAGCTCGCGACCAGTATAAAGAGGATTGATAGGAGTACAAACGTAGCCTGCACGTAAAATACCAATCATCGTCGGCAAATATTGCGGTACGTTTGGCATCATAAGCGCAACCACGCTACCTTTAGGAATGCCCTGAGCTTGTAACCATGCTGCCACAGCAAGAGAGGCTTTATCCACATCGCCATAAGTATGAGTCACGCCCATACAAATAGTCATAGGATGCATACGGAAGCGATCGAAGCACTCTTCATAGAGGTCTATGAGGTTCTCATACTGATCAGGATTGATGGTTTTAGGTACGTTTGCTGGGTATTGAGCAAGCCAAGGTTTATCAGTGGTCATACTTAGCGTCCTTAAATTTGCGATAAGTTAAGGTTCTATAAAAAAGTAGTCACATCCTTGTCAACAATACACCATCGCCCTATAAGCGACAAGTTGTCGAGTGTTATCCTATCCATTCACAGACTGCTAAAATACGGTGGCCTTTATCTAAATGTGTATAGTTACAAGATTATTTGGCTAAAAAATATTTAACTACCAAAAATACATCTCTTAGTAGATTAAACGACTAGCTATCGAGAGGACTATCGATACCGCCTAACGATATAAAATAATAAACAATAGCGTAACAAATTCTGGCAGTACATTAACATAAGAGCAATTGAACGCGTTATTCTAATACAAGAACTTGTCAGTTTATAGATAAATTTGCTAAAAAGAAAAAATCATGTTGCAAGTTAAATCCGATAAGTGGTTGAAGATATAAGATAAAAGGTTTTTTGCGGTAAAAGTAGTTAATAATACAAGTAAGTACAGCTAATATAAGTAATTATACTAATCTGAATCCCATTGAAAAGAAGTGGGCACAGGCAAAATTTCTACGCCAAGGTTGGATAGAGAATAATCTACCTAAACTGTTCCATGATATGAGCTGTTCCAGTTTTATTGTGGATTGACTGTATACAGTTTTATGAATTTTTCTTAAAAATAATTATATAAATAATACCGCTGTCATTAAAAGGTGAAATTTACCAAAATCAAACTATGAGCTGTTAAAAAAG
This sequence comes from Psychrobacter sp. UBA6766, assembly GCF_002453355.1. Lineage (GTDB taxonomy): Bacteria > Pseudomonadota > Gammaproteobacteria > Pseudomonadales > Moraxellaceae > Psychrobacter. Next base: position 51,482 of record NZ_DKGQ01000020.1, on the reverse strand, counting down.
CGCTCTACTATTTATGCAGAGCGCTTTTTGCGGGTAGATATTTACGCTGGTTATAGTTGTGAGTTGATCATAGCTGTGGATTGTCTGCGATATGTTTTTCACGCAGTTTTTGGCGCAGAACTTTACCCACGTTACTTTTTGGTAGCTCAGTGACAAACTCGATATGACGTGGACATTTATAGCCGGTTAAATTGTCTAGAGCAAATTCTTTGATTGAGTTTTTGGTGACGTTATTATCAGCAGGAATGACATAGATTTTAACCGCTTCACCTTGACGTTCATCAGGAATACCGATTACAGCACAATCAATAATCCCTTCGCAATCAAGCATGACTGACTCTATCTCATTCGGGAAGACATTAAAGCCTGAGACCAAAATCATGTCTTTTTTACGATCCAACAGTCTAAAGTAGCCTTTTTCATCCATGCTGACGATATCGCCAGTGCGAAAGTAGCCATCTTCAGTAAAGTCGTCGCTACTGTCTCTATTAAGATAGCCTGAGGTCACATTAGGACCTTTAACGCACATTTCACCCGCTTCATTGACACCGACGCGATTGCCGTCTTCATCTATGATGATGACATCAACGCTAGGGACTGGAACGCCAATCGTGCCGTTAAACTTACGGTCGGTAACAACGTTGGCAGTGCCGACAGCCACGCCTTCTGTCATACCCCAACCTTCAATCATCGCGCAACCAGTGGTTTCAAGCCAGCGAGCTGCCGTTTGTTCGGTTGCCGCCATACCGCCTGCTTGTGAGATACGCAGTGAGCTGAAATCTAGATTCTTAAATTCTGGATTATCGAGCAATCCTTTAAATAGGGTATTCACCGCTGGGAAAATATGAAACGGCTGCTTTGATAAGGTTTTGATAAATCCTGGGATATCACGTGGATTGGGTATCAAGATAAAGGTATAGCCTGAGCGCATACCGAGTGAGCTTAGCATAAAGGCAAAAATATGATACAGCGGTAGGGCCATGACCATATTGATATAAACTTCATTAATCTCTGACGTAATAGGGCGCGTCCAAGCTTCTGATTGCATGGCTCCTGCGACGATATTACGCTGAGATAAAATCGCGCCTTTAGACAGTCCTGTCGTACCACCCGTGTATTGCAAAAACGCCTTTTGATCCAAGGACATTTTTGGCTTTTGGAAGGGGAGGCTCCTGCCTTTTTTAAGCACATCTGGAAACTTCGTGACTTCGTGCTTCGGGTCATTAAGCTTGTATTTGGGCACCAAGCGTTTGACTTGACGGATAATGGTATTTACTAAAATACCTTTTAGACCCATCATGTCACCCATCTTTGATAAAACGATACGTTTGATATCTGTCTCATCAATGACCTGCTCAAGCGCTTGAGCAAAATTATCAACCACAAAGATAACCTTGGCACCCGAGTCATTTAGCTGATGACGTAGCTCGCGGCCAGTATAGAGAGGATTGACTGGCGTGCAGACGTAACCTGCCCGCAAAATACCAATCATCGTTGGCAGATATTGCGGCACGTTTGGCATCATGAGCGCAACCACGCTGCCTTGAGGCAATCCTTGCGCTTGCAGCCAAGCGGCGACAGCAAGAGAGGCTTTATCAATGTCATCGTAAGTATGAGTCACGCCCATACAGATACTCATTGGATGCAGACGAAAGCGATCAAAACTCTCTTCGTACATTTCCATGATGCTGCCATATCTATCAGGATTGATGGTTTTAGGCACACCGTTGGGATAATTTGCAAGCCAAGGTTTATTCGGCATCATAGTCAGCGTCCTTAAAATTTCATATAGGTTAAATTTCTGTTATTAAGCAGCCATATCCGTGTCAATAAAAAAATCAGCGCTGACGTAAAACAATTGCCGCTGAGTTCGATAACGTCCTTATCTATTGACGGACTGCTAAATAGTGTTGCTTTAGTTTAGTGTTGGTGAATGATAAAAGCGTCAGAATTGAATGCATACTTTACTGCAATATTAAAAAGTGTCGCTCGAATGTAAGGGTTTTTGACCATTTTACTGCAACTAAAAAATAATGTATTAACAATATAATGATACATTTAAGCAATACATTAGCATGAATCCAAGTAAAGGCAATATTAGCATGCGCGTACTGACCAGTACATATAAAACGCTGCTAAATAAAGTTATCTATAAGAAAAAAAAGAGTATCAATCATAGTAAGGTAGGATGAACTGCTGTTTGTGGTTAAAAAAACGACGATGAATGAGTAGGGCGCTTATCGTACACCCAAGGGTGCTGCTTACACAGATGAGAAACATGGTGACAATTTGATAGTGTACGGCTTTGGTAGGGTCAGCGCCAGCAAGTATTTGCCCCGTCATCATTCCTGGTAAGCTGACGATGCCGACCACCAGCATAGAGTTGAGCGTGGGTGTCATACCATTGATAATAGCAGCACGTATCTGTTCATGGACAGCTTCAAATGGTCTGGCAGATAGGCTCAACATCATCTCGATTTGTCCTTGCTGCGCATGAAAGCTTTCAATCAGCTGATTGCTGGTCAATGAGATGGCGGTTAAAGAGTTACCGAGTATTAAACCTAATATAGGAATGATGAATTGCGGCGTATACCAAGGTTGTACTTGTAAAATAAGACTGATGGCGATGATGGTAACTAGCACCGCTGAGGTACCGACAGCGATCAGCGTATCAACCAATAAGCCTTTATAGGTACGCTTGACGCGATTTTTGGCAGCACTACCCGCAATCAAGGTCATGATGGTCAAAATAACAAGAACTTCGTACCATTGTTCGCGAGCGAAAATCCATGCCAAGATGAGACCAATGAAACTTAGCTGTACGACGGTACGAATAGACGCGATGATAAGGGTTTTGGTCAGTTTTAAACGCAAATACCATGATACGATTAGCACAATAACAATCAAACTACTGGCAAGCGCAATATCACTATAAGTGAGTATGATTTGCATATTTTCTGTACTCATTACGTTAGCTCGTTATAAAGGCAAAGTTAATCTACTTTGATTAAGACGCCAGCTTGCATATGCCAATGTTTATCCGCTAACGGCATAATGTCTTTTGTGTCGTGAGTCACCCATAATACTGTCCGCTTTGACTCACAACGTAACCAATTAATCAGCAACTGCACAAGCTTCGTTGAGGTATCGACATCTAAGGCTGCGGTCGGTTCATCCAACAATAAGACTTGGGGGTTCAATTGTAATAAACGCAGTGTATTGACCAGTTGTCTTTCGCCGCCCGAGAGAGTATGAGCGTCTTGTTGTAAAAAGCCAGATGAGCGCTCTAAATACTCAAGCTGCTCAATATGCCAATTAATATCAAACTGCTTTTGCTGATGGGCGGCCAAACGATAAGGCTGTTGCAAGTTATCAAGAACACTGCCTTCTAATAATTGTGGCTGCTGAGCGAGCAAGGCAACCTGCGAGCGCCAGTGCGTGGATGGTATGTGATGAATGCTAGAGCAAGCATGACTATTTTGCTCACTGCTTTGTAGCCAAATATTGCCTGTAGTGATGGGCGATAGCCCTGCTAATGCGCGCAATAAAACGGACTTTCCGCTACCAGAAGCCCCTGTCAAAACCGTGACTTGCCCAGCCCGTAGTTCACCACTGATACCACTTATCAAGGCGCGTTTATTAATAGGTAAAGCATCATCGGCCGCTGAGTATTTCTGTATTTTTGTGCGCTGTTTTCGGTACGTAGGAAACCGAGTAGAGATTCGATATAAAAGACTTTCACGATTAGGATTTGCTAGCGTAGCGTGCTTGCTATGTAGCCAAATATCTTCAAATGCGAGCATAACAGTCTTCTTATGGCCTTATCACCATTTTTAAAATAAGGACCTGGCCTAGTCGAACGATAGTCAACCAATCATTTTATTCATCAGCGTGTTGTGTTATCGCTCTCTGGATGGTGTCACGTAACTTTTGCGGTACACGAATAGGACGCATGGGCGCATTGCGATTAACAGTCGCATCAGAGTCCTCAGCAGGTGTAGGCTCCGGCTTGATCTGATTTTGCACACAAGCGATGACAATTTTAGTGCTGCTTAATAAAGTACTGTTTAAAGGAGCAGAACTCGCCTTAGGGTTGTCATTATTATCTGAATTTGGCGTGCTACGATGGATACTTTGATAAAATACAATGCTGGCAGGTTTTAGCTCAACCTTATCGATACGTACGTTGATCACTTCATCTAAAAGAATGGCTTTTTTGTATTGCAGGTCTGCTTGACTGACAACAAAATGCTGAATCTCACCGTCATCGGTTTGTAAAAAATACCCATTTAAATCAAGTTTTGTAAACCAGTCACGGCGGCAGTTTTCAAAGAAGACTAAATGATTGGCATGATAAACTATACCACCTGCGTCAGTATGGTTGATATACACGTTATAATTGGTGGCAAATAGCGGTGAAGTGGCGCCACTGGATTTGATATCAGTATTGTTATTCATCGTTGTTGTCACTTTTTTCGTAGTTATTGTCATAAGTTTGCTTCATCGATAGCGTTTAAAAGTTAATATATAAAAAATAGAAAGTAATAATGCATAGGTTATCGCTCATAACCGCTACTCTATCGTAAGAAATAAGGGCGCGCAACAGATAGCCTTGTCGATGTCTGTTATCATCGTCCTTTATACAACGCCGATTTTTGTATTTTTATTTAGCAGCGCTTTGCTTTTATTCATCAGTATAGGATAATTTATGACCCGTTTTGTCAGTTTTAATATCAATGGTATCCGCGCTCGCCAACATCAGTTAGAAGCGGTGCGAGAGGTAATCGATCCTGATGTGATCGGATTGCAAGAAACTAAGGTGCATGATGAACAGTTTCCCCTCGAAAATGTGGAAAGCTTGGGCTATCACGTCGAATACTTTGGTCAAAAAGCGCATTACGGTGTCGCTTTATTATCTAAAGTCGCGCCTATTTTTGTGCAAAAAGGCTTTCCGGGTGAAGATGAAGAGTCACAAAAGCGCTTTATTCATGCGCGCTATGTGTTTGATGGAAGGGAAGTGGATGTGCTTAACGGCTATTTTCCACAAGGAGAGAGCCAAGAGCACCCAATCAAATTTCCTATGAAGCGTGCCTATTATGCGGATTTGATAGCGTATATCGATACTTTAAAAGCAGAAGGGCGCTCGCTGGTTATTATGGGTGATATGAATATTGCGCCAGAAGATATCGATATTGGTATCGGTGAGGCCAATGCGAAGCGCTGGCTCAAAAATGGAAAAACCTCGTTTTTACCTGAAGAGCGTGAATGGTATAGCGATTTGATGGCGCGTGAGCTAACCGATACCTATCGTCTGCATTATCCAGACAGCACCGAATTATATAGCTGGTTTGATTATCGCAGTCGGGGCTTTAACGATGATCCTAAGCGCGGGCTGCGTATTGATCACATTTTATGCACTACAGACTTGATAGATCATTGCGTCGATGCAGGCATTAGTTATGAACTGCGCGGCATGGAAAAACCGTCTGACCATGCTCCAATCTGGGCCGCGTTTGATTTGAACAAAGTATCATAGTTTGCTTTAAACAATAGACCTTTAACAGCAGTTTTTCTGCCCCAGTTTTTAATAAGCTTTTAACAACCAAAAATGAATAACACAGTTTCTGTAAAGACAATGATTTTATCAAGACAATTTATAACCAATAAATAATGCATCAGCATTGATGAATAAGGATTGAATGATGGCCGTCGGCAACATTGCAGTACCTAAGACGATTTATCCAATTGATGGAATTAAGCTAAGCGCTACCGCTGCAGGCGTACGTTATAAAGACCGCGATGACTTGGTGGTGATAGAAATTGCTGATCGCGCAACGACTGCGGTTGTGACCACAAAAAATACTTTTTGTGCCGCGCCTGTACGAGTCTTGCGGGAACACTTTGCTAAAGCCCGTCCGCGTTATTTAATCACCAATACAGGTAACGCCAATGCCGGAACAGGCGTCGATGGTAAACGCCGCGCGGTTGATATCTGTGCCGCCTTAGCCGCCAAAGCTGGTGTGGACACCAATGCTGTCTTGCCATTTTCGACGGGCGTGATAGGTGAGCCGTTAAACAGTGATGCTGTCATTGCAGGTTTAGACAAAGCGCTAGCCAATTTAGCCGCTGATAATTGGCTGGCAGCAGCAAACGGAATTCGTACGACTGATACGATTCCAAAGCTTGCTAGTGAAAAGATCGATGTCGATGCTGGCAGCTATCACATTACTGGTATGTCAAAAGGCTCGGGCATGATACGTCCTAATATGGCGACCATGCTTGGCTATGTAGCAACCGACGCCAATATCGCTGCTGATTTATTACAAGAAATGCTAAGTAGAATTAATGAGCAATCCTTTAACCGCATTACCGTTGATGGAGATACCTCAACCAACGATTGCTGCGTACTGATTGCCACGGGAACGGCGAGCCCAGAGGTTATTGATAGCCCAGAGCATCCGCATTATCAGCCGATATTTGAGGCTTTGACAGCGGTATTTGTACGTTTGGCGCAGTTGATCGTGCGAGATGGGGAAGGCGCCACCAAGTTTATGACGATCAAAGTCACAGGCGGCAAAAACACGCAAGAATGCTGTGATGTGGCGTATGCTGTTGCGCATTCGCCCTTGGTCAAAACCGCTTTTTTTGCTAGTGATGCCAACTGGGGTCGTATCTTAGCAGCGGTTGGTTACGCTGGTATCGATGACCTTGATACCGAGCAAGTCGATGTCTACTTAGATGAGGTGATGATTTGCCAAAGTGGCGGCGTGGCTCCGAGTTATACGGAAGCGGCAGGTAAAGAAGTCATGAGCCGTCCTGAGATTACCATTCATATCGATCTGGCACGCGGTGATGCTCAAGATACCGTTTATACCTGCGACTTATCTTACGATTACGTCAAGATAAATGCAGATTATCGCAGCTAAAAATTGTTAATCGTTTTTATAAAGACGCTCAAAGCTAGCATTGTTATGTATAGTTTTGAGTGTTTTTTTATTCTCAAAACGGCTTTATTCAATATGGTCGAATTTAAACCGTTTATTAACATCGTTTGCAAAAGCTGACGTTACTTTACAAAGCAGTTATAGAGGCTAGGCAGCCGTGCAAACTATACTGATTGCAGTAAACAATAGACGGTACTATTTATATTTCAGCGATTTTATTTAAATCTTATTTTTATTCGTTTCGATTTTATAATTGGCTTGAAGTTAACAGTATCTTCATAACTGCTTGCTACCTTTTGAATAGTGATAATTGATTAAAATGAGTTTAAAGGGTAATGACTAATACTAATAAACTGAGGATTTAATAATGAAAAAATTAGCAATTGCTGCATTGATGACCACTTTTGTTCTATCAGGTTGCTCTACCATGGGAATGAACGACGAGCGCACCATGGTCGTTGAAGGCGAACCTATGAATGTGAAAGTGGTTAATATTCCAAGTTTCAAAATTGAAATAGCACCTCTCAAAGCAGTCTGTGAATTGCCAACCGCTAGTGGCAATATGGTTGAGTCAGAGTGCCTTCAGTACCGTCAGACTTATCAGAAAAACTACACGCCTTTAAACGGCAATATCCAAGGTTTTACTTATGAGCCAAATTATCGTTATGTTCTAGATGTGCGCCAAGAAGCAGTTATGAACGAAGCGACAAAAGTGGTTAAACCCGTTTGGATTCTAAACGAAGTAATCTCAAAAACTGCTGAATAATTTTAGATACTGTTAGCAGCTATGATGGTTAGCAGCTATGAATAGCATTTAACGAGAATTTTATTATAAAAAAGCCTCTAGTCATTAGAGGCTTTTTTTAGTTTTGAAAAAAGAGAAATGTGTTTTATATTAACATTGACTGTAATTCACACTAACGCCGCGGGTAGCAGTAGGAATTCGGTTATCAGCATAAATAGCAAGACCACCGCGCGCAGTTTCTTTATATTTATCAGACATATCGGCGCCCGTTTGTTTCATGGTTTCAATCGCTTTATCGAGTGAAACAAAATGCTGACCATTGCCGCGACAAGCAAGACGAGCGGCGTTAATGGCTTTTACCGCGCCCATCGCGTTGCGTTCAATACAAGGGACTTGCACCAAACCGCCAATAGGGTCACAAGTCAGACCTAAATTGTGCTCAATACCAATCTCCGCTGCATTTAAACATTGGGCGGGCGAGCCGCTCATAATTTCTGCCAATGCCGAACCTGCCATGGCACAGGCTGAACCTACTTCACCTTGGCAGCCAACTTCCGCTCCAGAGATAGAGGCATTTTGTTTAATTAAGCTACCGATGGCAGTGGCATTTAATAAAAACTTACGAACGCCGTCTTGGTTATAATTGGGCAAGAAATCACGATAATAATGCAGAACGGCAGGAATAATGCCCGCGGCACCATTGGTCGGCGCCGTAACCACTTTACCGCCATTGGCATTTTCTTCGTTAACGGCAAGCGCATACAAATCGACCCAGTCCATGGCTGCCAATTTATCGGTTTTGGTAATAGACGTATCTTTTTCAGCGCGTAGTTGCATATGTAGGTCTTGAGCGCGGCGTTTGACATCAAGCCCGCCTGGCAAAATACCGCTGTTTTTGCAGCCCTGAATGACACAGTCTTGCATCACTTCCCAAATAGTATCTAAGTAGCTAAAGACATCTGCTTGGTTGCGGTAATGGCATTCGTTAGCAAGGACCAACTCGCTAATACTCAATCCATGCTTATCACACTGCTCAAGCAATTCTGCAGCGCTATTGAAGGGGTAGGGAACGATGTCGATCGTTGGGCTGGCGTGATCCTCATCAGGATTATTGGCGTCGTCTTCATTAATAACAAAACCACCACCGACTGAATAATAAGTTTGTTGGAATTTACTGTCATCAGTCAAAATCGCACGGATGGTTAAGGCGTTAGGATGATAAGGCAGTACCGTATCATCGTACCAATACATATCGCGCTCGGTGTCAAATTCGATCACGTGTTTGCCAGATAGGTTAAGCTGCTTATCAGCAAAAATAGGCGCTAGATATTCGTTAGTTAAGCGTGTGTCAATGGTGCTTGGTGTATGTCCAAGCAAGCCTAAATATATTGCAGTATCGGTTGCGTGCCCTTTACCTGTGGCCGCTAAAGAGCCATAAAGCTCTATTTCAATACTCTTAATCGACGTTAATGCAGTTTGTTTAAGCAATGACGTCAAAAATAAGTTGGCCGCCACCATAGGTCCAACGGTGTGAGAGCTTGATGGTCCAATACCAATTTTAAATAAGTCGAAAACACTAATCATAATCAATTACCAAGAAATCGTCAGTGCATCAGCCTCTGTTATAGATAGGCTTTAGTACTAATATTAAAGATATAATAGATAGCTGCCCTAAATAAGCACTCATAACTGCTGCGCAATCACTCTTTAAATACTCGCTTTCACGTTTATCGCGCTTTCACGTTTGTATAGATAAACGGGGTCGGCGCTTAAATAAAGAATCTCGGACATTATCTATAAATGCCTCTCAGTATAGGCGTACAGGAGGCGGCTGAATAATAACTTTTATTTATTAGAAAACTCCGTTATCATGCTCGCAACCAATACCTGTGTAACATCCTGTAAGTTAGTCATTATTTTAGCGTAAGTAATGGCGAAGGCAGTCGTCTGTCGTTTTTAATACGGCTTATCTGATGACCTATATTTGGTCGAAGAAAATATTTTTTTCTGCTGCCATCTATGTTCTCCTCTATTGTTTTTAATGGTTAGTAGTATTTATCTGTTATCGTTTTGACTCAATGCATAGTTGTATTTCTCACAATTTTTAGCTGGCTAGTACTCTCTTAGCTTAAATAGGACAGCGCATGACATCTCCTGAATCTCACTCTTCAAAATCTCATTCTTCAAAACCGGAAAATAATCATACAGCTCCTCATAATGCACTAGAAGCAGCTGGTATTGATTCGGCTGCGATCAGCTATCCGCACAATCCAGACTTTGATAATGGTCGTTGGTTTCCAACGTGGCGTCCGTATAGCGGAAATTTGGATCGTGATCCGGTGGGGATTAACGAATACGTACCGCCTGCTAAGAGTGTTTTATTAGGTGTTCAGCATACTTTTGCCATGTTTGGGTCGACAGTGCTTGCGCCATTATTAATGGGATTCGACCCCAATTTAGCTATTTTAATGTCCGGTATTTGTACGGTCATGTTTTTTATCATTACTGGCGGGCGCATGCCCAGTTATTTGGGTTCGAGTTTTGCCTTTATCGGTCCTGTCATTGCGGTTACTGCTTATGCTGGCGTTGGGTTTAATGATAATTTGAATGTCGCTTTAGGCGGTATCATGGCATGCGGTATCATTTATGCTTTGGTAGGCTTGTTGGTGATGAAGACAGGCACAGGTTGGATTGAGCGCTTAATACCACCCATCGTCACCGGGGCGATTGTGATGATTATTGGTCTTAATTTAGCGCCAGTCACCATTCGAGGGGTATCCGCCAACCAGTTTGACGCATGGATGGCTACATTAACGGTACTGCTTATCAGTGGTGTAGCGGTATTTACCCGCGGTATGCTACGCCGACTGTTATTGCTTGTTGGTTTGATTTTGTCTTATATCGCTTATTTTGTCATGACCAATCTAATGGGTTATGGTGTTCCGATTGATTTTAGTAATGTGTCGGCGGCCTCATGGTTTGGACTGCCAAGTATTCATACGCCGCATTTCGAGATGAGTGCGATTATATTAATTGTGCCTGTCGCCTTTATTTTAATTGCCGAAAACTTAGGACATTTTAAAGCAGTGGAAGGTATGACAAAATCTCGCGTGACGCCTTATATGGGACGAGCCTTTTTTGCTGATGGTTTGGCAACGACTTTCTCAGCAGGATTTGGCGGCACAGGCGTTACCACTTATGCAGAAAACATCGGTGTCATGGCAGTGACCAAGGTTTATAGCACGACGATTTTTGTAATAGCAGGTTTTGTGGCTATCTTGCTGGGATTGTCACCAAAATTTGGGGCTATTATTCAGACGATACCACCTGCTTTATTAGGCGGCGCATCCATTGTCGTGTTCGGTTTGATTGCGATTGCTGGCGCTAAGATTTGGATTGACAGTCATATCGATTTTAGTAAAAACAGCAATTTAATCATTGCGGCGGTCACAGTGATTATGGGGACGGGTAATTTTAGCTTACACCTGGGCGGCTTTGATTTGGGCGGAATTGGCACGGCTACTTTAACTGCGATTGTGCTTAATGCCTTATTTAATCGCCAAAAAGATTGATTTTTTAATCATACAATTAAAGAACTTAATACAGCGATAAGCAAAAGCCACAATAATTATCGTGGCTTTTGTTTATTATGGGTTTATTTATAGTGTCGTTTATAAAACCTAGCAAAAAAACGATAACGGCGTAGTGCGCGTGGTTTGGGTTTTAGTGAACCCAAATAAATGGCAAACATGGTCAGCAGAGCGCCGCTCCATTGCAGAGTATTAATTGGTTTGTCAAGCCAGCTATAGTCAATGACTAAGGCTGCAATAGGCTCGGTTAATAGTAACAGTCCAGTCAATGCCAAAGACAGCTTCGGAATAGAGTAGGCGATAAGACCCCATGCCAAGCATTGCATCACTGTACCGTAAATCAATATCCAACCGATCTCAGACCACGTATTGGGCAAAATATTACCCATATCAAGCACCAACATCGGGAGAACCATCGCTATTACGCCGCCGATGCTCACCAATTGCATGAGTACAAATATCGGTGTCGGCTCAGTATCATGGGTTTTACGAATAAAGGTCATCGACGCAGCAAGCATAGCACCTGAGACGATGCCAGTAACAAACCCCCAAGTCGCAGCAGTATTTTGCGCAAACTCAGGACTGCCTATCATCGCCACACCTAACATGGCTAAAAATAAACTGATCAGCTGCAAGATAGATTGACGCTCATTAAAATATAAAAAACCAATGGCCGCTAAAAAGAAAATCTGCAAGCTGTTGAGTAAGGTTGAAATACCAGGACCAACTGCATAAATACTCTCATGCCACAGTGCCAAATCTAATCCTAAAAATGCACCTGATAATAAACCATAAAAAATAGCACGCTTTGAGTGCGGCAGTCGTTGTCCTGTGACTTTAGCCAATATCGCAAACACCCCGCCTGAAATAGCCAGCCGCCAAAAGGACATCGCCCAGCCACCGATATCGACATGAGCGACAATCAAACTGCCCAGACCAAAAATAACACAACCAATGACTAAGCCAGTAGCGGCGGAGCGTGAAGAGGCAGTAGCCATGCAAGATCCTTATCTTATTACTATGATACTTTTTTAATGTGTTGCATCGTTGTTTGCTAGGGCGTTTCCTCAATTCAACCGATAGTCATCTAAATGGGTTAAAAATGGCTAAATCTTGCCAAACGGTGCCAGATAGCTCGATATTATCTGCGCTATTTTCCTGGTTTGACGGCAATTTATCTCATTTTTATCACCATTTTTAAAACGAAGACACGCCCTAAAGAAATCACTTAAACAAATCATATTGTCAGTGTTTTGTGCTTAAATTGGAATGGTTTGGCATTATTTATTTTATAATGACCTATTGCGCACTATGACTGAATAAACCAGTCAGCTTCTTACAAGAATGCCATTGGCGCGAACGTGGTCATTTGTTACTCTTCATTCATAGTTATCTCGAATTGCTGAAACTTTTAAAATGGCAATTTTTTCAAATACTTAAATAGCTTGTATGACTTTTTATTCTAGGTTTACTTATGCTGCAATGTTTTTTATCAAAACAACAGGTATATTCATTATTGGTATTGTCGCCACAACGGTCGCGCGGCAGTTTCGTTGTAGGCGTTTTAACGGTTGGTTTGCTTTTGATACCAAGCGCACAAGCAGCCAGCTGTAAAATCCCCAAAAGTTATTATAAAAATGTATCGTGTACGGCAAGTAGTGGCTATTTTTTAGCGATAAAAGATTTTGGCGCCCCAGTTGCTTTGATTAATAAACAAGGTAAAAGCGTGGTTGATTTATCACGCTATCAAAAAGTAGATGCGGATAAAATATCGGGCGGTCTGCTGCCCGTACTACGCAATGGACGTGTCGGTTATGTCAATATGCAGGGTCGCGAAGTGATTCCTGCGATGTACGATATGCTAAAGGAGAGCCAAGGTTGGGCGCGTCCCATCTCTGAGGGTCGTATCGTGGTCAAACAAAACGGTCATTATGGCGTTATCGATACTGCCAACAAGACAGTCGTACCATTTGCCGCCGCCATTAATGATATTGATGATTTCCGTGGCGGCATGGCTCGAGTGCGTAAAAATAAGGCTGTAAGCTGGGTAGATAAAAACGGCAAACCTACGTCTGATTCAAATAATAATACTGATAGTCAAAATTCGAAAATTACATCAGTTAGCAGCCCTAAAGATGCGCAGAAGCAAGCACAGTCTCGTGGCTTTACTACCTTGCAGCCGCGGCAACAAGACGGCAGATGGGGTTTTGTTGACGATAATAACGTCTCTATGATTACCTATTCATTCGATGAGGTACGTCCATTCTCAGAAGGGCTGGCGGGCGTGCGCATCGATAGCGAATGGGGATTTGTCAATTTAGGTGGCGAGCTGGTGATTCCTTTTCGATTTGAAAATGACAGTGTGAATGCTAACGATAATTATAAAAACCAACCTGCATTTGTATTTACAGATGGCAAAGCGTGGATTGGTAATTTAAAAAATGGTGATAAAATGTGTATTGATAAAGAGGCTAGCAGTGTTGGTTGTGATTAACATTTATTATTTGCTAGTAGAGTAGGCTAAAGCCGGAACGGATACGGTGCGACTGGGATGAATTTTTCGTAGCCTCTGTGATAACAGCAAGCAAGAAAAATTTATACCAGTCACACCTATCTATTAACGTAGCGATTTTAATTTGAACAGGCTTTATGTTTAAATTTGCAGTAAAAAAAGAGTGGCAGAACGATGATAATTGATCGCTCTGTCACTCTTTTTTATTGTTCAATGATTAACAATACTGAGCCGAAACACTTATTTTTCTAACAAATGATTGCTAATCAGATCGACTATATAGGGCTGGTAATATTCGGGAATATCGTGCGCCATGCCTTCGATTAAATGGAAGCTTGCATTAGGAATGGTCTTAGCAACCACCCGTCCTTGTGAGGGAGGTAATAGTCCATCGGCGCTACCGTGTAGCACAATGGTTGGCGCTTTAACTTGCTTGCTGTATTTGCTAATAGAGCCAGAAGCTAAAATAGCATTGAGCTGCTGTACGGTGCCGAGGGGATGAAAATTGCGCTGATAACGTATCTTGGCGATGTCACGCACCATACGTACATTGACGTGCCCTGGTGTACCAACGGTTTTCATAAACCAGACGCTATGACGCACGATATCGCGCTCAGAGTGGCTCTCAGGACGATTGATAAGGGTATATAACTGCTTAGGTTTCGGCGGTTTTAAAAAAGCACGATTGGTGGTGGTAAACATTAACGCCATACGCTGCACCAAACTTGGATAACGCGCGGCGACGATTTGAGCAATCATACCGCCCATCGAAGCACCAAGCAGATGCGTTTTGCCAAGTTTTAAGGCTTTGATTAAACGCGCTGTATCCTCTGCCATGTCGGTCAAATTATATGCGACCGGCGCGCCTTTATTCGACAGCCCCGTTTGCAGACGCATCATCATTTTTAATTGGCTGATACGCGGCAAACCATCAATCTGTACTTTTGAGGACAAGCCGATATCACGATTGTCAAATCGTATTACAAAAAAACCAGCATCGATAAAGCGCTTAATAAAACTGTTTGGCCAAAACACCATTTGTGAGCCAAGCCCCATTACCATTAACAATGGCGGGTTATTAGGATTACCGCCAGCCTCAACGCACAGCTCGATACCATCACCGATATCTATCATCGCTTGATAAAGATGCTCGCTCAAGTCAGATGGATACCAAGCATGATCGCCAAATTTTTGCCATTCAGGCGTTGGGTAATTGATTAGGGGAGCGTCAAGCTTTGAAGCGCTAAGTGCTGCATCATTAAGCATTTCGGCATCAAGCGTTGACGTATTACCAGTTTCTTCTGAAGTTTCAGTCGCTTTTGAGATTTTAGACACAGTATTAATGGGGGTTGATTCTGTCATGAAGTATCCTATTTAGATGGTCGTTGGCTTAAAATTCGAGCATCTCAAAATCAAGCTTGCCAACGCCGCATTCTGGACAAGTCCAATCGTCAGGGATGTCTTCCCATTTGGTACCAGGCGCAATGCCTTCTTCAGGACAGCCGAGCTCTTCGTCATATATCCAACCGCAGACAATACATTCATAACGTTTCATAAATAGTCCTATCGATTATTCTTAGTATTACGATTACTAGTGTTTCTATTACCAGTTCTACTAACTACGTTAATAAGTGTTTTAAGGTATTTATTAACCACTCTAGCTAACATTTAATGCATAAAAACGCCCGTAGTTTAGCATATAGCGGTTATTTTCATAGTTAAGTTTACACTTGTATATTGAGATTCACCAGCTTTTATCAAGTCATGGCACGTCACTTTTATCGCTTTAGGCGTGCTGTGTTTGCCAATCTTGCCGCCACTATAAAGCCGATTATGCTATAATTCTCGCCGCTATTTTTACCGATTGATACCTCATTTATCACGGTTGTATCATTATTTAAGTTCTACAAGCTAAGGGTTATTATGAGCGCGAATGCCGCCGTTACATCAGCTAAAGTCAATTTTACAACCGATTCAATCAATACGCTCAATACTGATCATCCATTTTGGCAAATCATTCGCACAGTACCAGACTTCCCGAAAGTTGGCATTGATTTTTATGATATTACCCCGTTACTACGCAGTCATGTTAATGCGGTGATTGACGAGATGTTGGCAGCATTGCCGATGGGCTTGCTCGATAAAATAGACTGTTTAGGTGCAGTTGAAGCGCGCGGGTTTATTTTTGCCAGTTTGCTGGCGGGTCGATTGGGTAAAGGCATGATCTTGCTGCGTAAACCCGGTAAATTGCCGCCACCGGTTGCCAATAAAGCCTATGCTTTAGAGTATGGTAAAGACACGCTTGAGATGCAAAATAACTTGCCGCCAGAGCGGGTTTTATTGGTTGATGATATCTTGGCGACCGGAGGTACACTCATGACTGCTTATGAGCTCTGCAGGTCTGCCGAGCATACGGTCGTCGGCGCATTGGTATTATTAGATCTTGTTGATCTGCATGGCGAATTTCCTGTTCCTATCTATACGGTTTTGAAGGCTTAGATAATTGATTATTTCGTATAAAAAAGCGCGCTGAGCGAGTTCAGCGCGCTTTTTTTAATGGCATTTATTTGTTCGTCTTAACTTATTTTACTTATCTTGCTGATAATTTTTACAGGCTTGTTCTATTAACAGGCGACTAATCGTTTTTGGCTTAGTAATTTTAAAGTCTTTGGTTGTCAGTATCGGCTTATCTGATTGCCAAGATTTCAACACTTTATCATCAGATGCGTAGTTAACGTATGCGCGCCGATAGTAACTAGAGTCCTTGCAAGCGATAAGCCATTGCTGATCGCTATGATGAATGCTGGTTTCTTTCATCGTTTTGTTAGCTGCTGTATCTGTACTTTCCTTATCTTTTATTTCTTTTTCCTTACTGTCTTTGGCCATATCTTTTGGTGCAGGGTAGGTTCTACGAATAGAGACGGTAATATTTTCGACCGCTTTTTCGTCAATAATATGAATGTCTGAGCGTTCGATAGAATCTAAATCTAAGCTAAAAACAGAGCCAGTTTGACTTTTTGATATCTCTAACCAGTTTACCGCATGGGCACTCATTGCAAGCGTACTACCTGCTAATATCACTGCTAGCCGTTTCATAATCGAGCCTTGCTTTTTGTTATATAAAGTTGCTTATCATAGCCAACTTAATATAGGCAGGCAAATTTCTTTTATGACAAGAGGTTCACACTGAGACAATCTCAGACCTTGTGATTAGCAAGCAAACGCATAAAAGGTAAAAATATGGCAGTTAATTTCGCATGGCTGCTAGCATTTGCGCAAGCTCATCACGCGCACCGATAAAGCCATCGATTCCTTTGGGTAATAAGTCTTGCGTAACAGTGTCTTGCTGATAGGCCGCACTAAATTCGTCATGTGTTAAGCTGACTTTCGCCATGTCGGCCAATTCCATGGACATGCTTGGCGACAATTGACGCGTCACTTCGACATCCATTGCCGCTAGCTCATCAATCAGATTGGGCGCAATGGTTAATAAATCACAGCCTGCTAATGCTAATATTTGCTCGGTCGAGCGAAAACTTGCGCCCATTACTTGCGTTTTATAGCCATGTTGCTTGTAATATTGGTAAATGAGCTTGACCGATTGGACGCCCATATCATCTGAGGCTGGGACGTTTTGGCGGTTTTGTTGGCGTTTTTGCCAATCTAAAATACGTCCAACAAATGGCGAAATTAAAGTAACGCCAGCATCGGCACAAGCAATCGCTTGATGCTGACCAAACAGTAAAGTCAGATTACAGTGGATGCCCTGCGTTTCAAGATAACGTGCCGCTTCAATCCCTTGCCACGTTGCAGCCATTTTAATTAAGACACGCTCTGAATCAATACCAGCTTTTTGATAGGCTTCCATAAAGCGTAAGGCTTTATCAATGGTCGCTTGGGTGTCATAAGACAAGCGTGCATCGACTTCGGTCGAAACGCGACCTTCAATCAACGCCAGAATATTGCAGCCAATTTGAACGGTTAATTCATCAATTACCGCATCAACGTCGCCGCGATGGCGACTCATAGTTTCTGACATCATCGCTTCATTATCAGGATGAATGAGGGCTTTGGTAATCAGGCTAGGATTGGTCGTGGCATCGATGGGTTTTAGACGCGCAATGGCGGCAAGGTCGCCCGTATCAGCGACAATAGTGGTCATGGTGCGAAGCTGTTGTAATGCGCTCATCAGATATCCTTGGTGTGGTCAATTAACGTGGTAATGTTCTTCTTAAAGTTTGTTATTTCATTTTATTGTTCATGATGTTTTTTCAAAAAGCTGTTTATCATGGTAGTGTTTCTAGAGGTTTTTTAAAATCCAAACCTACTAAGCGTCAATGTTATTAAAAATATGCCATGTTAAAGCTTAAGGGTGGTTAAAACTAGCTACCTTTAATAAGAGCCTTTAAACTGTATCATAGATTTGAGCGGTTGTAGCCTTTATAGTTTTACAAGGCTTGTCCGCTGTAGAGTATAACTGTGCTAATATTTACGGCAAATTGCGCATTTCCGCGTATTTACGCACATTTACGAATGGGCACTGTCGATAGTTTTTGCTATAGTAGAGCCGATCAGCGGTTTGGCTTGCGCGAAACATAAGAAAGACATCAGCATTTATGATTAAAATAATTCTATCGAACAAACAGTCATCTCTAGCAGTTATAAGTTATAAAACAACAGTTGTAAAACTCAGAAACAATTTTAGCAACAACATTAGAAAAGGATGGGCGGTAATGAGTGAGCAGTCACCAGAGCAAAATGTAAATAACCTAAACCAAACCTCTGCAAGCGTTGATGGGACTGCAACTGATAAAGCGCTTTTAAATACGTTGCGCCAAAGTATCGATGCGGTAGACTGCGAAATTCAGACGCTGATTAACAACCGTGCCAAACTGGCTCAGCAAGTGGCGACGGCAAAAAAAGACCATGTTGCCAATAGTCCTGAAGCAGAAAAAACCAACCCTATTTTTTATCGTCCTGAGCGTGAAGCGCAAGTGTTAAAAGCGGTAATGGAACGAAATACTGGACCAATCGCTGATGAAAAAATGGCACGATTGTTCCGTGAGATTATGTCAGTCTGCTTGGATTTAGAAGCACCTCAACGCATTGCGTTCTTAGGTCCTATTGGTACCTTTACTCATGCTGCAGCGCTTAAGCACTTCGGGAAAGCTGCCGATACTGTACCGCTAAACACCATCACTGATGTCTTCCGCGAAGTCGAAGCGGGTACGGCGATGTATGGCGTGGTGCCAGTCGAAAACTCATCCGAGGGCGTGGTGAACCATACGTTAGATGGCTTCCTATCTTCCACCTTAAAAATAATTGGTGAAGTTGAGTTGCCTATTCATCAAAACTTCTTGGTCGCTGAACATACTAAGCTTGATGGCTTAAGCCGTATCTACTCACATCAGCAGTCATTGGCACAGTGTCGTCATTGGCTCGATGTCAATTATCCCAATGTCGAGCGCGTGGCAGTATCAAGCAATGGTGAGGCTGCTCGCCGATTAAAAAATGAATGGCATTCAGCAGCGATTGCCGGTGATGTGGCGGCGGCAGAGTACGATTTACATAAGCTGTATTCGAACATCGAAGACAATCCTAGCAATACCACACGTTTCCTGATCATTGGTCACGAGGCGATTGCGCCATCTGGTCAAGATAAAACCTCAATCATGGTTTCAGCGCATGATAAAGCAGGCGCTTTGATCGAAATTTTAAAGCCATTGTCCTATCATGGCGTGTCGATGACCAGTATCGAAACGCGTCCTGAACGCCCGAATAAATGGGCTTATGTATTTTTTATTGACATGGATGGGCACATTGAAGATGCAAATGTGAGCGCTGCGATCGCTGATATTCGTCCATTGGTCAAAGATTTACGCATTCTAGGCTCTTACCCAAAAGCCGTCCTATAAATTGGCTTAACCAAGTTGTTTGTCAAATCGATAGCAAAAATTAGGATGCGTCTTCATCTAGATGTCTATTGATTGTAGATATCTATTGATTGCCCTAAGGACACGCTCTTACTAATAGCAGATACGTTATCACTCTTAAGGATAAATCATGCAGTCATCTCAGTCGACAAAGTCAAATTTATCACCGCTTGTACCTGCCTATGACAGTATTTTAGAGCTGGTACCTTATCAGACGGGGAAGCCAGTTGAAGAGTTGACGCGCGAGTTTGGCGTCTCAGATGTGGTCAAACTTGCCAGTAATGAAAATCCAAGAGGCTGCTCACCACACGTTACGCTTGCGATTACCGAGCAGTTGGGTCAGCTGGCACGTTATCCTGATGGCAATGGTTATTATCTAAAACAAGCGCTTGCTGACTTTAATGACGTTAGTGTTGAGCAAATCACTTTAGGTAATGGCTCAGATGATTTGCTTGATATCTTAGCGCGTAGTTTTGCTGGCGCTGATGATGCCATCGTTTATAGTCAATATGCTTTTATCGTTTATCCGATGCTGGCTAAAATGCAAGGCGCAAAAGGCGTGGAAGTGCCTGCCAATCGTTTTGGTCATAATTTAAAAGCGATGAGTCAGGCGGTAAATGACAACTTAAATACTAAGATAGTGTTCATCGCTAATCCAAACAATCCAACTGGTACCCAGCTTACGCAGCAAGAGTTACATGAGTTTGTCGCTAGTGTGCCAAGCTCGGTGTTGGTCGTGTTAGATGAAGCTTACATCGAATATAGTCCTGAGAGTAATAATCGGGTACTCTTGGATGAATTTAATAATATGGTTATTGTACGTACCTTTTCAAAAGCTTATGGATTGGCAGGTTTACGTGTCGGTTATGCGTTAAGCTCAGTAGCCATTGCGGATTTACTCAATCGTATTCGTCAACCATTTAACGTCAGTAGAGTCGCTTTAGCGGCGGCGGCAGCGGCGCTTGCTGATCAAGAATTTATTGAAAGAACGCGGCTCACTAACCAAGAGCAAATGCGCTGGCTAGAAAAGCAGTTTGACGCATTAGGGTTGGGATTTATTAAGTCGCATGCCAATTTTATTATGGTAGAAATAGAAGTTGAAATGGAAGACATAAACGCGGCCTCTATTCATCAAGCATTGCTCGAGCAAGGCGTTATTGTGCGTCCATTAAACAGCTATGGCTTGCCTAATTGGCTGCGCATTACCGTAGGGGTTGCAGAAGACAATATGCGCCTCATTGATACTTTGCGCTCTATCTTGACTGATGATTAATGGAACACCCTATAAGTGATATGATAATTAAAATAATATGCAAAAAGTAAACCATCGCATCTATACGCCCACGGTAAATATAGCAACCTCATTCTCTACGCAGCCGCTATTTAAGCAAGTTTGTGTCATTGGTCTAGGGCTGATTGGTGCAAGCCTTGCCCAAGCCATTAAAGACAATGGCTTAAGTGAGCGCTTAGTGGCGGTTGATAGACATGCGCCAAGCATCGACGAAGCCATGCAACATGGCTTACTAGATGCGGGTAGTGGTATTTTAAGTGAAGCAGTATCGGGTAGTGACCTGATTGTTATCGCTGTGCCAGTACAAGCGGTAGAGGCTGTATTTGTCGATATTAAAGCTGCCATGGGTAAGGGTCAGCTTGCGGCTGATTGTCTCATTACCGATGTTTGTAGTACCAAGGTTAATATCATTGAGGCGGCAGAAGCGGTATTTAACCCGCTACCGACTGGCTTTGTTCCCGCGCATCCGATTGCTGGTGCTGAAAATTCAGGGTATCATGCCAGGCGCGCCAATTTATTTGTCAATCATAGCGTCATTATCTGCGAGCTGCCAACGACTTGTGATAATGCCATTGCTAAGCTGCGGCAGTTATGGGAAGCGGTGGGCGCAACCGTCATGCCGATGGCCGCTGATCGTCATGATGCTATCTTGGCGCATACCAGTCATCTGCCACATCTGCTGGCGTTTAATCTGGTCGAGCAGTTGGCAAGCCACGATGACAATTTAGATATGTTTCGCTATGCGGCAGGCGGTTTTCGCGACTTTAGCCGCATCGCTGCCAGTGATCCTAAAATGTGGCACGATATATTTTTTGCCAACCAAAGCGCGATTGTAAGCGCCCTTGATGAGTACAGCGTTTATTTACAGACCATGCGTCAGCTTATCATTGATAAAGATTCAACCGCCCTAATGGGACTTTTGGGCCGCGCGCAAGCCGCACGGCGACATTTTGGCCATATGTTAGCCAGCACCCCTTATACGGATACCTCTGCCATGTCAGTTTCTTACCTTATTTCTCCAAGCAATACCGTCTCTGGCACCATTACCATTCCTGGTGATAAGTCTATCTCGCATCGCAGTATTATGCTCGGCAGCCTTGCAACAGGCGTGACTAATGTCACAGGATTTTTGGAAGGGGAAGATGCGCTTGCTACCTTGCAAGCGTTTCGTGATATGGGCGTGAGTATTGAAGGACCTGATAATGGTAAATTAACCATCCATGGCGTTGGTATGAATGGTCTTAAGCCAAGCAAAACACCACTATATATGGGCAACTCGGGTACCAGTATGCGCCTGTTAGCTGGTATATTAGCCGCGCAATCTTTTGACAGTGTGTTGACGGGTGATACCAGTCTTAATAAAAGGCCGATGGAGCGTGTCGCCGCGCCATTACGTGAGATGGGTGCCATCATTCAAAGTACTGGTCATCATGGTACGGCGCCGCTTAGTATTACGGGTCGCGACACTGTCGGTGAGCCGCTGCAAGGTATCGATTATGAGATGCCGGTCGCTTCTGCGCAGATTAAATCTTGCTTATTATTAGCGGGACTTTGGGCAGAAGGTACCACGACCGTTATTCAACCTGAAGTCAGCCGTGACCATACCGAGCGTATGCTGTCAGCATTTGGTTATCCAGTAAAAGTTGACGGCAATCGCATCAGCGTGAAAGGAGGTGGTACGCTCACTGGCGGTGATATCGCTGTTCCTGCCGATATTTCATCTGCTGCGTTTTTTATGGTCGCTGCTGCTATTAGCCAAGATAGCGAGCTGACGCTAACGCAAGTTGGCATCAATCCGACACGTACTGGTATTATTGATATTCTTAAATTGATGAATGCTGATATTAGCCTAAGTAATGAAACCCATGTCGGCGGCGAGCCTGTGGCTGATATCACGATACGCAGCTCAAACCTACAAGGTATCGATATTCCAGAATATCTGGTACCACTTGCGATTGATGAATTTCCAGTGTTGTTTATTGCGGCCAGCTGCGCACAAGGCCGTACGGTGCTAACTGGTGCAAAAGAATTACGTGTGAAAGAATCTGATCGTATTGCAGTGATGGCAGAAGGGCTACAAACTCTCGGTGTTGATTGTACCGTCACTGAGGATGGTTTGATTATTCAAGGTAAAGGTATTGAAGGTAAGGGCATTGAAAGCAAAGGCGGTGAAGGTCAAAATGACGCTGTAAATAATAGCCAACCTGTCTTTGGCGGCGGATATATCACCTCGCATCATGATCACCGCATTGCCATGAGCTTTGCGGTTGCCAGCTTACGCGCATCGAAGCAGATTACCATTGAAGGCGTTGAAACCGTCAATACCAGCTTCCCAGGATTTGCAGAGCTTGCCAATCAAATTGGCATGTCCATTCAAGTTAATGATAGTGCGGCGTAATACGGAAGTTAGTATTAACCTGATAAGAAACATTCTTAACTTTTAAAGTTTTATTTTCTGAAGTTCAAAAGCGTATTTTTTAATTTGTTGTAAAATTTATTTTAAAATAGCAGTTGTCGTGAGCAATGTGTTGGTGCCGTATTGGCATTAACCCATTGCTTTTTACCTTTTATCCTATCTGTAGTAACCCTGCGTCCTTACTTTTATGACTTTATGATGGTTTAAAAGTAAGTGAGGGCGCGCTTTGCTCTAAAAAGTTGTATTGTCTTATGACTACTCAAAACGTCGTCAAAAAAACCGTTGCTCCTATTCAAACATCCAGACGCGGTATTGCTACCGCGCTGACAGCGTTCTTTATTTGGGGGGCTTTTCCGTTATACTTTAAGCAGCTCGCCGCTTATGATGCCACCGAGATTATCGGTCACCGCATAATATGGACGTTTGCTTGCCTGCTTATCGTGTTGGTGGTGACCAAGCGCTGGCAGTGGATTGATACACTAAAGAAAAACCCGAGATGGATAGCATTCTCCTTTATATCGGGACTGATTATTGCCACCAACTGGCTAACTTATGTTTGGGCGGTCAACCACGACCACATTCTTGAGGCCAGTTTGGGATACTTTATCGGACCCCTGGTCGGCGTCGCGCTATCAATGATTTTATTTAAAGAACGCTTGCGTCCTTTACAGTGGGTTGCTATTGGTTTTGCCTTATTATCGGTGTTGATCCAAGTGGTTATGATTGGAAGCTTGCCATGGATATCGCTGATTTTAGCCTTTAGTTTTAGTACTTATGGCACTATCCAGCGCCAAACACCGCTTACGGCTGTTGACGCTATGTTTGTAGAAACTACCATGCTAGTGCCGATTTGTTTATGGTGGTTTTGGCAAGCCGATGTGGTAAGTAGTCAGTTAAGTTTTTGGTTTACCTCAAACATCTGGCTTTTGATGCTGGCAGGCCCGATTACGCTGATACCATTATTGTTATTTAATAAATCGACTAAGATGGTCGCCTTTAGTATTCTAAGTTTTATGAATTATCTGACGCCGACCTTTATTTTCTTCTTGGCGGTATTTTATTATAACGAGCCTTTTGACTTGCATCGCCTCGCGGTATTTGGCTTGATTTGGTTCGGGCTGTTATTATTTAGTATTGACTTGTGGCGCCATCGTCCGAGTAAAGCATTAAAAGCCGAACGCCTGCGCGAAGAGGCGTTATCGTAAAGTTGTCTTAAAATAAAACTATAATAAATAAGGATAAGCGCATGTTTCATACCGAATTTGATGTGGTATTTGTCAAAGGCTTAACCGTAGAAGCGGTCATTGGTGTTTATGCGTGGGAACGCGCCATCACGCAACCTTTGCTGATTGATATTGCGCTTGAAACCGACATCAGCCGTGCGGCCATCTCAGATGATGTTAATGATGCGCTGAACTATAAAGCAGTCTGTGATGATGTCAGCGCATGGTGCCAAGCCATTCAAGCGCAGCTGCTTGAGCATTTGGCTGGTCAAATTGCAGATAAGTTACTGGAAAAATACAACTGTCATAAAATAACGTTAAGCGTTGCCAAGCCAACAGCTATTCAACAAGCGGATGCGGTTGGGGTGCAAATCACCCGTTATCCCAAAGGCTTAATAGCCGAATCCAATATAAACCAAGATAGTTAATCTGATGACACATAAAGCATTGGCTGATTTGGGTCTTGAAGAGTTAAAACAGTACGCGCCTGAACAGCTGCAAACGCATTCTGTATCGGCAGTACTGCTCGCCTTAGGGAGTAATTATCAAGCCGAAAAATACTTACCGTACGCCCGTGAACAGCTTGCGGCTTTAGGTGAAATACAGCTCTCAACGGCATTTCAAAATCCTGATTTTACCTCTACGCCTGAGCTACCAAAACCCGATTATACCAATCAGTGTGTTTATCTTGTACTCGATACACCCATCAGTTTACAACAGTTACAGCAGATATTTAAACAAATTGAAAGTGACTGTCATAGACAACGTCTAACGGAAGCACAAACACCAATAAAAGAAGTCACCATGGATATCGATATTCTACTGATACAAACTGTATTTGATAAAAATAGCCTAAGCAATAAACGAATATCTAAAAAAATCGCTAAAAGCTCTAACAAATGGATAATCATGGCAGATCGTTATCCATTCAAAGCTCATGAAACAGCAGGGATTGAAGAGTTAGCAAAGGAAGGCAGTTTGAAAGGCTGAATTGAATAGCTAAGAAGGCTATTCGAGCAATATACCAATGTCGATACGATAGAAGCGAGCTCAAGTATAAAGTGATTATCGTTTTTTAAAGCGGCCTGACTCGTCATTTTTATAAATATTGTCTATTGAATAGCTAGTCAATAAAGCGCTATTTCTTCATTGGTTAAAGTGAAAAAGAGGCTACCTGGCCTCTTTTTTTACTCACTACAAATACTACTGAGCTTTAAATTAACAATAATCCTATTAGCTAGCAATTATTTCTGCTCAGTGCCCGCTGCATCCATATCAGTACGGCCAATAACATCTAAATCTTCTAAGCACAGTTTATCGTATTCCTTTTTACAAAAGTTTGGGTCTATCTTGCACATCGCCGCCTGCAATTGATCAAGACGGTTTTCTGATTGTTGAATATGTTCGAGCATTTTAGCAAAGGCTTCAGCAACTGGATCTTGCGAAGAAGGGTCAATCCCATAAGCCTGAAACGCCGTTGCTCGTGCAGTGTTAGAAGTAGCGTCTTTTTCCTGCTGGTCAGCAGTTGTACCTGCTTGCGCGACTTTTTCTTGCTGTTTGGCGTCTTGTACCTTGGTAACAATAGGATTGCCTTTTTCATCATGATGGTCTGAAATCATACGAGCGGCACTACCAACCATCGTTGCACCCGCAGGAACGGGTTTGACGACCACGGCATTTGAGCCAATCTTGGCATTTTTACCTACGGTAAATGGCCCTAACACTTTAGCGCCAGCACCGACGATGACACCGTCCTCTAAGGTTGGGTGGCGTTTGCCATTATTCCATGAGACGCCGCCAAGCGTCACGCCATGATAAAGGGTAACGTCATTGCCAATCTCAGCCGTCTCACCAATGACTACACCAACGCCATGGTCAATAAAAAAACGCTTGCCGATTTTGGCCGCAGGATGGATCTCAATGCCAGTGATGATACGCGAGCCGTAAGAGATGGCACGCGCTGCCAGTTTTTGCTCATTTTGCCAAAGGCAATGCGCGCCGCGATGCAAAATCAGGGCGTGGATGCCAGGGTAGGTCAAAAGGACTTCTAGGCTGTTACGCGCCGCAGGGTCGCGATTGAACACCGCTTCGATATCTTCTTTTAAGTCTTTTTTGATACGGGTAAGTGACTTGAACAAGGAGGTTGGCAATGACATAAAGCGTCCTATCTATTGTCAGGAAAATACTGTCAGGAAAACATTGTCAAAAAAATCACAATGACATCTCTTAAGGTTATAACAGCTTTGGGTCGTAAAATACAGCGTTGACTGATAAGCGATACGCAAACTCATATCCATCTATTTCAGCGTATAAGCGTATTTCAGTATATAAGTATCGACGACACTACCTTTAGCTTTTTGCAAGCTTGGCAATCACCGCACTTAATAGCTGGTATTCTTTTTGATCTAACTGAACGCGTGAACCGAGGCGCGACAGCCGCACTGGTAATGATTTTAAATGTTCGCTGTCTGCAAGTCCGCGTTGGACCATCAAATCAGTGGTGCGCTGAACAAGCTGTTGCAGCTGCTGTTGGGTAATGGCAGGCTCATCCCACTGTTGACGCAAATGCACATTTAACATCGGTTGAGCGTTTGTACTTGAAATATTATCGCTGCTTGTCGTTTGAGTATGCGTCTGCGCATAAGCAAAGATAAAGCTGGCAATCACTTGTACAGCTGACGCAACGTTAAGCACGGGATAAGCAGGATTGGCATCGATTTGAATATGATAATCGGCGAACGCCAGCTCTTCATTGGTCAAGCCGCGATCTTCACGGCCAAATAAAATGGCGATATGAGGCTTACTGATAGATTGCGTACTTCCACTGTCATTGGCTAAATTAAGAGCAGTTTGCTTATCGATAAAGTCAAACATGATTTTGGCAGCTTGCGTTGGAGTCACTACCGGGCGCGGCATATGACGATTACGGCTGCTAGCAGCAAACACGAGCTGACAGTCCGCTATTGCTGATTCGAGCGTCGGAGTTATGGTCGCTAAAGAAAGCAATTCACTACCGCCTGCTGCGTGCGAAATGCTGGTTTCATCAATGGGCAGCTTTGGATCGACAACCGTCAGACGCGATAACCCCATCGTATGCATGGCGCGAGCGGCTGAGCCAATATTGGCAGGTAAGGTGGTATTGACCATGACAATTTGTAAGCAAGTTAGGTAATCGCTTACCGTATGACTAACGGTTGAAGTTGAAGGCACTAAGGTTGAGGCAGAATCGTTATGCATTATAGCCCCAGTCTTTGTTTGATTTCTTGTTCAGCCCGGTGCAAGGCCGCTGAGACTTCTTCAATCAGTTCAGCTTGTTCGCCAATGAGGCGCTCACGGCAAGCTTCTTGTAATTGGCTACTAAGACGGGTCAATTGAGTCGCGCCTAAATTGGCACTGGCACCCTTTAGCGCATGAGCTATCTCATAGCCATTGGCGTTATCCTCATCTTGTTGTGTGTGTCTTAGTTTGGCAATGCGCTCGTGGCTGTCGGTAAAATAAACTTGAATCAAATCAACAAAATCTTCTTCTAGTAAATCGCGCATATCTTCAAACTGCTCGGTATCGATAATTTCATCGTCAATGTTGGCAGGGGTATTATTCGAATTTTCAGCCATAGTAAAGTGTCCAATATATGAAAAGTTAAAGCAGTTGAGTCAAAAATAATAAGATTTTTAATACAACTAAAGGGGTTAACGGTAAAATAAGTTTATTAACCTGTAACGACTATTCTAGTAACGATCGTGCTAACTATAATGAAAATGCAAATTGTCTTCACTCACCATACTCTTTAATTGCTGTAAATTATCATCGTTAGGGTAGACGCGCCAATGCTCAGATAGCCCGACATTGGCAATGCCGTATTCTTCATAAATGCTTAGCCCAAGTGGTAAGCAGTTATCGTTAATAGAGTCGTCTGTATTACTAAAGGCATTATTAGCGTAGCTGTCATTTTGACGAAACGCATCTTGATGCATATCATTTTCTAGCGCCAATAAATCATTGCCGTTTTCGTCATATAAGCTGCCGCCCATAGATGGGTCGTAAGCGCCGCTACCACTTCCATTGTTACCCTGTTCGTCCTGCTCATCGTGGTAAGACAAGCGCGGTGCAGGAATGATATCTGCTTGGGCAGATTTGAGTAGTGGCTGCATTCGTGTGAGTAGGTTAATGTCGCTGCCATGGACTTTGATACTAATTTTCTTCAACCAACGTAGACGCGCATCAACCATGCTTATGGCATTATCAAGACGGGCAAATAAGCGTCCATCACGTTCACGAATACTGCCTTTAATAACGACAACTTCGTCAATTTTTAAGTGCTCTTTCACTCGATTAAAGCGCTCAGCATAACAGCTAACCTCCAATCTTGAGGTGCCATCGTCCAAGGTAATGACGTTACGCGTTCCAAAATTGGCGATATCGATAATCAAGCCTGCAAAGTAACAGCTACCGTTATAACCAGTGTCCGTCAGCTTATCGAGACGAGCGCCTGAGGTATAACGTTTGAGCTCTTCACGATATTCATCGATAGGGTGCCCGGTTAAGTATAACCCTAAGGTGTTTTTTTCCGCTTTTAGACGATGTTTATCACCCCAAATCAGCTCTGGCGTCATGACGAGTGGCGGCGCAGCAACTACACCGTCCATTTCACCAAATAAATCCATCATACCGATTTCACGGTTTTGGCGGTCTTGCTCGGCCGCTTGAACGGCGCTTGGCAACTGGCTCATTAGCGCACCGCGAATCTCGTACGCTTCATCGGCTGGCAAGTCAGGTCGTAAAGTTGCAGCAAAATCATCAAAACAGCCCGCACTGACCAAGGCTTCAAGGGTACGTTTATTGACCTTTTTAATATCAACGCGGCGGCAAAAATCGTATAAATCTTTAAATGGCCCATCCGTGCGGCGCGCCTCAACGATAGACTCAACCGCACCTTCACCTACGCCTTTAATTGCACCCAAGCCATAAATGATATTGGTCGGCGTATCAGCAACAAAATGCCATTCACTGCGATTGACTGACGGATTAACAACGGTTAAACTGAAGTTTTCACGGCAATCATTGATAAAGAACACCACGTTATCAGTGTTGTTCATATCAGACGTTAATACCGCTGCCATAAATTCGGCAGGGTAGTATTGCTTTAGATAAGCGGTCTGATAAGCAAGCACGCCATAAGCGGCAGAATGCGAGCGGTTAAAACCATAGCCAGCAAATTTTTCCATTAAGTCAAAGACGCCGCCCGATGTCGTTTCATCAATACCTTGCGAGGTGGCACCCGTGACGAAAATATCGCGCTGTTTGGCCATTTCTTCAGGTTTTTTCTTCCCCATCGCTCGACGTAGCATGTCCGCACCACCCAAGCTATAACCAGCCATAACCTGTGAAATCTGCATCACTTGTTCTTGATAAACAATAACGCCGTTGGTGTTTTCTAAAATTGGCTCAAGGTTTGGATGGTCATAGATAACTTCCTCGCGGCCATGCTTTCGGTCGATATACATCTCGACCATGCCCGCATCGAGCGGACCGGGACGATAGAGCGCACACATGGCGATGACGTCTTCGATATTTGTCGGTTGTAATTTCGCCAAATACTTTTTCATTCCCATACTTTCTAACTGAAAGACGGCCGTGGTTTTGGCTTCTTGCAACAGCTTATAGGCTTTTTTGTCATCTAGCGGTAAGTCTTCTAATATTAACGCCTCTTTGCCTTCTTTAGCTCGGCGCAGGTTGATATTTTCCACCGCGGCGTTAATGACCGTTAGGTTACGCAGACCTAAAAAGTCAAATTTTACCAAACCAACGGCTTCGACGTCGTCTTTATCAAATTGACTGACGCGGTGACCTTCGTCATCACAGTAAATGGCACTGAAATCGGTGATTTTATGCGGCGCAATCAGCACGCCACCAGCATGTTTTCCGACGTTTCGACAGACACCTTCCAGCTTAATCGCCATCTCCCAAATCTCAATGGCATCTTCATAATCCATGTTGTCAGGATTGGAGATTAAGTCTTTAAGCTGTGGCTCTTGCTCAAGTGCTTGGCTAAGCGTAATCCCCGGCGTTTTTGGAATCAGTTTGGATATTTTATTGGCTAAAAAGTATGATTTGCTTTGTACCCGCGCCACGTCTCGTACCACCGCTTTTGCTGCCATGGTACCAAAGGTGATGATTTGCGAGACTGCTTCACGGCCATAAGTTTGCGCGACATAATCAATCACGCGGTCACGACCTTCAATACAAAAGTCAATATCGAAATCGGGCATTGAAACACGTTCAGGATTTAAGAAGCGCTCAAATAACAAGTCGTAATGAATTGGGTCGAGGTCAGTAATATTTAGCGCATAAGCAACGAGCGAGCCTGCACCTGAACCACGACCGGGTCCAACGGGTACGCCATTAGCTTTTGCCCAGCGGATAAAGTCCATGACGATTAAGAAATAACCGGGGAAGCCCATAGATAAGATAACTTCAAGCTCATACTCTAGGCGCTCATCGTACTTTTGGCGAAACTCATGCCAATTATCTGAGCGTTCGGCAACAGGAAACAGTCTGTCAAGCCGCCTATCAAGGCCGTGCTTTGATTCTGCACGGAAAAACGATTCAATCGTTTCGCCTTCGGGCACGGGAAATTCAGGAAGTACATTAATACCAAGGGTCAAAGTCACATTACAGCGAGTGGCTAAACGTAAGGTATTGTCAATTACCTGCGGAATATCAGCAAACAGCGCCTCCATTTCCTGTTGTGTTTTTAGATACTGTTCATCTGAATACAGCCGTGGACGATTAGGGTCGGCAAGGACGTAAGAGCCTGCGATACAAACGCGCGCTTCGTGAGCGTCAAAATCGTCTTGCTCTAAAAAGCGCACATCGTTGTGAGCAACAATAGGAATGCGATGCTTGGCACCGGCATGAATAGCCGCTTTAATAAAAGCATCTTCGCCTGAGCGATTGGTGCGTTTGATAGCAAAATACAAGCGATCATCGAACTGGGATTTCCATTCAGTCAGCAACTCTTCGGCTTTTTCTGGCATAGAACTAACGAGTGCCTGACCAACATCGGATTTTTCAGTAAATAATACAATGACACCTGCCGCATGCTCCAGAACATGGCGACGCTGAACCACTGGCACCCCATGATTAGCAGCATCGGCGCGCCCTTCGGTAAATCCAAGCGACACGATTCGGGTGATATTTTGATAGCCTTCATTGTCCATCGCCAGCAGCACCAATCGCGTGTCCTCATTATCCATAATAATTTCACTACCGATAATAGGCTTGATGCCCGCACCCAAGCAAGCACGGTAAAACTTCACCGTCGCATACAGGTTAGATAAATCGGTCAATGCCAGCGCGCTTTGATTGTCTGCCGCTGCCGCTTTGATCAGCGGTTTAATACGCACGATAGAATCGGTAATGGAATATTCGCTGTGTATACCAAGATGTACAAATGCCATAGAAGACTCTTACTGGTGCAATCAAAAGGGAATAAGTTGTATGATGATAAAATTTTTATTATCAATATGTTATGTTTCTTGAGAAGGAGTAGGACGCAAAAATTGATGTTTTGAGCCTTTAAAGTTGGTCGTCAATAATAGCATTATTTGCGTATTTCAGCCATAGTTTAAGAGCGTCAAACCTATAATGACATTCATAAGATAATAATAAACTTGTGTTTTATAGATTAATATTTTTAAACTTACAATTAAAAATTGTTCAAACACAAGTATGTTTTGAGGAGAAGAATATGGTACGGGTTTGTAAAGCGAAACAAAAAGATTATATAGACATTGCTAACATTCATTTTTCTAGCTCGAACTTTGCTTATTCAACACTGTTACCTAAATCTTATATTGCTGATAAAAACATCTTATCTCATAAAAAGGAAATGTGGAAAGAAGTGATCGCCCATCCTAATGTCAGTGTTTGGATAGCTTACGATTGTAGAGAAGGAAATAATCATATAGCTTTAGGCTTCATCGGATGCTTTAATGAAGGTAATAGCTATGAAATCACTACTTTATATATTTTGCCTGAATATCAAAGATTAGGGATTGGTAGTCAACTAATGAATGTAGCATTAAACCATATTCGGGAGAGTCACCTTGATTTTAGTTTAAGTTTATGGGTGCTAAAGAATAATATATCTGCTATTAAATTTTATAGTCAGCATGGATTTATACAGAGTAAGGAAATTCGTGAAGAATGGTTTGAAGATACCAAAATAGTGGATATTAAAATGATAGAAAGCGCTCTACATTAAAAACGTGGAGCGCTTTTTATAATAATTGTTTGAAAAATAAGAATTTATATCAATATCCCACCACCGCCGCATCAACAATACGCGGATCAGAAGAGCCATAAACGCCATTTGGCGTCATCATAATCGACTGCGTTGAACCCATTGCTTCCTGCGGGCTGACTTTATGTCCCATAGACTCCAATTTTTTAATCGTATCGACATTTAGTGCTTTCTCGATACGAATCTCATCGGGAAGCCATTGGTCATGAATACGCGGTGCATGGGTAGCCTCAGCGATATTCATATCGTGGTCAATGACGTTTGAGATGACTTGCGTGACAGTCGTGATAATGCGGCTGCCCCCCGGGCTTCCAGTAACGATATAAGGCTTGCTGTCTTTAAATACAAAAGTTGGACTCATTGAAGATAACGGTCGCTTATTAGCTTCGACCGCATTCGCATCGCCGCCGATTAAGCCATAAGCATTAGCAACTCCAGGTTTCGCAGAAAAATCATCCATTTCATTGTTTAATAAAATCCCCGTACCTTCAGCGACAAGCCCAGTTCCATAAGAGAAGTTCAGCGTATAGGTATTGGCCACCGCATTGCCGTCTTTATCAACAATAGAAAAGTGCGTGGTTTGATCACTCTCATACGGTAATGGATTGTTGGCCTTGACGGTAGAAGCAGGTGTGGCTTTGTTTGGATTAATTAAACTGCGCAGTTTATCGGCATAAGCTTGTGAGGTTAATCCGCTGGCAGGAACATCAATAAAGTCAGAATCCCCTAAATACTCGGCGCGATCGGCGTAAGCAAGCTGCATGGCCTCTGCCATTAAATGAATGGTCTGCGCGCTATTTTGACCATAGTCTTTTAACGGATAACCTTCCAAGATATTTAAGATTTGCACGATATGAATACCGCCTGAAGATGGGGGCGGCATCGAGACAATCTCATAACCGCGATACTCGCCTCTGACTGGCTTACGAGCGATAGCCTCATAATTGACTAAGTCTTGCAAGCTCATATTGCCGCCAGCCTCATTGACGGCTTTAACCAATTTACGTGCTGTTTCTCCTTTATAAAAACCGTCAGACCCTTTTGCGGCAATCAATTTAAGGGATTTTGCCAGATCCGGCTGACGTAGTAGTTCACCTGGCTGATAGGCACTGCCGTCTGGCTTAAAAAATATCTTTTTGGTACTTGGCCATTTTTGCAAACGATCACTCAAGGCTTCTAGCGATTCGGACAAGCCAGCGGTAACTTCAATACCATTTTCAGCTAACGCAATCGCTGGCGCCATGACTTGCCCGCGGTTCATGGTGCCGTGATCGTCTAACGCTTTGAGTAATCCTGCTACCGTCCCCGGAACGCCAACGGCTAGGCCATGATAACGGGATAAATCACTAACCGCATTGCCGTCTTTATCAAGATACATATCACGAGAAGCGCTACTTGGAGCTTTTTCGCGATAATCAAGCGCCACCGTTTTACCTTGCTTGGCATCATAAATCATCATAAAACCACCACCGCCGATATTACCTGCACGCGGTAACGTGACGGCTAACGCAAAGCCAACAGCAACGGCAGCATCAACAGCGTTGCCACCATCTTTTAAAATCTTTAAGCCAACATCAGAGGCGATGGCTTCTTGGCTTGCAACCATACCGTTTTTTGCCCAAACAGGGTGATGAATGGCGTCAGCTGAGTAAATAGCTTGATCGGTTTTGGCGGCATTGGTTGTTGGCTTAACCGTATTGTTTTTTGCTATTGTCACACGCTGCGTTTCAGACAATACGATCGGATTGTCGGTCATAATCGCTAGATTAATGGCACTGGTGTTAATCGAGGTTGGATTAATGGTGTTTTTTGCTTTAGTAGGATTGGTTTCTGCGGCATAAGTAGAAACAGAAATTAACAGGGCGCTGCTGATAATCACCGCGGCAGATTTTATTTTATGGGTTGGAGATTGGCTCGGGTGGGAAGAAGAAAACAAAGTTAACATCGCAAAGTCCTTTTTACGAGGGTGGGTAAGGTTAAGGAAAAAATAGCCAATACGGTTAACAAATAAGCATAAATATAGTATACCGGCTACTTTTTTAATTAGAAATACTATAACAGTATTTCACTACACTTAAAGGTTAAATTCTATCTTTGAACAAAAAAAACGCACCGGCTAACCGATGCATTTTTTAGGATATATTTTTTAAATATAACATTTCTCGTTAAAGCATGGCAGTCAATGACAAACCTTATTGTGGGTTTTTGCCGCGCATTGGGCGGTGTTTTGAACCATGATGACCTTTTGCTTTTCTTTCTGACTTTAATTGTGCCATTTTTTGACGCTGTTCAGGGGTTAGGACTTGCGCGATCGCATGCTCGGTTTGCACGCGTTCAATAAAGCGCTGCTTGGTTTTTGCCGCTTGTTGATCGGCTAGGCGGTTGACAGCCGCACTGTCTAAAGCTTTTGCATTGGTCAACGCCTGCATTTGTTGTTGCATTTGTGCGCGTTCTGCTTGATATTTGCTACGATCGTTTTTGTGACCACTGTATTTTTCTTGCATAATGGCTTTAATTTGCGCTTGCTGCGTCGCTGTTAAATCTAGCTGTGCCATTGGGCCTCTCATACCACCTTTACGCATGCCGTCTTTCATTCCAGATTTATGCTGCTTTTGCATGCTGGTCGTTGTTGGCGTTGCTGACGTCGTATCAGTCGTGGCGTTGACACTGGTACAACCCGTCACGGTTAGAACGCTAGAAAGTGCAAGTACTGAGCCTATGATTAATTTTTTCATCATTATTACCTTAATAGTTACCTTAAGTTATGGTGCAAACGTTATTTATTAAGAACAGAGGTTTTTTTGTATGGCAAGTAGTGATTAATAGTGTCCCGGATAGCTACTATTAATCACTACTTGCCAGCAGTGTTTTTTGCTGATAGCCGCTATCATACGACAGCTAGAAGTTACGAACATTTATGAAATATTAAGAAAGGTAACGTTTGTGGCGCCTTGGTGGGCGCTTGCATGATAATGTACGCCACACTATGGCATGCTTGGGTAAGCATTTGACTGAGTGGCAAGAACGTAGAGAGGGTAGGGAGAATAACGATGGCAAATATTTTATTGGGTGACGATGATGAAGAGTTGACCCAACTGTTGCAAGAGTATTTGCATAATCACGGTATTCGCTGTGACTGTGTGCATGATGGCGAAGCGGTTATCGAACGTTTAAAAGTAGCGATGCATGATGGCACACCTTATGACCTACTAGTGCTAGATATTATGATGCCCAAAACAGATGGGCTCAGCGTCCTGCGCCAGCTGCCTGCTATCAGTGATATTCCTGTAATTATGTTGACGGCAAAAGGTGAGGAGATTGATCGTATTGTTGGGCTTGAGCTTGGTGCCGATGATTATATTACCAAACCTTGTAACCCGCGTGAGCTGCTGGCACGTATTAACGCAGTCATTAAACGTAGCCGTATAACAGCCTCTGGTGCTGCCGCCTCAGAGCACTTGCCACTGCCAGAGAGCCGGTTGCATTTGGATCAAAATCAACGACTTTGCCAAATAGATGGCGTCGAGTTACAAGTCACAGGAACAGAGTTTGACTTGTTGGTGGCGTTACTTAAACAAAAAGGCGAAGTGGTGAGTAAAGCGTGGCTATCACAACATGTCTTACAGCGTGAACTGCAGCCGTTTGATCGCAGCCTTGATGTGCACGTGTCGCGCTTACGTAAAAAACTTCAGCCTTTTCATAATGAACCCATTAAGGCGGTTCGTGGTAAAGGCTATCAGCTGGTATTGTAATGGCGGACTCATTGATAAATACTTCTACATTTAAGCCACGAATCACCTTATTTTGGCGGTTATTTCTAAGCCTATTATTGACTGTTCTAGTTACCTCTATTGTCTCAATTATGGTAGAGCGCTGGCTTAATAACAGAGAGCTAAGTGCGCGGATGGACACGCAAATTGAGCGTCTTTTACTCAAGCGTCAAGAAGTGGTTGAAACATTACAAACTGGAAATTTCCCCGCTGTTAGGCAGTTGTATCGTCAAGACCGCCGGCTGATGAGCCAAATCAGAATCTATGACGAGCAGGGCGCTATTATTTTTCCGCGCTATCGTTATATGGAAGAGCGACAACAAAATAGGCAAGAAAAAAACAATTCCGTATCCTCGTACTCTATGTCTGACCGTCGTAGCACTTATCATAATACAGATGACCACACTGATGAAAAACCTTTTATTCTCAGTGAGATTTTTCAACCAGCGTTGCCTAATAGAGAAGCATTTTCTACGCCTGATGACCGTCCAGAATTGGCAGATTTAACCGTAGAGCTGCCTGACGGAAAAACGGCTATTGTACAATTGCGTCCGCATCTGCGTTTTACTGATGTTTTGGAGTTGCAACGGGGTAATTTCACCGTGCGTTTGCTTCTCATTATTCTGTTTAGCGTGCTGGTCTGCTTTTGGCTCAGCCGTACGTTAGCTCGACGCATCGGTCGAGTTCAAGATACCGTCCATCGTATGATTGATGGAGACTATGAGGCAAATCCGCAGTTATCAGAATTAGGCTCTGATGAGCTGGGGTTATTGGCAAAAGACGTTTCCCAGTTATCGACGCGATTGGCTGAGAGTGAGCTTGCTCGCAAGCAAATGCTCAGCGATATCTCGCATGAGCTGCGCTCACCACTCGCGCGTCTTGATGTCGCGACTGAATTGACGCGTGATTTTGCGCCCAATGCCAGTCGTTATCTCGATCGTATCGATAAAGAATCGGCACGCATGAATGAGCTGATTGAGCAAATCATTCATATTCAATCTTTGCAAATGCAGCAATATACTATCGATAATTTGGAAAATGATGCCGTAGATATTGTTGATATTATCACTGAAATTGGTAAAGACGTCTGTTTTGAGTTTCAGCATAAAAATGTGCGTTGGCAATGGACGCCGCCTGATGATTTATTATCTGCACCTGTAACCGTACTTGGCAACCAAGAACAGTTACATAGCGCCCTTGAAAACATCATTCGAAATGCTTTTATGCATACATCGTCTGGCTCAACCGTCACTGCTGAAGCAACAAAAACAAAGTTAGCTAACAAAAGAGATGCCATTCAAATTAGCATCACAGATGAAGGTGGCGGGGTAGCAGAAAAAGACGTAGAGCGTATTTTCCAACCCTTTGTACGCCTTGATAGCGCACGTCATCGGGAAACAGGCGGCTATGGATTGGGATTGGCAATCGTCCACGCGGTTGTCGTCGCTCATAAAAGTCAAATTAGTATTCACAACCGCCAAGATGGTATTCAAGGCTTGGTGGTGCAGATTGTGTTACCTGTTCAATAACAACGATTAGGATATGTCCTCATGTTAAAAACGAGGATGAATATGAGACAAATCGCAGTCGAATAAGGGAAGTAGTACAGATAATCTCGAGATATTATCTAGCCATTTTTAACCTATGTAGATGATTATTTTTTGGATGGAGGATAAGCTTTAATAAGAAAAAACCAGTAAAAGAAATTTACTCACTAGATTATATTCATGTTTATGAATATATCCGATGAACGGTAGTAAATCTCCGACGAACGGCATTGTTACTCTCTGTATATTCATTAATAATCATATACAGAGAGTTATAATGATTTTACAAAACGAGACGTACTATTTCTTAAGTATCGCTCTGAGTAACATTTCTAAATGTATCGTGCGTTCCTATTAATTTATAACCCGTTTTATCTTGTCGTATTAACTCTCTAAACATGGATTTTAACTTTGATTTTCAAATCTGATGAGTCGGTAAGGGAGTACATGCTATGAACCGGAATTATAAAGTGATATGGAATGTGTCTTTAAACTGTTTTATGGCAGTTTCTGAGTACGCCAAAGCGCGCGGTAAGTCATCACAATCTAGCGTAAGCTCAAACGCTACCATCAATACCACATCCAATCTTTCATCTACAAATGCTTTTCGACTCACTGCTATAGGGCTGGGGTTAATGGCGGCTGGATTTAGTATGCAGGCGACAGCTAGTCCCTGCAATGGAAGCGCAGAAGTAGAGTGTGGAACTAATACCACGGTAAGCGCTCTTCATGGTATTGCTATAGGCAAGAATGCGACAGTCTTAGGAAGTCAGGGCATAGCCATTGGTGGCGGTTCAAGTGGTCAGAATACCACCGCAAGTGGTGAACAGTCTATTGCCATTGGCGCAAACGTTGTCTCATCAGGAGCATCTTCTATTGCTATAGGTGGTGATGATTTAGATGCAGCCTCTAAAACCGACTACGATGGCAGCATATCTACAGGTGCCTTAAATAGTGGTCAGGTCAATACGACGTTTCATGAATATGCTGGGCGAGATTTGTTAGAGTCATGGGATGCATATGGTAAACATACTGAATCTAGTGGAGCGGCCTCTATTGCTATGGGCGCCAAAGCGCGATCAGCTGGTAATCTAGCAACTGCCATAGGTATTCATTCGAGCGCTTCCGGTATGGCTTCATCAGCGTTTGGCGTAGCATCAGCAGCCACTGGACAAGGCGCACTAGCAGTGGGTGTAGGAGCAAATTCTTCGACCCAAGATGGGGTAGCACTAGGCTCAAGGTCAGTGGCCAACGTTGCTAGCGGCGCATTAGGTTTTGCACCAACAAGTGCAAGCGCAGCCGACCAAACTGCTATCAAGGCGACCAACAGCACTAACCTTGGTGCAGTTTCTATTGGCAATGCTAAAGACGGCACTCGTCAGATTGTCAACCTAGCGGCTGGTACCAATGACAGTGATGCTGTGAACGTAAGTCAGTTAAAATCATTAGCTAACGTTGTAAGTAAAGGCCAAACTCGTTACTACAGCGTGAATGATAATGGAGTAGCTAAAGCCAATTATAATAACGATGGTGCTATAGGTGGAAACTCAATGGCAGCCGGCATTGCAGCTACAGCAGATGGTACTTTTGCTACTGCTATAGGCACTGAAGCAAATGCTCAAGGATATGCTTCAACGGCCTTAGGGAATGAAGCTGATGCCACTAAGACTAATTCACTAGCGTTAGGGCGACAGTCTAAAGCTACTGGGGTTAACAGTACCGCTTTAGGATGGGAAGCTTCTGCCTCTGCTGAAAACAGCATGGCTATGGGCCGAGAAGCAAAAGCAGAAGGAGCTAATAATATAGCTTTAGGCAGAGCAGCTAATACATTTGGTAGGAATAGTACGGCATTAGGATTTCAAGCATCAGCCTCTGCTAATAATAGTATGGCTTTAGGTACAGAAGCAAAAGCTTCAACTGCTAAAAGCATCGCGTTAGGAGAAGGAGCTACTGCTACTCACGAAGGCTCGGTTGCTTTAGGCTCAGGCTCTTTGGCTGACGGCTTAACTCTTGGCGTATTTGCATACCAGCCTTTAGATAAAAATGGTAATCCAATTGGGGTCGTTGCGCCAACAGCTAGCAGCGAATTATCAGTAGGCGCTGTTAGTAACGAGCGCCGCATCACTAACGTGGCGGCAGGTGCGACCGATACCGATGCCGTTAACGTGAGTCAACTTAAGAGCGTCGTAGCGTATACGGATGATACAGTCGAAGCTAATAAAACACGTTTTTATAATGTCAATAGCACAGACTCAACCCGTGGCAACTATAATAATGACGGTGCAATCGGCGTAGACGCGATAGCAGTTGGGGTTGATGCTCAAGCAGCTGGTGATCGCGCTGTTGCTATGGGTAAAAGAGCTCAAGCTGCAATGGACGGTGCGACGGCTCTTGGTAGTAATGCTTATGCTAAAGGTATCGACGCAACTGCAGTAGGTAATAGAGCACAAGCAGGTCGTAACAGTATTGCTTTAGGTATGGATGCCAATGCTTTAAATAGTGGAACCGTAGCATTAGGCACTCAAAGCTTTGCAGGCCAAGGTGCAACAGTTGTTGGTACTAATGCAAAAGCTAATGGTAAAGATAGTACGGCATTAGGTCGTTTTGCTAAAGCCAATGATACCGATTCAGTTGCCTTAGGTTCTTTCTCTGAAACAGCCACAGCTGTTGGGACTTCTAACGTTGTATTAGTTAATCGAACATATAACTTTGCTGGTGCTGTTCCAAAAGGCACGGTAAGTGTAGGTTCCGTAGGTAACGAACGTACAATTACGAATGTAGCTGCTGGACGCATTAGCGATACAAGTACGGATGCAATCAATGGTAGTCAATTATATGCTACTAACAGCGCCGTTAATAAAAACAGCAGTGATATTGATCTGGGGCTCAATTTTACAGGTGACAATAGTGTGACAACCGTCAACCGTAA
The DNA here is from genome assembly GCF_002453355.1 of Psychrobacter sp. UBA6766. Taxonomy (GTDB): domain Bacteria; phylum Pseudomonadota; class Gammaproteobacteria; order Pseudomonadales; family Moraxellaceae; genus Psychrobacter. The sequence goes on along the minus strand of NZ_DKGQ01000020.1, from coordinate 10,277 downwards.
GCTTGGTGACAAGCTCACGGTGAAAGGTGGTGCAACTACAGCTTTATCAGATAAAAATATCGGTGTGGTTGCTGATAGCACAAACAACAGCTTAACGGTCAAGCTTGCTAAAAATATTGACTTAGGCGCTAGTGGCAGCGTGAAAATGGGTACAAGAAGTCCCTGGGGCTTAGGATCTGTAACGACCATTGACGATTCAGGAATGAGAACTGGTAGCTTACTGGCCAATACCGATGTTAATGGTCTAGGTGTGTTTGTCAATGGTCCATTAGGTATTCCTAGTACTACTTTGACTGTAGATGGACTTAATATCATCGGTGGTCCAAGCGTCACAAGAAGTGGCGGCATAGATGCTGGTAATAAGAGAATCACACGAGTCTCCAACGGCATTGACCCAACGGATGCAGTGAACCTCAGTCAGCTCACCGGTGCCGCTGCCGGGTCTAGAACAGAAGTAAAAGCCGGCACCAACATTGTTGACGTTGGGAAAACGGTGGGTGATAAAGGCCAAGATGTCTATACCGTTAACGCCAAAGGCACAACAGCAACAGCAGGTTCATCAGCGGTAACGGTTAATGGCAATGAAGTAGACAGCAACATCACTGACTACACCGTTGACTTAAGCCAAGATTCCAAAGACAGCTTAGCTAAAGCGGATAGTGCCTTACAAACCGTGGTGACTCAGATTGATGGTCAGACAGTAAAAACCATTAAACAAGACAACAATACGGCTAACTTTATGAAAGGCAGTAATATCGTCTTAACGGCAGAAGATGGGGGTATTAAAGTTGCGCTTGCCAAAGACTTAACCGATCTTAGCAGTGCCAACATTGGTGGTGTCACTATCTCAAGTACAGGCATCAATGCCAACAACACTCAGATCAAAGGGGTTAAAGCGGGTAGTGCTGGTACAGATGCTGTGAACGTTGATCAGTTAGGCACCGCCATCTCAAGCAACAAAACCAAGTACTACAGTGTCAACTCAACGGATGGCACCAATGATCTAAACGAAGGTGCCACTGGACAAAACGCCATGGCCATGGGACGCAACGCTGTGGCGTCTGGCAGCCAGGCCATCTCAATTGGTAGCAGCGCAGGTGGACAAAAAACCACCGCGAGTGGTCATCAGTCTATCGCCATTGGAGCCAACTCTGTGTCTACAGGGGCATCTTCTATCGCCATTGGTGGTGATGACTTAGATGTTGCCTCAAAAACTAATATCGATGGTAGTTTGGCATCTGCTATTAATAAAGGTGACGTCAACGACAAATTTAAAGCTTATACCGGTCATGACCTTGTCGAATCACCTCCGTATAAAATAAATACAGAATCAGGTGGTGCCGCCTCCATCGCCATGGGAGCCAAAGCCTTGTCTAGCGGCGCATTGTCTACCGCCATTGGTGTACAGTCCGCCTCAGCTGGTGTCGCATCCTCAGCCTTTGGTGTCGGATCGTCAGCAAGCCTAGAAGGTTCTGTTGCACTTGGCGCAGGATCAACAACCGCCTCGAACGCAACCAAAGAGCTGACCATGTCAGTGGGAGGAAGCAGATACAACGTTGCTGGCGCAGCGCAAGCAGCTGGAGATCAAGTCTCTGTTGGTTCAAAAGGGATGGAGCGTCAGATCAAAAATGTTGCGAGTGGCGCAGTAAACGCAAGCAGTACCGATGCGATTAATGGCAGCCAGCTTCATGCAACCAATGATAGAGTAAACATCAATACAGGCAACATTCAAACCAACAAAGAGACCATTGCAAAAGGCGTGGCATTCAAGCTAAACGGCACAACGAAGAGCTATGCTTTAGGTGAGCCCATCCAAGTGGATACTGACGCCAACATTACCGTAGTAGGCGCTGGTAATGGAGCCAAGTTCGGCATTAATAAGAACTTAACCGGTCTTAACAGTGCCACCTTTGGTGGAGTCGTCATATCACAGTCTGGTCTTAACAACGGTAGCAAACAAATCACGAATGTGGCGAGTGGTGTCGGTAACGACTCTAACGCGGCCAACATTGGGGATGTCCAAACCATTGCTGGGGGACTGAAAACGATAGTTGCTAAAGGTACCAATATCAAAGACGTTACTAAGTCTACTGTTAATGGTCAAGATACTTACACCGTCAATGCAGATGGTGCGAGTGTCTCAGGGGGGTCAGCGGCGGTAAGTGTTAGTGCTGGCGCCAAAGGTGCCAACAACGTCACAGACTACAAGGTTGACTTAAGCCAAGGGGCCAAAGACAGCCTTGTGAAAGCGGATAGTGCCTTACAAAATGTTGTGACTCAGATTGATGGTCAGACAGTGAAAACCATTGACCAAGACAACAATACGGCCAACTTTATGAAAGGTGACAACATACTGTTGACTGAAGAAAATGGTGGTATCAAAGTTGCGACTGCTCAAGATATGGTACTAAATAGTGTGAAAATGGGTAATACCACAATCAGCAAAGACGGTATGACCATAGTCGCCCCAACTCTAGCTCGGACAGTCGTTCTTAACAGCACTGGACTTAACAATGGCGGTAATAAGATCACGAATGTTAAAGCTGGTGAGATGGGTACAGACGCTGTGAACGTTGATCAGTTAAATCTGGCCAACACTATCATTGATAAAGGCTTGAGCTTCGGTGGTGACAGTGGGGAAGATGTCAATCGTAAACTTGGTGACACCCTCACGGTTAAAGGTGGCGACACTGTTGACTCTGATCCAGCAACGAAAAATATCAGTGTTACTGCCAATGGGAAAGATACTTTAACCGTTAGATTGGCTAAGGATATCAATCTTGGGAATACGGGCAGTGTGACTACTGGAAATACTCAGGTTAATAATGCTGGTATTACTTTATACAATGGTGATAACGATCAAGTAGTTCTGTCAAACAATGGCCTTAACAACGGTAACAATAAAATTATCAACGTTGTTGATGGAATGTTGAGCCCTAATAGTAAGGATGCTGTTAATGGCAGTCAGCTATTTAAGACTAATGAAAACATTGCCAAAGGTATTAAGTTCGACCTGAACGGTAATACAAAAACCTACGCGTTAGGTGAAGCCATTCAAGTGGCGACTGATGCCAATATAACCACTACTGCTTTTGGTAATGGTGCAAAATTTGGTCTAGCTGACACCATAAAAATCGGTGGCACTAGTCCAAATGCTGTATCGATAGATGGTATGGCAGGCACTGTTAAAGGATTATCAAACACGACTTTCGATGCCAATGCAACTTATAGTGGAGGGCAAGCCGCAACTCAAGAGCAGTTATCTGGTCTTCAAAGTGGTATAAATAGTACTTTTGATAAAGGTATTTCGTTCGGTGGTGATAGTGGTACTGATGTCAAGCGTAAGCTTGGTGACAAGATTACTGTCAAAGGCGGAGTGAGTGATTCTGCGAAACTAACGGACAGTAACATTGGTGTTATTGCTGACAAGGATACTAATACGCTAACAGTCAAATTAGCCAAAGACCTCACTGGACTAAACAGTGCAAGCTTCGGTAGTAACGTTAACGTTTCATCTACTGGCTTCAGAGCAGGAGATACATTAGTCAATCAGAATGGCTTTACCTTCGTCGGTGAAGGTGGCCAAACCAGAACTGTCATGCTAAGTAACAGTGGCCTAAACAACGGTGGTAATAAAATTACCAATGTCGCTCGAGGGGAAGCAACTACAGATGCGGTTAACGTTGAACAGTTAAATGAAGTTAAACAAAGTGCAGCGGATGCTAACAAAGGCTGGAATGTCAGTGCCCAAGGAGCAAATACCAGCACAGTGAAACCAGGCAATACAGTCGACTTAAATAACACTGATAACAATATTACGGTTTCTAAAACAGCAGAGAGTAACAATGTTAGCTTTAATCTAAGTAAAGACATTGCCGTAGATAGTGTGACAACTGGTGATGCTACATTGAGCAGTAGTGGACTAAACATCGCAGGCGGACCAAGTGTTACCAAAAATGGTATTGATGCAGGTGGAAATAAGATCACCAATGTTGCTAAAGGTGACATTGAGATTGATAGTAAGGATGCTATTAACGGTAGCCAACTATTTGAGTTTGTAAGTCTTGTCAACACACAGACAACTGCAATAGCTGAGATGGGTGCTGGACTTAACTTCGACGCAGATAGCGGTCCTGTTATCAATAAAAAAGCAGGTTCTGACCCCTTAAAATTTAAAGGAGGGAACAACATCACTACAACCTCGGAAGATGGTAGCATCAAGTTTGACTTGAATGGCAACATCAATGTCGACAGCGTGACGACTGGCAACACGACGGTTAATAATAGTGGTGTGACTATTAAAAATGGCCCAAGTATGACCGCCGCTGGTATCTATGCAGGTAATGCCGAGAATGCACCTAGCATGACTGCCGCTGGTATCAATGCCGCTGGTACCAAGGTGACAAATGTGGCGGATGGCATGGCGCCTAGAGATGCTGTGAACTACGGACAATTAGAGGCCGTTACTAGAGGTTTAGGCGGCAGTATTAATGAGCTAGGCTATAGAATTGGCGAAGTCGAAGATGACGCCAATGCAGGTATTTCAGCCGCTATGGCCATGTCTTCATTGCCTCAAGCGTACATTATCGGTAAACCAATGATAGGCGGTGGTATCGCAACCTATAATGGTGAAAGTGCCGTTGCCATTGGTTTCTCTAAAATGTCTAACGATGGACGTTGGGTGATGAAGTTAAATGGCACCGCGGATACTCAAGGGAATGTGGGCGGTGCAATCGGCGCAGGCTTCCACTTTGACTAGTTAGATAGCCAGAAAGTTAAGTGGAATTAAGCTAAATAGTCATTGAATCACTAAAGTTAAGTAAAAAAAAGCAAGGTACCAAATGCCTTGCTTTTTTTGTGGACAAAGGTTACCTGATAAAGAGGTATAGAGTTCTAACTAAAACAATAAAAGTAAAGTAGCGAATTTAAAATTTACAATATGAAAACTGTCATTTCAACTATTTAGCGTACTAAAATAACAGGCGATAAGGTACTGGCAATAATCTCTGCAGTCGTACTGCCCAGAAATAAGTGCTGGAGCTTAGAGCGCCCATAAGCGCCGATTACGATGATATCGATATCGTTTTCAAGTTGAAAACTAAGTAAACCGTCGACCGCATCAAGTTCCGAGAGCTGATGAGCATCGACATTAAACCCTGCTGTCTTCAGTTGCGAAGCAGCATTGTCGAGGCTTGTCTTAGACGCTTCATTATCATGGCCGACCATCACGAGATGGCCTTGCAAACTTTTTAAAAGGTTGCTTTTTGCGAGCATCTGTATGGCATTTATCGCCGTTTTACTACCGTCAAATGCCACCATATACGACTGCGGCTCTTTAAACTTCTCTGAACAAATCAACACGGGTATGTTTGAGGCGCGGGCAACCGTTTCGATTTGACTACCGATATTGATGCGGCTGTTTTTGTGGTCTTCACCGCGGCGTCCCATAACGATGGCGCGATTTTTTTCTTGAAAATGTTCAATTGCTGGCAGCAGCTTACCGTGGCGCTGATAAATGCAAACATTCATACCTTTAAAGCCGCTTTGAATATGACTTTTTGCATCTTGTACTAGCGCATTGCTGTAGCTGTTCACGACTTTCGCCCTTTGCTCATCGAGTTCAGATAACTCATCGAGTAAAAACTGTCGGCTGTTAATGCCAATGGCGCCAGATAAATCGCGTCTGATCGAAGCTGCCACATCACTGACGTGTAACAATGCCACCGAAATGTCCAGCTTCTCTGCGTACCACGCAGCATAATCACATACCGACCCAGTTACCGCCGAGCCATCGATACAAGCCAAAACATGCTCTTCCGTTATCATAATCTGTCCTTAGTTTTGCCCTTAACCTTTGATAAGCCTATTTTTATGGAAACTTTGTTTTCGGTAAAAATACTACAAGAATCTACTTCTTAATCAAATCTAAAACAACCCATCGTTGGCTATCATCTTACCTCAAATATAGTCATTGCAACATTAAAGCGTTAGGCTTTACCGAGCTCTTTGCAAAGATAGTTTATATTTTTAATATGCAATCACCTGAAAAAAAATATGGCTGACGATTTTGTCATCATTTACATAGATGAAAGTGACTTTAAGAGTGAAACTATAAGCCCTTAAGGCTATGCTCGATTGGCACATTCTGTATCGATAGCTACAACGGGTAAGCTCCACCAAAATCCACACTTTTTTGTAATGCGGCTGCTATAGAGCTAAAAATATAGCCGATGATTCCATTAAAAACACCGCTTGTCTGTTATCAGATAAGCGGTGTTTTCTTGCCTTTGTGATACTCAAAAAGAGATTTAAAATTGAATGAAAATTAACACTGTGGCTTTGACTATCTTATTTGAGAGGAATGTATTTTAAGCGTAATACATTTTAAGCGTAATACATTTTAAGCGTTAGCTGTGAGTGTTTAAATACTCAATCAAAGGCTGAATACCAGAGTCTGCGACACCAACGCCTTGTGCGACCAAGCGACCGTCTTTATCTAGTACAGAAATCAAGTTAGAGTGGTTAATATCACCATTATCAGCAAATTGATATTTGATATTTAAGGTGTTAGCAAGCACACGGGTACTGGCTTCATTGCTACGAATCAAGCGCCAATTATCACCAAGCTCATTGTGCTCAGCAAAGTTTTTCATAACATCAACGGTATCGCGCTCAGTATCCAATGTCGCCAATAAAAACTCCGTTTGGCTGCGCGCTTCTGGTGTCATCTCTTTATACATCTGTTTCATAGATTGCACTAAAACAGGGCAAGTATGCTGACAGCTGGTATAAGCCATGACTACCACCTGATTTTTACCTTGAAGTTTATCAAGCTCGAAAGTATTGCTATTTTGGTCTGTCCAGTCACCACCTACTTGATAGATAGAATAATCTTGCCCGAGCGCTTCTGCTGGTTCTTGCGCATTCATATCTGTATGATTCATCTGTTGATGATCCATGCCCTTCATATCATGATGGGCATCTGCCGCGACTTTAGATTCAGAAGTAGCATTGGCCTGATTGCCTTGCGTCGCTGCTGAGTTAAGTGCGTCAGGATTGCTACAGGCGAGTAAGCCGATACATAGCCCAACAGTCAAAGTCAATTTGATAGTATGAATACATGGATGAGTTGTCATATTTCGCACTGTTGTATTTTGAATGGTTTTTATTGTTTTCATAAGTCAATCCTTAAAGGCTATGCACATCAATTGAGAATAAAAAGTAGGGCGCTGCATCGAGAAAAATTAATTACTAGCACAGCGAAAACCAAGGCTGCTGACCGTGTATTTTGCTTCTAAGCTTGAGCGAAAGCCATAACGCATAAAGGCTGCATAATCGCTTGGGTCAACTGCCCCTGCTGCCCCCGAGCCGCAAAACATCTGCTGGTTTAGGCTGCTGTCAGCTCGTGATTCGCCAGTGACTAAGCTATTGTTAAAATTCTCTGTCCACTCCCAAATCAAGCCGTGCATGTCTTTGACGCCCCAATAGTTGGCTGGGGTCTGTCCAATATCCGCAAGTTGGTCTTTACTACCAGCAGATTTACCATACCAGTCTAGTATGCGCTGATTGTAGCCAGCCTCTAAGCTGCCATTTTTATTGCTGGTAGAGGCTTGCGCCACATATTCCCACTGCTCAACCGTTGGTAAGCGCTTGTTTTGAGAGCGACAATACTGATTAGCGGCATACCATGACATATTGACCACAGGCTTACGAAAATCAGCCTTTCTAGGCACAGAGATATCTTTGGTATTGATCCAGTGCTTTAGATAACCAGAATCGGCAAAAATAGGTGCAATGGCACGTTGGCGAAATTTCGGGTTTTCTTTTAAAAACTGATAAAACTGTATATTCGTGACTGGTAGCTCATCAATTTTAAATGTATCGACTGCCACCAATGGTGAATTTTTGCTCAAATATAACGGACGATAAGTACCGGACTGAATGGTCAGCTCTTTTGCTTGCGCTTGCGCGCTTATAAACGCAAAGACGGTTGTTACGCTAAGAGCACTAATGACCAATAACAGTGTGAGCGGGCGAGCAGTCGTATCCACAATCTTCCGAGTGTTAATTTTTAACGTTTTGTTTTTGTGAATGCTGCGAGTGTTGCTTTTGCGAGTGTTAGTGATGTAAGTCCATAACATAACTAATCTCCTAGTAAACCAAAAAGAGGACGGTGCCAAACGCTTATTGAGTCAGACACCGTTCTAACGTAACGATATTTGGTTATTTGACGAAAGTGTCTATTGTGAAAAGACTGTCCGATAACCCTGTTTTTTAACAGTATCTTTATCGGACAGTCAGTAGTATCTGTCTAAAATCCTATTATTTACGAGCGGCTTTGACCTCTTCTGGCGTCACTTCACCACCTTTGTTGCCCCAACTGTTGATGATATAGGTGACGACGTTGGCGATTTTTTCGTCATCTAAGGCAACGGCTGGCATGACACTGTCGTAATCTTCGCCATTGACGGTAATCTTACCAGTCAAGCCATGCAAGATAGCATTGACGGCGCGTTTGGGGTCTTCGTTGAGGTAGTCAGACTTGGCCAATGGTGGGAAGGCTTTTGGTATACCAGCACCATTTAATTGGTGACAAGCCGCGCAGTTGCTAGCGTAAATAGACTCACCCATTTTAATTCTTTCTTGCTTGTTAGCAGCAGTCACGACCGGCGCAGGCGCATTGGTTTTACCAAGACTTTGTGCCGCTGAGCCTTCAGGTAAATAGACATCTTCGCGTACTTTTCCTGAATATATTTTCTTGTCTTCTGCCCCTTTGACATCGATGATACCAAGCGCACCTTTGTTAAATGCCCGGAAAATAGAGTGGTCAACCATCACAAGTTCGCCTGGGACATCCACCTTAAACTCAGTAATGGCTGCACCACCGGCAGGGATAAGGGTGGTTTGAACATTATGGTTTTCAGCAGTGCCACCTTCCATATTGACCTTATCAAAAATCTCACCAATCACGTGGAATGATGACACCAAATTAGGGCCACCGTTTCCAACAAATAGACGAACCGTTTCACCAACTTTCGCTTTTAGCGAATTTTCACCAGTGAGCGCGCCTACTGAACCGTTAAATAACACGTAGTCTGGCTGCTCTTTCACCGCTTTTTCCATGTCAAAAGGTTGCAGCCCTTTATCGCCGTAATTGCCTTTGGTGTAAAAATCGCCCTGCATGACATAAAATTCACGGTCAACCTTTGGTAAGCCTTCTTCTGGCTCAACCAAAATCAGACCATACATACCGTTGGCGATATGCATTCCAACGGGCGCTACCGCACAGTGATAGACGTATAAACCTGGTTTTAAGGCTTTAAAGTTAAATTCTGACGTATAACCAGGAGAGGTAAACGAAGAAGCGGCACCCCCTCCTGGGCCTGTCACCGCATGCAAGTCGATATTGTGCGGCATTTTAGAGTCAGGATGGTTTGACAAATGAAACTCAATTTCATCGCCCTGACGAACGCGAATAAACTGCCCTGGAACCTGACCGCCAAATGTCCAAAAGTTATATTCAACGCCATCCGCTAAACGCATGGTTTTTTCTACCGTTTCCATTTTTACGATGACCTTTGCCGCATAGTCACGATCGATAGGCGGTGGCACCTCAGGCGCGTGGGTGAGAACAGCGTCAATCACTGGTAGCTCGCCATTTTTGGTCGTTGGCGCTTTGCTGTCTTTTGTCGTTTGAGTGGTTTCTGCTGTCGCCTTGTCAGGGGCTGACTTATCACAACCGGCCATTCCTACCATACCAAGGGCAAGAAGACAAGCTATGGCAAGCTTAGAATAGGCAAGAGCGTGAGGTTGAGAGGTTGTAGAGTTAAAAAGACGCATAAGGCTCTCCAAAAATTGAAAATAAGTGGCTCATTTAACAAAGCTCGATTTTTATGATTCTTTGTCATCTACTTTCGATAATGCTGGAAAGTAAAAATCAGCATTTAGATAAATAATAGAAGAGTGAAAATGTAAAAAGAGTGAGCTTTTAAATTGGCTTCCATAAGATATATATTAAATGAATGTTTAAAAATAAGCGAATTATTTACGCAAGATTTGTTCACACTTTTTATACTGATGAGTTATAAATTTAGCTAGGTATTTTTATGATTAGATGCGCAAGAAAGAAAGGTATTGAGGAGTTTAAGCTTTAAAAATTTTGAGTATGCGTGATTATCAGTAACCATTGGCTTGGAAGTAGGGAAGGGGTTATAGTTAATGCTCACTGTTATTTTTACTGTTATCAGTATCTTTTTGACTAGGGCGTGTCTTCAATT
>NZ_DKGQ01000030.1 GCF_002453355.1 Psychrobacter sp. UBA6766 | reverse complement strand
CTTGGTGTGTTAATCTAAGAAACTTAAAAAAAGCGCCTACTTTTGATTAAGGAATTAAAAGGAGGCGCATTTTTTTTGCTTTGTTATTAATAATTTTATTAAATAGTCGGTAACGTTTCAGGCCATATTTTTCCAGGATTCAGGATGTTTTTGGGATCAAGGGCAGATTTAATCGCTTGCATTAGCGCCAACGCATTACCGTGCTCTTGCTGCATGTATTTTTGCTTACCTTGTCCGATGCCGTGCTCACCCGTACAAGTACCATCCATCTCTATCGCGCGGCTCGCTAAGCGGCTGATGATACCGTCAGCGGTGGCGATCTCTTCAGGATTATTGGTATCGACCAATAATAAAACATGAAAATTACCATCACCGACGTGACCGACGATAGGGCCAATCATACCCGACGCTTCGATATCTTTTGCCGTGGCGCTAACACATTCTGCTAAACGCGAAATGGGAACGCAAGCATCAGTCGATAAAGCGCTGGCTTCAGGTCTGAGAGCGGAGCTGGCATGATAAGCATTATGCCGTGCTTGCCAAAGACGTTTACGTTCGGATTCATTGGTATCCCAAGCAAAATCTGTACCGCCGAACTCTTCAATGATATCGGCAAATATTTGTACTTGTTCAGCGACACTTGCGTCTGTGCCATGAAATTCTACAAATAACGTTGGTGTCTCAGTCAAATCAAGATTGGCGTATTGATTACAGGCTTTAATTTGCACCGCGTCAAGCAGCTCAATTCGAGCGACAGGTAAGCACATCTGGATGGTGAGCATCACCGCCTGACAAGCGGCCTCAATCGTTGGGAAATGACAAATACCACTGCCGATACATTCACTGATTCCGAATAACTTAAGCGTGACTTCGGTGACGATACCAAGCGTCCCTTCTGATCCAATCATTAATCGTGTTAAATCATAACCCGCGGCAGATTTTTTTGCGCGTGTTCCTGTCCGAACGATATCGCCATTGGCAGTGACCACCTCAAGCGCGAGTACCACATCTTTCATCGTGCCATAACGTACGGCATTAGTACCAGAAGCGCGAGTAGCAACCATGCCGCCGATACTGGCGTTGGCACCTGGATCTATCGGAAAAAACAATCCTGTGTCGCGCAAATAATGATTTAATTGCTCACGTGTCACCCCCGGCTGTACGGTCACTGTCAAGTCTTCGCTATTGACCTGCAATATCGCATCCATGGCATGCATGTCGATACACAGTCCGCCATAAGGAGCATTTAACTGTCCTTCTAAAGACGAGCCAATACCAAAAGCAATTACTGGCATCTGATACTCATTACAAATCGCAACAGCGGCAGCGACCTCGTGTTTATCTTGTACTGTTAACACGGCATCAGGCGGCTGGTTGGCAAGCCACGTCATGGTATGGCCATGCTGTTCGCGTATGGTTCGATTGACACTGAGTTGTTTGCCAAAGCGAGCTTGCAGGGTAGTAATAGCAGCGCTATGATTTGGTTTTACGGTCGTGCTGGTAGGTAAAGGTAACGTGGATGTAGACGCTAGAGTTGACATAATAACTCCTTTATATAGAAGATTTTTTAACTAAAATAATGGGATTAAATAAGATAAAAAGTTAAGCCCTCATTCACTTTAACTGTCGTTCAAGAGCAATTAAAGTGCATGAGAGCTTATTAAATAATAGGGAAACATTCATCACGCTTTCTAGGGAGCGTTTGCCACTAAAATATCAACAATCTAGGCCAATACTCGCCATATAACCACGAAAATTGCTAATAGATAAAAAATAGGCGCAAACCAACCGACCTGCGTTGCAATAGCAATAAAGGTAACAAAACCAGCCAGTGCCAGCCAATCGCGGCGACGGTCATTGAGCATATCAGCACGGATTTGCTGTATTTCTCGTAGCTGACTGTCTTGGCGCGAGCCTTGAGAGGCAAGGCTTTGTAAGCCTTGGTCTAATAACTTAGGAATGTCAGTTGTTGATAATAAAATCTCAGGCAATTGCTGACGTAACTGTTGTAAATTACGCATCGGATCTAGCTGCTCTTTAATCCAGCCACTTAAGATTGGCTTGGCAAGCGACCAGATATCGAGGTCGGGATATAAGTCGCGACCAAGCCCTTCAACATGTACCAAAGTTTTTAGCAGAAGCATTAATTGCGGTGGAATACTCATATGGTGACGACGCGCAATGTCTAAAATTTGCATCAACACACCAGCAAAATCAATGTCATTAATAGATTTTTGTAGCATTGGGCCGACAGTGCGTTTCATATCCCGCATTAATGCATGTTTATCGGTATTGGGCGGTATCCAACCTGCGCGGCTAACGATATCAACCATCGCCGTAAAGTTATTATTCATCACCGCCAATAGCATCCGCGCAACGATAAGCTGATCATCTTTTGACAAAGTGCCCATAATGGCGCAATCAAGACCAATATAGCGCGGCTCGTAGCCAAGCTCAGCCGTTGTCACGTCACTGTTTAACGTTTTAACTGGTGGCGTTTCTACAAACACATTTCCTGGATGCATATCGGCATGAAAAAAGTTATCGCGAAAAACTTGAGTAAAAAATATCGTTAAGCCTTTTTCTGCCAATGTTGCTCGGTCATAACCCAGTTTATCAAACACCTCGACCTGCGAAATAGGGACGCCTTGGATACGTTCCATGACCATGACGTTTTTAGCCGCATCATAAACTTCTGGCACATACATCAATGCCGAACCCAAGAAGTTATTGCGCATTTGAGTGGTGTTGTCGGCTTCTAACGTTAAATCCAACTCATTTAGCATCACTTGACGATAATCTTCGACAATATCGATGATATGAACGGCGCGCGCCGCTTCGATACGAGCCGATGCCCAATTGGCAAGCTCACGTAGCAGTTCAAAATCAGAGACAATAGTGCTGCGAATATCAGGGCGAACCACCTTTACCACTACTTCACGACCATCATGCAATGCGGCAGTATGAACCTGGGCGATGGAGGCTGCTGCTAACGGTTTAACATCAAAACGGGCAAATAACGTGTCAATAGATTGACCAAGGCCCTGTTTAGGGTCTTGGATTTGAGCAATGGCAACGTCAACGTCGAAAGGTTTGACTTTATCTTGCAGCTGCACCAATTGCTCGATAATCTCAGGCGGCACCAGGTCGCGACGCGTCGATAGCAATTGCCCGAGTTTTAAAAATAACGTTCCCATATCTTCAAGCGCGTACTTGATGGCGTTTGGTTGGTGTTTTTTACCCCAGGCAGCGGGATGTAAGCGAATGAAACGCGCCAAAGGTTGCAGCTGCGGCGCTTCTTCAATAGAAAGATGGGTGTCAATACGATACGTAGCGGCAATACGCCAAAGCTCAAATAAACGGGCACGATGAGATAATAGCATGGGGTATGGGTACTCTAAAAAAGTCAAAAATAGGGCAGGGTCTAGGACTGTTTATAGTTAGTATTTAAGCAGTCAAAGCAACTATTTATTATTATCTATTATTGATTAAATGTGCCTGCTCATCTTTTATTGCCGCAAGCCTCGCCTCTTCACGCTCGACATCCGCTCGCAGCTTTAATAGTTGCTGCTTTAGATCATTCACTTCAGCCGCTTCCATCGGGTCAGGGGCACTATTGCCTGCCACATCGTTAGCCCAGTCGCTGACATCGTCAAACGCGCGTTTGGCGCTGTGACGCCAGCTACTCTTTAGCTGTGATATTAGTAGATGCAACTGGCTGGCCATTGGCTTTCCGATAAATGGCTCAAGCTGACCAGCGACGTCAGGATCAAATCCTGCCACCAATTGTTTCAGCTGCATCAGCACTTTGTAATCACCAGCGATAGGTAAATTACCTTCAGTGCCGCGCATGAGATTGAGCAGTTGGGCTGGATTGTCAACGGTCACAACGCAGTCCGGACGGCTATGACCGATTCGCGATTTATTTAAACTGGCTTTTTGACGCTCTTCCATACTGCCGTTTGGCTCAAACACGCTTTCAGTGGTGACTGGCTCAAAACGCAAACGCTCATCAGTAAATAATACGTCTAAATGAATCTCAGGTATTGCTATATTTAAACGCAATACTTTACCCGCAAGCGGTGCTAGACCGGTTTTGGTGATTTCATCGCTGGCGATGGCAATATTAATCAGCTTTTCGGCACCCGCCAAAAGTAAGACAGTCAGCATAAGGCTCTCGTATATTTAGTTAAGCGCCTGAAAACAGCGCATCGTTTATCAAAGCTAACATAAAGGTTAAAAGTGATCATCGATAGATAGTAATTACTTTATCGCCATACTTTTTATAATCAAGCTCTAAAACTATTATTAAGCTTTAAAACCACGATGTACCGCAACGATACCAGCCGTCAAATTATGATAATCACAGTTTTCAAATCCCGCTTGTTGCATCATCTGCTTAAGCGTTTGCTGATCAGGGTGCATACGAATTGACTCTGCCAAGTATTGATAGCTTTCAGAATCGTTGGCAACCAGCTTTCCCATAATTGGCAAGGCGGTAAATGAATACAAATCGTAGGCTTTCGATAATGGCTCAAAGACAGGTTTTGAGAATTCTAAAATCAATAATCGACCGCCTGGTTTAAGGACGCGATACATGGCTTTTAGCGCTGCATCTTTGTCCGTGACATTACGAAGACCAAAGCTAATGGTCACCAAATCAAAGCTTTCATCATCAAAAGGCGCGAGTGTTTCAGCATTGGCGAGGACAAAATCAACGTTGTTACAGCCAGCATTGATAAGGCGTTCGCGGCCAACTTCTAGCATGGCGGCGTTGATGTCTGATAACACCACATGACCATTTTTACCAACTTCACGACTGAAAACTTTGGCCAAATCGCCCGTACCACCTGCAATATCGAGAACGTGTTGACCCGAACGAACGCCCGATAAACTAATGGCATAACGCTTCCACAAGCGATGAATACCAAATGACATTAAGTCGTTCATAATGTCGTATTTTTTAGCAACTGAGGTGAAAACATCGGCAACACGCGCTTGTTTTTCGGCTTTATTGACCGTCTTATAACCAAAATGGGTTTGCTCATTGCCATCGGTATCGAGCGTATGCGGATTATTTATGTCATCACGCTGGTTAAAAAGGGTTTGTTTGGTGGTTTGAGCTTGCGGGGAAGTCGTGCTTGTGCTGTTGTTTATCGTGTTTGGCATAGTCGTTTGTTGGCCTTGTGGCGTTCCAGTTGGCAAGTCTTGAACTTGGGTAAAGTCATTATGGTTGCTGTTGTCGACTTCGGCATTTGCATTAAGCGATGCACTAGAACCATAGCTTTGACGTGCTTTTACTTGATCGGTAATGTTTTGGTTGTTGGCAATACTATCTTTGACCAGTTTATCTTGTAAATGGCCATGAGAAGTTGGGCTATTGGTATGAGTTTGATCAGTTTGGCTAGGGTTGTTATTAGAGTTATCAGTCATCGCATTATCCTATTATTCATTTTTATGTATTCATTTTTATGATGGCGTATTTGAGCGGGGTTTAAACTTAAACACTGAGTAAATGCTGTTTAAACCCTATTTAATCACCATACCGCGCAGTTAGTCACAGGTATTATTGTTCCTATCATACACCAAACGCTGCTGGCTTACCGCCATTATCCGTGTCATGAACCTCGTCAATAATCTTAAGCTCACGCTCACAAAACGGTTCGATAAAGCTGCTCACGCTCTTTAATGGCTTCATTGCTTTAAAGCCTGAATCGATAAAGTCGTAAAGCGGTTGAAAGTTATGGCGATAAGCCGCGCCTTTGGCTAGGCCAAAGGCTTTTTTGAGCATAAACGAGTTCAAATCTTTATCGGTACGATAGCAGACTTCTTTTAGATTATTAATTTGTACGCGGCGCTCGTTTGCTTCATCGACAGCACGGTAAGCAGCAAGCATGTTTTCTTCATTAACGGGTAAATCTTGAGCCACTAACCACTCGGCCAAATGTAAATCCAACTCGATGGCCAAGATAGACGCTTGAATGCCCATGCTACCCGCTTCTAAAGAAGCCTCTTTAGCAAGGCGTTCCAATTTCTTGGCTTTGGGAAGGATGCGGCCTAGCTGTTCTGCCAACACTTTAAATTCATCACCACCATACAGCTGCGTCAAAAAATACTCTGCCATCGGTTTGTTTTTTGGTTGTTCAAATAGCGCACTATGTGTCTTTTTAATACGGGCTTGTTGCCATGCTTGCACTTCTTTAAGCTTAGTATTTAAGGCAGCATTTTCATGATGTGGCAGCGCCCAAAAACGGTTTAAGTGCTGTTGTAAATTGGCTAAAGCAGACATGGAGGGTCTTCCTATAAAAAGTAAAAATGGCAATCATTTTGATGATAAAAATTCTAGGTAATGCTAAGGGGTTGTACTTTGGGTAACTATTAAAGCAGGCGCACAAAATTGTGTTCACCTTAAAAGAAAATAACGCAGAATACAAATGCCAAACTGTTACATAGCAGCGTTATTTACTATATTTACTCAATGCTATGATTAAGCTCATAAGTTTTCAATCATGCTTTTAATTAAGGAAGGACTCCAGTTATGGGCAAAAACAATAATACGACTGAACCTGAAACGCCACAAGCGGTAAGTGCGCAATTTAGCGAGGCAGTTGCCCGCAAACATTTAACGCCCAATCCGCTCAGCCAGTTTTCGATGGATAAAGATACCCTTAGATTGGCTTTGGTTAATGCCCAATTTGCCTTGCGAGCCACGCGGCAACAATCACCGCCAACCATCAATAAACCAACAGGACTCTTGGTGCTGGTTAACGGGATGGAACAAGCAGGAAAGGGCACGGCGGTCACGCAACTGCGGCAATGGGTTGACCCGCGTTTACTTAAAGTAGAGGCAACCATCGGTTATGGTCCGTTGGCGTATCAACCAATTTGGCAAGCGCATACCAAAGCGCTGCCGCGACACGGCGATGTCATGGTGTACTTCGGTAACTGGTACGCTGATTTGCTTTACAACGTCATGAGGATGGCAACCCGAGATAATGACAATAAGAAAGATGGTAAAAATGAAGAAACTAGCGACCATAAAAAAGAACACAACGAGAGTAAAAAGCTAAGAGATAAAAAGTTTACGAAAGTTAAGGAGTTACCCATCGGTCAATGGCAAGACTACCTACGAGAAGCGCTGACTAAATTACAAGCGTTTGAGCAAGATCTTGCTGCTAACCAAACCAAACTACTCAAATGTTGGTTTCATGTCGATATCGACACACTGCATGAGCGGCTTAATGATGATGAAGCAGATCCAGAATTTTTATATCAAGTTGATTGGAACAGCAAAAAGGTCGTCGAGACCTTTAATGAGGTAGCGATCGCATTATTACGACAGCAAGATGATTGGAGTATTATCGATGGTACTGATAAATCACAAGCGGCTACTCATTTTTGTCATGAAGTATTGCAGGCAATGCAAACCGCATTAGCAAGTAGTAAAGAAGCAAGCAGTAAAGCCGCAAGCAGTAAAGCCGCAAGTGGAAAGTCAAAAAAGATGACAAAATTTGACCCTGTCACCATACCTAAAACCTTAACAGATATCGATGGCAACGAAATAGATAAGGATAAATATCATGACGCATTAGCAGATAAGCAAGCGCATCTAGCCAAATTGCTAAGGGCGCGTCAAGGTCGGCATGTGGTATTTGCTTTTGAAGGAATGGATGCTGCTGGTAAGGGCGGCGCCATTAAAAGGTTAGTGGCGCCGCTCGACCCCCGTGAATATCAAATTTATAATATTGGCGCGCCGATGATATATGAGTTACAACACCCTTATTTATGGCGGTTTTGGACCAAGCTTCCAAACGAGCAAACCGATCGTATCAGTCGTATTGCTATCTTTGACCGTACTTGGTACGGACGAGTATTGGTTGAGCGTATTGAAGGCTTCGCTACCAATGAAGAATGGCAGCGCGCCTATGATGAAATCAATCGCTTTGAGGCCGATTTGGTAGCAGCTGGGACAATAGTTATTAAATATTGGTTGGCTATTGATAAAAAAGAACAGCTTGAGCGCTTTGAAGCGCGTGATGATACTCCGCACAAGCAGTTCAAACTGACCGATGACGATTGGCGCAATCGTGACAAATGGTCGGATTATGTACAGTCGGCCACCGATATGCTGGCACGTACCGATACAGAGGACGCACCTTGGGCCATCATCGCGACTAATGAAAAACGGCAAGCGCGTTTGGATGTGTTGGACCATGCGATTGATCAGTTATCTGCAGCACTTTCTAAGATTGAAAGTTAAAGACAAATATAATTGATTGGTAAAGGCTCACAGAGATGAAAAAACCATGGATGTTTGATGGTTACTGTTCTTTTTACTCAGCAAATTTATAAAATTTGACAACAATTTTTCACTAAGTTGATGGCTTTTCTGAGCAGTGTTTGTGCAGTTACAAATCTTGCAATATCATCATGCATTATGTGTCTATATTTAATATAATAGGCGCGTAATAATTTGGTCTTATAACTTGGCTTTTTACTGAAATATCCGAGTAGCCGGATAGGACCTTCTCTATATAAGCACTTTGATTATTACCAACAGATTTGTCACAACCAATGCTATTACTAGAAGAAACTAAGCCGCAGGATGCTGTAATCGGACGATTTGGCAATACCACTTGCGGCTTTATGACATGTTGCGTGATGGTTTTTATCTGATGTATTTATTGTGAGCAAGCGACCTTAAGAATAAGAATGAATAATCATGCAAAATTCTCAGGTCGCTATACTAATAATATATTGCAAGACAGTCATTTAAATCCATTTGTAAAACAGAAGTTTAAGAAAGAAATACAAGCTAATTTTCAAACTGTTATTTCAAACACACGTTGCGTACGAGCTATCACAATGTTGGGTGGTTAAAACAACACTATCAATAGCGCCGCAATGTTATCAATCACCTATAATTTCAATCAGCTTACGCAGGACGTATCAACGTATGGGTATTAGCAGCAGTTCTAGAGGACCAACTAAAGCAGTCGGTTCTATGAGAATCAATCTATTTTTTGCCATTTTACTGATTGCGATGACCGCTTACTTTTTATGGTGGGGTCTAGATTACACCATGCATCAGCAGACGGCGCTATTTATTGTAGCGACGGCTTTTGGTGTCTTTATGGCATTCAATATCGGTGGTAACGACGTCGCCAACTCCTTTGGAACCTCAGTAGGGGCAGGGACGTTGACTGTCCCTCAAGCCTTGGGTATCGCGGCGATATTTGAGGTGTCAGGCGCGGTTTTGGCGGGCGGTGAAGTCACCGATACCATTCGCAGCGGCATTGTTGATCTGGATGGTTTATCAGTATCACCTAACCAGTTTATTTATGTCATGCTCTCAGCGCTCATTGCAGCAGCGTTTTGGTTGTTATTTGCCACCAAAAAAGGTCTGCCGGTTTCGACCACGCACGCCATTATCGGCGGCGTTGTTGGTAGCTCTGTTGTGCTAGGTATTACCTTAGGTGGTACAGATATGGCATTGTCAGCCGTGAATTGGAGCACGATTGGAACGATTGCTATCTCTTGGGTCATATCGCCGCTACTAGGTGGCTTTTTTTCTTACTTATTATACGGACAGATTAAGAAAAATATCATTGAATATAATGATAAAACCGAGGCGCATATTGCGACGCTAAAAGGCGAGAAAAAAACCTTAAAGCACAATCACAAAGAGTATTTGGAAAGTTTGACAGAATCAGAACAACTGGCGTATACGTCAGCGATGCTGCGTGATCAAGAAATCTATAAAGATGATGATTGCGACGTTGAGGATTTAGAGACCGATTATTACAAACAGCTTTATGAAATTGAGCACGAACGTAGTAGCCTTGATACCCTAAAAGCCCTTAAACAATGGGTACCGCTCATTGCTGGTGCTGGCGGTGCGGTCATGACGTCACTGGTCGTCTTTAAGGGTCTCAAGAATGTCAATAGTAACATGACAACGCTGCAAGGCTTTTTTATCATGGGCATGATAGCAGCGCTGGTCTGGCTTGCGACCTTTATTTATACCAAGAGTATTCGCGGTAAGCATAAAGAAGATTTAACCAAAGCCACGTTTATCATGTTTAGCTGGATGCAAGTTTTTACCGCGTCAGCCTTTGCTTTTAGTCATGGCTCAAATGATATCGCCAATGCCGTCGGCCCTTTTGCCGCCATTATGGATGTCATTCGTACCAATAACATTGCAACCGAAGCTGCGGTACCGGCTGCGGTGATGCTGACCTTTGGTGTGGCGTTGATCGTTGGACTTTGGTTTATCGGTAAAGAAGTCATCCAAACCGTCGGCACCAATTTAGCGAAAATGCATCCTGCGTCGGGTTTCTCAGCGGAATTAGCCGCTGCTGCTGTCGTTATGGGCGCATCTACCATGGGTTTGCCTGTATCGAGTACGCATACGCTAGTTGGTGCAGTTCTTGGTATCGGTATGGTCAATCGAGATACCAATTGGGCGCTGATGAAGCCTATTGGTTTGGCATGGGTGATTACCCTGCCTGCGGCGGCCTCGATGTCTGCTATCAGCTATCTCTTATTAAGTAACATTTTTTAAATGAGAGCTTTATAGTTATTTATTATAGTTTTCTATTTTTATTCTAATTTTCTATTAAAGAATAAAAAACGCTTATCGACGTGAGGTTGAT
>NZ_DKGQ01000046.1 GCF_002453355.1 Psychrobacter sp. UBA6766 | reverse complement strand
ACTTGGTGTGTTAATCTAAGTAATAAAACTACAGGGCAGGGTAAGGATAATTATGCGAATTTTAGATATGCAGACAGTAAAAGAACAGCTGACCATGTCAATGGCAATTGACGCTATTGAAGC
Source organism: Psychrobacter sp. UBA6766 (assembly GCF_002453355.1). Taxonomy (GTDB): domain Bacteria; phylum Pseudomonadota; class Gammaproteobacteria; order Pseudomonadales; family Moraxellaceae; genus Psychrobacter. The sequence goes on along the minus strand of NZ_DKGQ01000046.1, from coordinate 2,732 downwards.
GTTACTCAAAGTTCAAGGCGCGCATCCAACCTGGGTAAAGACGCCTGAGCGCCTTGTCATTCCAACCTTTGAGGAAAGCAGTACAAAGAGTTCTGGCAGCCATTTATCCATGCCAGCAGTGGTATTTGATGGTGCTAACGAATTCGCAGTCGTCAAGCTGGTCAATATCTGCCCAGATAATCCTAAGCGTGATAAACCAACAACCGTGGCCAATATCACGGTTTCAGACAATGAGACAGGAGAGATGCTGGCCTTTTTGGATGGGATTTATATCACCCAAGTACGCACTGCGGCACTGTCTGGCATCGCCACTAAATATTTAGCCAATCCTGATAGTCGTGTGGCAGCAGTGGTAGGGACGGGCGGCATGGCGTATGAGCAGCTTAATGCTATCCTTACTGTGCGTCCAAACATCCAGCAAGTGAACCTTTGGAACAGAACCATAAAGACGGCACATCAGTTTCAGGATAAATTTGAAAAAGACTACCCTCAGTGGCACGTTGATTTTAAGGTCTGCGACGATATTGGCGTAGCGATTAAAGACGCCGATATTATCAATTTGGCAACGCGAGCGACGACAGGCTTGTTCGAAGCGGCGCAGATAAAGGCGGACGCTCATATCAATGCAGTGGGTGCTTATCAAGCATCGATGAAGGAAGTCAGCAACTCGGTGATAGAGGCCAGCAGTGCTGTCATTATCGACGATGCCGGGGGCGGCTTTCATGAAGCGGGCGATTTGATACAAGCTCATGAAGACGATGATAGTACCTGGTCGTGGGATAAGCTGACGGGGACGCTAAGTGATTTAGTCAATGAAAAAGTCAGTATTGACCTAAATGCCGATAAAGGTATCACACTCTTTAAGTCGGTCGGCGCTGCAAGCTTCGATGCTGCCGTTGCTTTAAAGATTGCTCAAAAGGCCAAAAAAGAAAGTTTGGGCCAGTTCGTTGAGTTATAAGGACAAGCGTCTAATCAGTGGTGTGATATCAAAGAACATTTAAAAGCAATTAAACCAAATTAATTCAAGTTGACGGTGATTCAAGTTGACAGTAACTCAGTTAACTATAGTTGATTTTTACTCATTAACAAGCCAGTCAGGATGCTTAACTTAACTTTTAGGCATGTCTGTAGTGCAACTAATAGTCATATAAGCGGGCTAAGATAGTAAGAATAAGGTAACATTAGGATGAGAAAAGAGGTGCAAATGTAAATAAAAAAGGGAGTTTAAAAATGAAAGGGATTACACGCTTCTCGAATAGCCTAATGGAAAAATATTTACCCGATCCATTTTTGTTTGTCATTATCTTAACATTGGTTATTTTTGGCATGGGATTAGGTTTAACTGATTCCTCACCAATACAGATGGTGGCGTTTTGGGGCGAAGGATTTTGGGCGTTACTGGCGTTTTCGATGCAAATGGTGCTGGTGTTGGTCACTGGTTTTGTCTTGGCAAGTAGCCCGATATTTAAAAAAGGGCTGGGCAAACTTGCAAGCTTTGCAAAGTCGCCAAGTAGTGCCATTATATTGGTTACCTTGGTATCTCTTGCCGCGAGCTGGATCAACTGGGGTTTTGGCTTGGTGATTGGCGCCTTATTCGCAAAAGAATTAGCAAAACGTGTCGAAAATGTGGATTACCGATTGCTTATTGCCAGTGCGTATTCTGGCTTTATCATTTGGCATGCAGGTTTCTCTGGTTCGATTCCGTTATCCATTGCAACAGAAGGTCATCCATTCGTTGATAAAATTGGCGTGATTCCAACGAGTGCTACTATTTTTGCCAGCTATAATTTAATTATCGTCGCGGCATTAGTAGTTATCGTCCCGTTACTAAACCGTCTAATGATGCCAAAAAAAGAAGATACGGTTACCGTCGATCCGAAACTTCTCGTAGATCCTATCATTGAAACGCTTCCAGAAAAATCAGAGATGACACCAGCAGAACGCTTAGAAAATAGCTGGATTTTATCCATGGTCATCGGCTTATTGGGTATTGCCTTTATCATTTATTATTTTGTCCAAAATGGTTTTGCCTTAACGCTCGACCTGGTTAACTTCATGTTTTTATTCCTTGGGATTATATTCCACGGAACGCCGCGTAAGTATTTGATTGCTATTCAAGAGGCCGTCAAAGGGGCAGGCGGTATTATCGTTCAATTTCCTTTTTATGCTGGCATTATGGGAATGATGACGGCCTCTGGCTTGGCAGGGGTGATGTCAGAAGCGTTCGTTAACGTCTCAACAGTGGAAACCTTGCCGCTTTTTGCCTTTTTAAGCGCAGGACTGGTTAACTTTTTCGTTCCTTCCGGGGGTGGACAATGGGCGGTGCAAGCGCCAATCATGTTGGAAGCAGCGGAAATGCTCGGTAGTGATCCGGCTAAAGTTGCCATGGCAGTGGCGTGGGGCGATGCTTGGACAAACATGATTCAGCCATTTTGGGCGTTGCCTGCATTGGCAATCGCTGGACTCAAAGCCAAAGATATCATGGGCTTTTGTGTTATTGTACTGATTGTCAGCGGCGTTGTGATTGGTTTGGGGTTGTTGTTTTTATAACTAAGCCTGCAGTTAATGGCCTTACCTAGTTGATAGGTGAGGCTTTTTTTTGTTTAAAAACAATGGAGTGAAACAAACAGAAAAGCTCTGCGAGCTGTATTAATTATTTAGGGGGTTTTTTCTGCGAAGAATATGTAGGAGGTTATATCTGGATGATAAAACTTAGATTAACACACCAAGTG
>NZ_DKGQ01000038.1 GCF_002453355.1 Psychrobacter sp. UBA6766 | reverse complement strand
AACTTATGGGGTTCAGTTCATTAGGAGCGTTTTTTATACTTCTAACCAGCTCTTATTGCGATAACTTCTTATGTGTTTGTCACTCTTACCTGCGCTAAACAAAGAATTACATGCATAATCCTATCTGCTACAGAACAATTGAATGTTCCTGATGGGCTTATCGCGTGGCATACATCATTACGTATATTCCAACCTCTCTGTTCGGTAAGTAATATTCTAAAATAAAAAGATAGATCAATACCGAAACATTCTTCAACTTTTTCATCTCTAAGCAGATTATCAAGGGTTCTTAACTGTAATCCACCTTGCCTAGTAGACCGTAAAGTTGCCCCTCCTGTTAATTCAACTAACGTACGAATAGCAGCTTCTATCTGAGGTACTAATATATGTATTGCTGAGATATAATCTTGGTTTAAATATGCTCTTAAACCTGCATGGATAATGTCTTGCTTTGTTTCTTCGAATAGAGGCGACTTAAATATAAAGTCAGTCAAATCCTGCACGTTTATATCATAAACCTCTAAAGCCTTTTTGAGCGAATGCCTGAGAAAAAAAGCGTCAGTATTTAAATTGCTAGAAAGTTGGTGAATTATACTACCCTCTAAGTCGTTTTCAACACTGCCAATAGTTGCGATAGGTCTTCCTTTATGATCTTGAAGCGTCTTAGTGAATAAGTTTGTCAACGGATAGTTTTTTGCTAACTCCAAAACCTGCTGCTCTACTTGATCTTTCTTTGGAATAAATTGTGCTCCAATTCTTATAAGCGTATTTTCTAGACCACCATTTGTCATTGAATCAAAATAGGCATCTAACTGTTCATTCGGTATTTCTATGCTGTGAGATAACTCTTGCATACTATCTACAACATCTGGACCTACCTCAGTTATTTTTTTCGTTATTCGCTCTGCATCACTTTTCATATTGAAACTAATATATATATCATGTACATGCTGCAACCAAGAAGAAGCTTGTATAGGTGCCACATTATCGCACGCATCCTCGAAACTTTTACCAACTACCTTTATTACTCGAGTTGCTTCTTCTTTGTTTCCTTTAACCCTATAATAATCTGCTAAACGGACGCCTGCTGACTCACACCCCCATGGAGAGCTATCTTTAGAAAGACGCATTAATCGCTGCTCAAGACCTTCTATCAATTTTTCTCTTTGATCCTCAGATAAATACTTGCTCTTACCTAATACAAAAAGATCGAAGCAAAACCCCCAAAGTCCCGCTTTACTGTCCTCTGCTATACGATCTTCTAAGTTAATAGCACTCTCAATACACCTATTTATTAGACTGATATTATTTAAACCAGACGCAACCTTATATGCTCTAGTAATTTTTTTAATACTTTCAGTTGGGTGCTTGCAAAGATCTTTATCTGTTATTTCAAGAAGCGCGTTTACATAGTTGACAGCAACAGTATGATCAGGTTTTTTACCAATGGCAGCATTGGAAAGGTCCCATATGAGGCCACAATAACGTGCTTTTAATACGGGGTTAGAGGTACTTTGTGATCTACTTATCCAGTGTTCTACAACTTCTTCAGTAATCGAAGAAATGCTAGGACTTTCATAAGCCTTACCATCATCTCCAAACCATACCATCATAGGACCAAAGTAAGTGCCCCAACCACTCTGTTTATGTTTATAGTCTTCAGAAAATCCAAATGCCATTCTCTCTGCAATAGATCCTGAGCTTAGATCTTCCTTTGTAACTTCATTAATCTTAGTTGCAATACAAGACTCGGTAATCTTTTCATCTGACTTATCCAACTCACTGATTAGTTGGGCTAGCTCAATATTCATCGTCATTCTCCGTTAAAACCATTCAAGACTTTACTCAGCGAAATAGTTTTTTGTTTACTTAAGTTTAGTCCTAATAATAGCATAGGAGTAAGTGAAGCTTTAAGATATCAATAGTCAACTTAGGGAGCGGTTTAGCCCTGATAGCAGCGGTATCCTAGCGCAGACGATGGCGATGCGGACTATGGCTGGGGGCGGTATCGAGGCAACAGGAACGCCACCAGACGAACTAGTCCGCACGCCATCGACAAGTTAGATACAAGCGGATAGCAGGATTAGCTCCAACAACTAATCACTCCTCAAAAACTTAAAAAAACTTCTTCTTAAAATCTAATCAAAATATTCAAATCCTCTTCCCTACCACACACCCATTGAACTCAAACCTCGCATCAGCAACAATGACAGTATCTATTTATAATATTCACTCTAGAAAACTCATTCAAGAAAAAGGACGACTAATGAAACTGCGAATTTTAAAATCTGCCGTGACCAACCCTTGGTTTAACCTTGCGACCGAGGATTGGATATTTAACACACTCAACCCCGACTCGCACACACTATTTTTATGGCGCAATAGCGAGACCGTGGTCATTGGGCGCTCGCAAAACCCATGGGTAGAATGCAAAATCGATAAAATGGAAGCCGACGATGTGTTTTTGGCAAGGCGTCAGAGTGGTGGTGGCGCGGTATTTCATGATTTGGGCAATACCAACTTTACCTTTTTATCGCCCAAAGACGACTACGACCAAGACGCAAACTTTACCATTATCATCAATGCGCTAAAGAAGTTAGGCATAGACGCGGACTTATCTGGTCGTAACGACATGCAAGTCGGCGATAAAAAAATATCAGGTAGCGCCTTTAAACATGCTGCCGATCGTAGTTTTCATCACGGCACATTGCTAGTGAATGCCAATATGCAAAAGCTAGGCGATTATCTCAATCCGCATCCGCTTAAACTCAAAGCCAAAGGCATTAAATCGGTGCGTGCGCGCGTTGCTAATTTGGTTGAGTTCAATGGAGACATTAATCACGAAATATTATCAAATGCGATTATCGAGGCGTTTTGCGAATATCATGGCGACACTGCGCCAGTAGAAGAATTGGACGAAGCCAGTCTCGCCAAACAGCCAGCGCTAAATAAATACTATCAGCAAATGGCGGATTGGGATTGGCGCTTTGGCAAGACACCTGAATTTACCCATCATATCGAGACGCGATTTGATTGGGGCATTATTGATTTGCATCTTGATGTCAAACAAGCAGTGATTAGCGAGGTAGTTATCTTCTCTGATGCGCTAAACGTTGAGCTGATTGATCTGTTAAAAGAGGCATTGACAAATGTTAAATATGACAAGCATGAGATTAAAGCCAAGCTTGATGAATTAGGTAGAGCGCATCCTGAATTGACAGCGCAAATTGATGATGTCTCTAAGTGGTTAAGTGAGCAGATGAAAGGTTAGATTTTTGCTCGTTATTAATAATAAATAAAGAGATACAAATTTTTATTTCAATTAATTACTCGAACGCTTTTATGCTAATTCCGACTGCTGCTATATAACCTATACCTTAAATAAACTTAAGTTTGTTATTTAACGCTATAGCCATCTATAATGTCAGGCAAATAATAGACTCGAGTTAAGAGTCTACACTTTGGACATTTAAGCAAGGTAGCACTATGGCAGCCTATATCACAGTCGGCGCAAAGACCTCTCACGGTGGGACGGTCATCTCTGGCTCACCGCACACCACTCACAACGGTATTCCAATATCGCGTAAAGGCGATAAAGTCATCTGTAAAAAATGCAAAAAAGTCACCACCATTCTTAGTGGTGATGCATCCTTTATTGTTGATGGCGCGCCTATTGCACGTGGCGGCGATGTCACCAGCTGCGGTGCTAAGCTAATTGCTAGTCAGCAGTCATTTGCGGAGTCTGACTTTGATGTGGGCAGTATTGCGCAGGCAGCGCCTTTACAGTTTCCGAAGTCTGATCCGAGCAGTATGTTTAACGATATAAATAAGGATATCTATGATGATAGATTTCAATTGCTGGATAAACATAGCCAACTTCCATTAGCCTATATCAATTACCGTTTAGATTATAACGGTAAATCCGTTGAGGGCAAAACTGATGCTGAGGGATTTACTGAAATAATTCAGGCAAATGATTCAGCAGAAGTAAATATTTATTTATTGCTAGACAAGGATGAATAATATGACAAGACGAGAGATTAGCTGCGGTAGTTATCATTTAACGAAAGCTGATAATAATGGTAATAAATGTATTGAAGTTAATGTTGGGAGGAAGTTGACCTCTGGCGAGATAACCCTTCTCAGAAGTATGTTTGGTAACGCGATAGATTACAATACTGTTCGTATTTATGACAAAAAGTTCATCACTGACCAAGGTGACACTATGGCTATTGCCCCTAATGGCAATATATATTTTGCGCCAAAAGTACATAAAAAGGACTTTTCTTTAGCTTCAGATGTCAGCAAGCATTTCTTTATACATGAAATGACCCATGTGTGGCAGTATCAGAATGGTCAAACCGTTGCGCTACGTGCTATTGGCGAACAACTATTTTTTGAATTCCCAAGTCAAGCAATACATCATATCGGGAAAAAATTGTCTATAGAAATAAATGGGTTTAAAGGTGCTTATATAGTCAATCTTATATAAAACCGATACAATATTTATAACCAATTCATTTAGTGAAATAAACGATGACCTATTCAATCGACTTTCGCAAACAAGTGTTACGAAGCATTAAAGACGGCATGACCATTAGAGAAGCAGCTAACTTTTATCAGCTTAGCACAAGCTCGATTCACAGCTGGCAGCAGAGCTTAGTTCCTAAAACCACCAGAAATAAAGCACCGACTAAAATATCAAATGAAGCCTTATTGAAAGATGTTGAGCAGCATCCAGACGATTATATGTACGAGAGAGCACGGCGTTTAGGCTGTAGTAAATCAGGTATAGAAGCCGCATTAAAACGGCTAGGTATCAGTCAAAAAAAAGACCTTAGAACATCCAAAAGCCTGTTTGATAAAAAGAGCTAAGTATCTCAATCATTTAAATGATTATATGACTCAAGGCTATCCCATCGTTTATATGGATGAAAGCGGTTTTGAAGCTGAAACTAACAGACCTTACGGATATGCACGGATAGGTAAATCCTGTATCGACAGCTACAACTGGCAAGCAAAAAAGCGTACTAATGTCATCGGTGCTCTCTATAAAAAGATGCTATTTGCGCTTGATTACTTTGAACAGAATATCAACAGCCATATATTTTATGACTGGTGCAAGTTCACGCTAATTCCAAGTCTCAAGACCAAATGCGTGATCGTTATGGATAATGCTCGCTTTCATGAGCACGCGTATTCAAAAACTACTGAACAGGCACGGCCATCGTATTTTATGGCTGCCACCCTACAGTCCTGATCTGAACCCTATTGAAAAGAAATGGGCGCAAGCAAAGTTTCTACGACAAGGGTGGATGGAGAATAATCTGCCTAAACTGTTTCAGGATATGGGCTGTTCCAATTTTATTGTGGATTGACTATAAATACTCTGGTGTTGATAATCCACCTGATTTTTTTGAACGTGTGGTAGCTAATGAAATGGATGTAAAAGGTCTTTTATGGATAAGTCGCTTGGAGATTAATTAGTATGAAAATTAATACCAAACCCAAAATATAT
>NZ_DKGQ01000023.1 GCF_002453355.1 Psychrobacter sp. UBA6766 | reverse complement strand
CAAGTTTCGGGGGTCAGTTCATAATTAAGGGTGGCTTTTTTTATGGGGAAAGTTTGGCCATTGTAAATTGGTAGTCTAATTGGAAATGCTCGTATAAAAAGAGTGCTCGTATAAAGAGTAGGGCATCTTTATTATAAAGGTATTTATCAAATACGCTTTGAAACTCGCTACTATCTGCTGACCATCTATTGTAATTCTTAACCGAGCTTGCTATATTAACGCTGCAGCTCACTAGCGCCTTTTATAGCTGATTTTTATCATCCATATTAGATGTCTAATCTATAGTATTGAATAGCAGTGATAAAATAATTTTTTTCTAAATGCTTGCATTCTATGCTCAATATTGTATAATGCTGACCTTTACACCCATAGGCGATTGGCTCAATTGGTAGAGCATCGGTCTCCAAAACCGAGGGTTGTAGGTTCGAGTCCTACATCGCCTGCCATCTTCTTATCACATCTTTGTCATACCCCATCATCTCCGAAGTGAGTTCTTTATGAGCAATAATCAGGATAACCTCGAGACTAAGTTATCTGATGCCAAGGCAGTTGCTGGTGGAATGCTGTCCAAAAATAATCACGTTTCGGCGAATAAACAAACAACTGCTGTTGAAGTTGCTAAGACGGGATCAGTAAAAGATGTGATTTTGTGGCTACTTGCCGCCGTAATTTTGATAGGGGCAACGTTAGTTAATCAGTATTTACCTGGCTATTGGCAACCTGCCAATGATGTTTGGGTGCGTATTGGTATTATCGTGGCTCTAGTTGTCATGGCTTTTGTATGCTTGGCATTAACGCATCAAGGTCGCGCTTTTAAAATATTGTTAAAAGACGCGGCCGTTGAGCTGCGCCGAGTCACATGGCCAGGCAAAGATGAAACCTTCCAGTATACGTGGCAAGTCATTGTTATGATTATTATTGTGGGTTTTTTGGTTTGGTTATTAGATAACTTTTTTAATTGGTTCGTTGGTATCTTTATTGGTTAATGGCGTGTATTAGTGTCATTGGAACCAGAATTTACTTATAACGACTTAACTTTAATGATCAGGAGCGTGATATGCGTTGGTATATTGTCCAAGCGTTTTCAGGATATGAAAAGCAAGTACAACGTTCATTAACTGATCGTATCAATCGTAGTGAATTCGCTGATTCATTCGGTGATGTCTTGGTTCCTACCGAAGAAGTCGTCGAAATGAAAGACGGCAAAAAGCGTAAAAGCGAACGTAAGTTCTTTCCAGGCTATGTATTGATTCAGATGGAAATGAACGATAACACGTGGCACATCGTTAAAGACTGCCCACGTATTATGGGTTTTATCGGCGGTACGCCTGAGATGCCGGCGCCGATTACGCAAGTAGAAGCGGATCGTATTTTAAACCGTTTAAATCAGACTGAAACTGATCCACGTCCGAAGACTTTATTTGAGCCGGGCGAAGAGTTGTTGGTTATCGATGGTCCATTTACTGACTTTAAAGGGTTGGTGGAAAAAGTGGATTACGAGAAGTCTAAATTACATTTGACGGTAAACGTATTTAATCGACCAACTCAGGTTGAGCTTGAGTTTAGTAAAGTTGAAAAACTAGACTAAACACCAGTATTAATTAACACAGCATTCATCAACCGGGGAGCCGTTAGTCAATGAGGTGCATACCACGTTGATTTGGCGCTATTACCCATTTAGGAGAGTATCATGGCTAAGAAGATTGATGGTTACATCAAACTACAAGTGCCTGCAGGCAAAGCAAATCCTTCACCACCGATTGGTCCAGCATTGGGTCAAAAAGGCGTGAACATCATGGCTTTCTGTAAAGAATTTAACGCTGCGACCTCAAATCAAGAGCCGGGACTACCGATTCCTACTGAGATCACTGTATACAGCGATAAGTCTTTTACCTTTATCATGAAGTCACCACCAGCTGCGTACTTACTACGTAAGGCTGCTGGTATCGCTAAAGGTTCTGGTACACCAAATACCGCTAAAGTCGGTAAAGTTGATCGCGCGCAATTAGAAGAGATCGTTAAGACTAAAGATGCAGACTTAACTGCTGCTGGTCTTGATGCTGCTGTCCGTACCATCGCTGGTACCGCTCGTTCAATGGGTATTACCGTGGAGGGTGTATAATGTCTAAGCTAACCAAACGCCAAAAAGAAATTAATAGCCGTATTGATAACGAAAAACAGTACACAATTGAAGAAGCGGTTCAAATCCTAAACGATTTACCACCTCTAAAATTTAAAGAGTCTATCGATATCGCAGTGAACTTGGGTGTTGACCCACGTAAATCTGACCAAGTTGTTCGTGGTGCAACCAATCTACCTGCTGGTACTGGTAAAACCAAACGCATTGCTGTATTTGCTCAAGGCGCTGCTGCTGAAGCCGCTAAAGAAGCTGGTGCTGACATCGTTGGTTTTGAAGACCTAGCAGAACAAATCAAAGCGGGCAACATGGACTTTGATGTGGTTATTGCTGCTCCGGACGCGATGCGTGTGGTTGGTCAATTAGGTACTATCCTAGGTCCACGCGGCCTAATGCCTAACCCAAAAGTTGGTACGGTAACGCCAAACGTTGCTGAAGCCGTGACTAACGCTAAAGCAGGTCAAGCACAGTACCGTGTTGATAAAGCAGGTATTATCCATGCTACTATCGGTCAAGTTGGCTTTACTAGCGATCAAATCATGCAAAACACACAGGCGTTATTGTCTGATTTAAAACGCGCTAAACCTGCGACGTCTAAAGGTACTTTCATTAAGAAAATTACCTTGTCTAGCACCATGGGTCCAGGTCTATCGATTGATCCTGTTCCATATCGCGTTGCTAAATAATTTTATAGCATAAAGAATTACTCAATATTTAACGATTTTAAATAATGAGCATACTATTTTTGAAGAATTAGGTCAGCGTAGCAAACGCTCCGCTGTCTAAGACCGTAGGTAGAAAGCAGTTTACGCTATTGTTTATGACGTTCGGAGTATGGTTATTTCGAACTGTTATTGGTAGCAATGAGCTGCTTTTGTTAATCGACGACAGATGAAAATCTTAGTTGTCCTACGCAGACGGTGACCCACCCAGTTGTTGATAAGAGCCGATAGGGCAACCTATTACTTGATGTCATTCTGATAACGGTGCCGTAATCAGTCGTTATAAGTGAGTTTTATTTTTATAGAATTTACGAATAACGTGTCGTATCAAGTCAATCTTAGCTAAAAATTTAAACTATTTAAAACTTCGGTTTTAGAAATTTTAGATGATTAGCCGATTGATAAGATTAAAGGAGTCAACTTATGGCATTAACGCTAGAGCAAAAACAACAAGTTGTGGCTGAAGTGTCTGAAGTTGCTGCTAATGCTTACTCAGCAGTAGCTGCCGAATATCACGGAATTGGTGTTGCCAAGCTTACTAAGCTGCGCGAACAAGCTCGTGAAAAAGGCGTGATTTTGAAAGTGGTAAAAAATACCCTAGCAAAACGCGCTTTCGAAGGCACTAACTTTGAGAGCATGTCAGACCGTATGACTGGTCCGTTACTTTTGGCTTTCTCTATGGAAGATTTGGGATCTGCTGCTCGAGTTGTTTTCGAGTTCAGTAAAGAGAACAATGCTTTAGAGACCAAATTGGTATCAGTCGGTGGTGAAGTTTATGGTCCAGAAGAGCTAGAGCGCGTATCGAAGCTACCAACTCGCGACGAAGCAATCTCTATCTTGATGGCTACTATGAACGCACCAGTGACCAAGCTTGTCCAGACTATGAACGCAGTTCCTGGCAAGTTCGTTCGCACGGTAGCGGCAATCAAAGACGCAAAAGAAGCTGCTTAATTGCTTGTTTTAACGTAACTTTGACATCGCTGATTGCACTTTATTGTCATTCCTATTTTACATTTTGGCAAGCAATCCAAGCGGTAGTAAAATCAATTAATTTTTATCAGATAACGGAGAGTTCTCATGGCACTATCTAAAGATGATGTGTTAAACGCAATCGCTGAAATGTCAGTAATGGATATCGTTGAGTTAATCAGCGACATGGAAGAAAAATTCGGCGTAACTGCTGCTGTTGCTGCTGCTGCACCTGCTGCCGCTGCTGCTGGTGGCCCTGCTGCTGAAGAAAAAGACGAGTTTGACGTTGTTCTAGCCAGCTTTGGCGAGAAGAAAGTTGGCGTTATTAAAGCCGTTCGTGAAGCGACTGGTCTTGGCCTGAAAGAAGCGAAAGATTTGGTTGAAAGCGCTCCAGCTCCAATCAAAGAAGGCGTTAACAAAGCTGAAGCTGAAGAGTTGAAAAAGAAACTTGAAGAAGCTGGTGCAACTGTTGAACTAAAATAGTTTAACTGCGGTACGAAAAAAAGCTGGTAATGCCTTGCATTGCCAGCTTTTTTTTACTATAATTCGTAGCTTGACCTTTTGTGTCTGCCAACATACGTATGCAACATCACGGTGGATACCCATCAAAAGGACAGACGATATACATGCAAGCACACTTAGTAGTAGTTATTAAAATCAGTTAATATGGCTAAACGTCGATCGATGTTTGGCATTTTTTTGTGTCTGCATGCTTTCCATTAACACTAGAGTTTATACTGATTCTAAAAGTTATTGTTCTTAAAATCATTATTTTTAAAATTACAGTTTCTAAAATTATTTTTTCTGAAAATTACTATTTCTAAGATTTATAGTTATCCCAGTTATCATTAATAATCTAAACGCTGTTAAATAAGCTATTTGGTAAGGTTTTACTGTCAGTATATAAGCTCGTAGACGGTAGATATCAGCGACGATATTACTTATGATTGTAGTGAGTGATTGGTTTTTTTAAAAAGATGCTCAGCAACAACACTTTAAGTGAATTTACAAAGAGAATCAATAGTAACTAAATACCAGTCATTGGTCTTAAGTACTTATAAGTGATTGTTCTTCAGCATTGAAGAGTTAACGAGTGTAGGACATTGAAATTCACAATGTTAGCACTCAGATAGGCATGCTTAGATGCCGATTTAGGCTTAAATAAGCTGGGTTAATCATGCATTATACGTATGAATTAATCGTTAGTTATTAGATGAGCATGAATATCCGTTTTATATTATCGTTTACGTCGCTAAGTTTGCATAATATTCATATTAAATAGTATTGAGCAAGCCGGCCACGCTTTCAATTTGTTTCCACGTTTACTGTAAGGACTCTCGATGGCATATTCTTATACTGAAAAAAAGCGTATTCGCAAAAGTTTTGCTGAATTGCCTACTGTGATGGACATTCCATACTTACTGTCTATCCAAGTAGATTCTTATGAGCAATTTTTGCAAGAGCATAAAAAGCCAAAAGCTCGTGAGAATACTGGTTTGCAAGCTGCGTTTTCTTCTATTTTCCCTATTGAGAGCCACTCTGGTAACGCAGAGCTACAATTTGTTGAATATTATCTAGGAACGCCTGAATTTGATGAGCGTGAGTGTATCTTACGTGGTTCGACTTTTGCGGCGCCAATGCGTGTCAAAATTCGTCTGATTATCAAAGACAAAGACAGCAAAGATAAAGACAGCAAAGCAGCAATCAAAGACATCCGTGAGCAAAGCGTTTATATGGGCGAAATGCCGTTGATGACTGCTAACGGTACTTTTATTATCAATGGTACTGAACGTGTGATCGTATCACAGCTGCATCGTTCTCCTGGTGTGTTCTTTGACCATGACAAAGGTAAGTCACACTCAAGTGGTAAGGTGCTTTATAACGCTCGAATCATTCCTTACCGTGGTTCTTGGTTAGACTTTGAATTTGATGCCAAAGATTTGGTTTTTGCCCGTATTGACCGCCGCCGTAAACTGCTGGCGTCTATTATTCTGCGTGCCTTAGGCCTAAGCACTAGTGAGATTTTAGATTTATTCTTTGATAAAGTGAACGTCTATAAAGGCGAAGAGCAGTTCGAGATTGATCTGGTTGCTGACCGTCTGCGTGGCGAGATGGCGCAATTTGATATCGTGTCACCAGAAGGCGATGTGATCGTCGAGCAGGGCAAGCGTATTAACGCTCGCCGTATCCGTCAGCTTGAAGAAGCGGGAATGACTAAGATCGCTATCCCTGATGAATACTTATACGAGCGTATTTTAGCAGAAGACATCATTGTTAATGATGAAGTGATTGCTCGTGCCAATACGCTTATTGATCATGAGTTATTGGTCAAATTAAACTCGTATGAAGCCAGCGATTCTATTAAAGAATTCAGCATTTTGTTCACCAACGATATCGATCAAGGCAGTTATATCGCCGATACGCTACGTGCAGATAGCACGTCAAGCCGTGAAGAAGCGTTGATTGAAATTTATAAAGTCATGCGTCCAGGTGAGCCACCAACGGTAGAAACGGCGGAAAAACTGTTTGAAAGCATGTTCTTTAATGCGGACCGTTATGACTTATCAAATGTCGGTCGAATGAAGTTTAATCGTCGTTTGGGACTAGAGTTTGAAGATACTGACGATGCGGATGTTCAGCGCGCTCGTAGCGTCTTGACCAATGAAGATATCGTTAACGTCCTAAAAGAATTGATTGAAATTCGTAATGGTCGCGGCGAAGTCGATGACATTGATCATTTAGGAAACCGCCGTATTCGTTCGGTTGGTGAGATGGCTGAAAACCAATTCCGCGTAGGTCTGGTTCGTGTTGAGCGTGCGGTTAAAGAGCGCCTATCATCAGCTGAATCTGATAACTTGTCGCCACAAGATTTGATTAACTCAAAACCTGTTGCGGCAGCGGTCAAAGAATTCTTTGGTTCAAGCCAGTTGTCACAGTTCATGGATCAGAACAATCCATTGTCTGAAGTCACGCATAAGCGCCGTGTTTCAGCATTAGGACCGGGTGGTTTGACCCGTGAGCGTGCAGGCTTTGAAGTTCGTGACGTTCATGATACTCACTACGGCCGTGTTTGCCCAATTGAGACGCCTGAAGGTCCAAACATTGGCTTGATTAACTCATTAGCAACTTTTGCTAAAACCAACAGCTTTGGTTTCTTAGAAACGCCTTATCGCCGTGTGGTTGATGGTAAGGTTACGGATGAGATTGAATATTTATCAGCGATTGAAGAAGTCGGTACGGTGATTGCACAGGCTGATTCGCCAGTCAATGAGCAAGGTGAGCTTAGCGATGAGATGGTCAGTGTGCGTAGCTATGGTGAATTTGTACGTATGCCACCAGAAAAAGTGACGCATATGGATGTGTCGCCAAGTCAGGTTGTATCAGTAGCTGCAGGTTTGATTCCATTCCTAGAGCATGACGATGCTAACCGAGCACTCATGGGCTCGAACATGCAACGTCAGGCCGTTCCGACGCTACGTGCTGATAAGCCGTTAGTTGGTACAGGAATGGAGCGTCACGTAGCGCGTGACTCTGGTGTTTGTGTCATTGCCAAGCGTGGCGGTGTGATTGAAGATGTTGATGCATCACGTATTGTCGTTCGTGTCAATGAAGATGAAATGGTCGCTGGTGAAGCGGGTATTGATATTTATAACTTGATCAAATATACCCGTTCAAACCAAAACACTTGTATCAACCAACGCATCATTGTCAACCAAGGCGACGAAATTGCCTTTGGTGATATCTTAGCTGATGGTCCATCAACCGACCTTGGTGAATTGGCCTTAGGTCAGAACATTCGCATCGCCTTTATGCCTTGGAATGGTTACAACTTCGAAGATTCGATTTTGTTATCTGAAAAAGTGGTCAAAGAAGATCGTTTCACCACTATTCATATCCAAGAATTAACCTGTGTAGCACGTGATACTAAGCTTGGTACCGAAGAGATTACTGCCGATATTCCAAACGTTGGTGAAGCGGCATTATCAAGCCTTGATGAAGCAGGTATCGTTTATATCGGTGCTGAAGTTGACGCTGGTGATATCTTAGTTGGTAAAGTCACGCCAAAAGGTGAGACGCAACTGACCCCAGAAGAGAAGCTGCTCAGAGCGATCTTTGGTGAAAAAGCCGCTGATGTGAAAGACACCTCATTGCGTGTTCCAACATCAAGCAAAGGTACGGTCATTGACGTACAAGTCTTTACCCGTGATGGCGTTGAAAAAGACGCGCGTGCCAAAGCGATTGAAAAATCACAGCTTGATAGCTATCGTAAAGATTTAAAAGAAGAGCTGCGCATCTTTGAAGAAGCGGCTCGTGGCCGTATTGCAAGCTTGCTTGACGGTCAAAAAGTCAGTGGCGGTTCTGGTCTAAAAGCTGGTACAGTCATGGCATTGGCTGACATGAAAGAGATGAGCCTTGAAACCTTGCTGGATATCCAGCCAGTTGAAGAAGAAGTCTCTGAGCGTCTGACCCAAATCGCTGATTACTTGGTCGATAAGCAAAAAGACATCGATGTGAAATTTGCAGAGAAAAAACGCAAATTGACCGCTGGTGATGACTTACAGCATGGCGTACAAAAAATCGTTAAAGTATATCTAGCCGTTAAGCGTCGTATCCAGCCTGGTGATAAAATGGCGGGTCGTCATGGTAACAAGGGTGTGGTATCGCGCATTATGCCGGTTGAAGACATGCCTTATGATGAACATGGTAATACCGTTGACATCGTCTTGAACCCACTTGGTGTACCATCGCGAATGAACATCGGTCAGGTACTAGAGACGCATCTAGGCATGGCAGCGAAAGGTCTCGGCGAAAAGATTGACGGTATGCTCAAAGCCCAAGCAGCAATCAAAGATTTGCGTGATTTCTTAGACCAAATCTATAACAAAGTAGGTGGTGAGAGCGTTGATCTTGATAGCTTAAGTGATGACGATATCATGGCGCTAGCGGACAACTTACGCGACGGTGTACCAATGGGAACCGCAGTATTTGATGGTGCTCATGAGTATCAAGTCAAAGAATTGCTTGAGCTTGCTGGAATGGACCGCGATGGTCAGCAGACCTTGTATGATGGTCGTACGGGTCAGAAATTTGACCGTAAAGTAACCGTTGGCTATATGTATATGCTCAAACTTAACCACTTGGTTGATGACAAGATGCATGCACGCTCGACGGGTTCTTATTCATTAGTGACACAACAGCCGCTCGGTGGTAAAGCCCAGTTTGGTGGCCAGCGCTTCGGTGAGATGGAAGTTTGGGCCCTAGAAGCATATGGCGCGACTTATACCTTGCAAGAGATGCTAACGGTGAAGTCGGATGACGTTGAAGGCCGTACACGTATGTACAAAAACATCGTCGATGGTGAACAATACATGGATCCAGGAATGCCTGAATCATTTAACGTATTGACCAAAGAAATCAAATCACTGGGTATTAATATTGAGTTAAAACAAAGCAACTAAAACTAACGCAGGCAAAATTGCTGTTTAACTTAGTTGTCCACTAAAGGCAGTCTGCTTTATTGCTGCTGCTTTTAGTAATTTGTCTCAACCCTATTCATTGCCTTCATTCATCTTAGCCGCGCTCATAATACGCTGTCAGATGATTATAAAGATAACGGAGAAGCAACTTGAAAGATTTACTCGATATCATGCAAAGCCCTACCGGCAACGGTAACCATGAATTTGACAGTATTCAAATTACGTTAGCTTCACCTGATGTGATCAAATCATGGTCACACGGTGAAGTTAAAAAACCAGAAACGATTAACTATCGTACTTTTAAGCCTGAGCGTGACGGTCTTTTCTGTGCCAAAATTTTTGGTCCAGTAAAAGATTTTGAATGTCTGTGTGGTAAGTATAAGCGCCGTAAGTTCCAAGGCGTTATCTGTGAAAAATGTGGCGTTGAAGTCACAACCGCTAAAGTCCGCCGTGATCGAATGGGTCATATCGACCTAGCCAGTCCTGTGGCGCATATTTGGTTCTTAAAATCATTACCAAGCCGCATCGGTCTATTACTAGACATGACGCTTCGTGATATCGAGCGTGTGCTTTATTTTGAAAGCTATATCGTCACAGAACCTGGTCTGACTTCTTTAGAGAAGTATCAGTTGCTTGATGATGAAGATTATTATAAAGCCCTTGAAGAGTTTGGCGATGAGTTCACGGCCAAAATGGGTGCTGAAGCCGTTCAAGACTTGTTAAAAGACATCGATTTAGATATCGAAATTGATGAGCTGCGTGAAGCCATTCCGCAAACCGGCTCTGAGACCAAGCTTAAAAAGATGTCTAAGCGTCTTAAATTATTAGAAGCATTCCGTGATTCTAATAACAAGCCTGAGTGGATGGTAATGAATATTTTACCAGTACTACCACCAGATTTGCGCCCGCTAGTACCACTAGAAGGCGGCCGTTTTGCGACTTCAGATCTAAACGATTTGTATCGCCGTGTGATCAACCGTAATAACCGTCTAAAACGTTTATTAGAGCTTAGCGCTCCTGATATCATCGTTCGTAACGAAAAACGTATGTTGCAAGAATCAGTTGATGCCTTGCTAGATAACGGTCGCCGCGGTCGTGCGATTACCGGTAGTAATAAGCGCCCGTTAAAATCTTTGGCAGATATGATCAAAGGTAAACAAGGTCGTTTCCGTCAGAACTTACTTGGTAAGCGTGTTGACTACTCTGGTCGTTCGGTGATTGTTGTAGGTCCGACCCTGCGTCTACATCAGTGTGGTCTACCGAAGAAAATGGCACTTGAGCTATTCAAACCATTTACTTATAACAAACTATTGTCTCATGGTTTAGCGACAACGATTAAAGCCGCTAAAAAGATGGTAGAGCGTGAAGAGCCGCAAGTGTGGGATATGCTGGCCATGGTTATCCGTGAGCATCCAGTACTCCTAAACCGTGCGCCAACGCTTCACCGTTTGGGTCTTCAAGCATTTGAGCCAGTACTAATCGAAGGTAAAGCGATTCAGCTTCATCCTTTGGTTTGTACTGCGTTCAACGCCGACTTTGATGGCGACCAAATGGCCGTTCACGTGCCATTGACGCTAGAAGCACAGCTTGAATCACGTGCCTTGATGATGTCAACCAATAACATCTTGTCTCCTGCGAACGGTGATCCAATCATCGTACCATCACAAGACGTTGTACTTGGTTTGTATTATATCAGCCGTTCATCAATCAATGCCAAAGGCGAGGGCATGATTTTTGCCACCGTTAATGAAGCATTGCGTGCGATTGGCTCAAACGATTTACATGTTAACGCTAAGATTAAAGTGCGTGTGACGGAAACTCATGTCGACGACGAAGGTAATGAGACCAAAGAAGTCAAGATGCAAGATACCGTCGCTGGCCGTCTACTTATCTGGAACATCATGCCTAAAGGCATGGCGTTCGATGAGTGTAACGAAGAGATGACTAAGAAAAACATCTCTAAATTGATCAACTCTTGCTACCGTAAAGTTGGTGTGAAAGAAAGTGTCATGTTTGCTGACCAATTGATGTACCTTGGTTTTGCGCAAGCAACCTTATCTGGCGTGTCTATCGGTATCGATGACATGGTCATTCCACCGCTGAAAAAACAAATCATCGAAACCGCCGAGGCGGAAGTTCGTGAAATTGAAGACCAGTTTGAGCAAGGTTTTGTGACCGCTGGTGAGCGTTATAACAAAGTCGTCGATATTTGGTCACGTACCAATGACAAAGTCGCCAAAGCAATGATGGACAACTTGGCAACGGATAAAGTTATCAATGCCAAAGGTGAAGAAGACGAGCAAAAATCGTTTAACTCTATCTTTATCATGTCAGATTCTGGTGCTCGTGGTAGTGCGGCACAGATTCGTCAGTTAGCAGGAATGCGTGGTTTGATGGCAAAACCGGATGGCTCAATCATTGAAACACCAATTAAAGCCAACTTCCGTGAAGGTTTGACGGTACTTCAGTACTTCATCTCAACGCATGGTGCGCGTAAAGGTCTTGCGGATACGGCACTAAAAACTGCTAACTCAGGTTATTTGACGCGTCGTTTGGTCGATGTGGCACAAGATTTGGTGATTACCAGCGAAGATTGCGGTACTGAGGAAGGCTTGCTCATGAAGCCACATATCCAAGGTGGTGAGATCATCGAGAAACTAGGTGAGCTTGTTCTTGGTCGTGTAACTGCTCGTGATGTTACTTATAACGATGACGCTGAGAAAGTGCTGATTCCAGCTGGTACCTTGATCGATGAGTATTGGGTAAATGTACTTGATAACAACGCGATCGATGATATCTGGGTACGCTCAGTTATTACTTGTGATGTTGAGCATGGCGTATGTTCACAGTGCTATGGTCGTGACCTTGCTCGCGGTCATAAAGTGAATATCGGCGAATCAGTCGGTGTCATGGCAGCGCAGTCTATTGGTGAACCTGGTACTCAGTTAACGATGCGTACGTTCCACGTCGGTGGTGCAGCAAGTTCGGCTTCTGTGGACAACA
Source organism: Psychrobacter sp. UBA6766 (assembly GCF_002453355.1). GTDB lineage: Bacteria > Pseudomonadota > Gammaproteobacteria > Pseudomonadales > Moraxellaceae > Psychrobacter. The sequence goes on along the minus strand of NZ_DKGQ01000023.1, from coordinate 15,524 downwards.
GTATTTCAGCTCGAAATGCTGGCCAAGTACACTTTGAAAACATGAAAACGGTGCAACATACCGATGGTCACTTGGTTATCGTGTCGCGTTCAGCTGAGCTGGCATTGACCGATGAGCTTGGTCGTGAGCGTGAGCGCTATAAAGTTCCTTATGGTTCAAGCGTATTGGTTAAGAACGAAGAGCAGGTCGAAGGCGGTCAAACCATCGCTAAATGGGATCCGCATACGCATCCAATTATCACAGAATTTGCGGGTACAGCACGCTTTAGTGATATCGTTGATGGTTCAACAGCAACGGTTAAAGTCGATGAAGCAACTGGTATGAGCTCGTTTGAGATTCTAGCCACGCGTGATCGTTCAAGCTCAGCCAAAGACTTACGTCCGGCGATTATATTGAACACCGATGAAGGTAAAGAGGTAGTTTACTTCCTACCAGCTGAAACCATCATCCGCGTTAGCGATGGCGAAAAAGTAGCAGCCGGTTCGATTCTAGGCCGTGTACCACAAGCGTCTTCAGGAACCAAAGATATTACTGGTGGTCTACCACGTGTTGCTGATTTATTTGAAGCACGCCGTCCGAAAGATCACGCTATCATGGCAGAAATGACCGGTGTTGTAAGCTTTGGTAAAGAGACCAAAGGTAAAAACCGCTTCATTATTACTAATGAAGATGGTGAAGTTCATGAAGAGCTAATCCCGAAATGGCGTCAAATTAACGTCTTCGAAAACGAAACCGTTGCTCGTGGTGAGGTTATTGCTGATGGTCCACAAAATCCGCATGATATCTTACGTCTGAAAGGACAAACTGCGCTTGCTGACTATATCGTGAATGAAGTACAGGACGTTTATCGCTTACAAGGCGTAAAAATCAACGATAAGCACATCGAAGTTATCATTCGTCAGATGCTACGTAAAGTTGAAGTAACGGATGGCGGTGACTCAAGCTACTTTAAAGGTGATCAGGTCGAATACGCTGATGTAAAAGCATTGAATGCTAAACTAGAAGCAGAAGATAAATTCCCAGTTAAGTATGAGCGTCAATTGCTTGGTATTACCAAAGCAAGTCTGGCAACTGAAAGCTTTATCTCAGCAGCGTCGTTCCAGGAGACTACTCGTGTCCTAACAGCAGCAGCTGTGACAGGCAAAGTGGATGAGCTTCGTGGGCTAAAAGAGAACGTGGTTGTTGGCCGATTGATTCCTGCTGGTACGGGCCTTGCTTATCATAAAACCCGTAAAGAAAAAGCCGATCAAAGACTTCAAGATAACGATTTAAATGCAGCCTTTGATATGACAGGCAGTACGGATAGCAAAGACTTTGCAAGCTTTGATGAAGCGTTCGCCCAAGAGCTTAATCAGGGTAATCACTAATCTAGACAATGTGTAGTTATTGATAAATGAAAAAGCCAGCCTAAGTTGCTGGCTTTTTTATGGATTAAAGAAACAGATGAGGTAAATTATTTTTCTAGAAAGAAAGGTAACAAAATAGTAAACTGCTGTATAGATAGTTTTTAAACGAATATCTTTATTAAAAGGTAAGGCTTAGTAAGTAACTCTATTCATTTTCGTAAAAGTTGTTTGAAAAATTCACGATGATGCTCGTCATTTTTGTAAAAAGACTTCAGCTCATTTAACTTAATCACTAAATAATAAGGATAGGCGCATGGTAGGTAAGACTCGCGTTGCCAAATATCAAGCTGACCGTACCAATCAAAAACTATATTTTTGTCGTTTGGTCTGTCAAATATCACCTGAAGTGTAGCGCTTACAACAGTTACAGCAGCAGGGTTTTTTAGCCGATATAGAGTGTGCCTATCAGCGCTGTTTATATGTAGAGCTATCTAATAATGTGCTACCTGAGAATGTATTAAATGAAAAGGCAAATAGCGGAATAAAAGCAGCGCCTGATTTGATTGTTAATGTCGTTACTTTATCCAATCAGTGGCTGCCCGATGAAGCAACCATACGTGAATGGCGCCAGCAGTTTGCCGAGCTGATCGAACAGTTGCGTGCGGGCATGGTGGAGTATTAATAACTTTCAAAACTGTAGAGACTAAAGGCTAGAAACTAGCGGCTTTACCTTTATCAATACAGATTAAGCACGCAGAAAAAGGTCTGGCAAAATGATATTGAGCCAGACCTTTTTAATGTTAGGTTGAATTAAAATAGCTATTATTTATTCGGGCATTGGCGGCATGCGCTCAGCCGGCGTTACTGATAAGGGCTTATTTTGAGGACTACTGTCGTCATTGCGACTGATTTTAGGACTGTCGGCTGAAGAGCGATTTTGCTTTTGCTCTTCAGTCGGTTCGGGCGTAGGCGGTTTACGTTGCTGGGTTGTGGTTTTGACGGGCTTTGCTGATTTGCCATCATTAGCGTCATCGTCTTCAAGCTCGGCAGCGCCTTCATTCATCATTTCTATAATAGTCTGCTTTTGTTTTTTAGATTTAGCACGGTTATTGATAGAAACCCATTGATGGGGTGTGTCTTTTAACTGGGCTTTCATAAAATCCATCCAGACGGGAAGCGCTGCCACGCCACCATATTCGCGCCGTCCTAAGGTGGATGGCTGATCAAAGCCCATCCATACGACCGTGGCATTGGTAGGATGAAACCCTGCAAACCACGCGTCTTTTGCCTCATTCGTTGTCCCTGTTTTACCGCCAATGTCATCACGTCCCAACGCTCTGGCTTTAAAAGCAGTACCATGCTGGATAACATCGCGTAAAATATCTGCCATATCAAAAGCCACTCTAGGCTTTAAGACACGCGGTGCTTGTTCAGCACGTACATATTGTAATGCTGGTGCTTTTAGACGATCTGAATCTGGGCCTGCATCATAAATATCTAAATCGGACGCTTTACTGTCTTTGGCAAAACTATCTTTTACCGAGCTTTGTTCTGTTAGGTCATCGCTACTTTCTGCTTTTAAATCACTCTCTGATTTTTTATCAGCTACCTTCTGGTTTTCTTCTATTTTTGCTTCATACTCCTTGATAAGCTTTTTATTGACATCTTCAAGCTGCTCATTGAAACATAAAGCACAAGCCTGCTGCGGATTGGCTTGAAATAACAGTTTATTATTATAGTTATAAATTTGATCGATGAAGTATGGCTGAATACGATGACCACCATTAGCAAAGGTTGAATAAGCTGTTGCCATCTGTAGCGGAGTAGCTTGACCAGCGCCTAATGCTAACGATAGCGTTGTTGGCAGTTTTTCTTTATCAAGTCCAAACTCATCTAGCAGATTACGAGCATCAGAAATACCAATAGCCTGCAGCAGGCGAATAGACACTAAGTTACGTGATAAATAAAGTCCGCGACGCAAAGTGATATCACCTAAAAAGCGACCATCGGAGTTTTTGGGTTTCCAGTCGCCGACTTGAATTGGGCGATCCGAGACAATGCTGTCTGGGCGGTAGCCTTTTTCTAGGGCAGTGGTATAAACCAGCGGCTTAATCGTTGAGCCTGGTTGCCGCCAGCCTTGAAGTGCGCGGTTAAATTTACTATGGTTAAAGTCAAAACCGCCCACCAATGCTCTAACAGCGCCGGTTTCAGGATTCAATGAAACCAAACTGCCCTGCACTTTTGGTATTTGACTCAATTGCCAATTGCCATTAGCGGTCGGTATGAGGCGTACGATATCGTTTTTTCTGACAATCTGACTGGCATTACTCGGAAAGTATCCAATGCGATTGGCAGAAATATATTTACGCGCCCAGCTCATACCAGACCAATTGACGGTGGCGCTTTCACCGGACTGCAGCGTTGCTTCGAAACTGCGCGAACTGACTTTGGTGACTTTGGCCGGAGACATGTTGCTATAACGACGGAATTTCTCTAAGGGCTCATCGTTCGCTTCCGCTCCACGCCAGCCATGACGATGCTCATAAGCGACTAAACCAGTCAATATTGCCGTTTCTGCTGCTTTTTGCGCTTCACTATCAACGGTAAGACGAACGCGCCAACCGCCATTCATGACTTGTTCGCCATAGCGCTCAACCAAAGCAGATCGTGTCATTTCTGCCAAATATGGCATATTCATATCAAGCTTTTCTTGATAAAGGTTGATGCCAATTGGGGCATTAATGGCTTCGTCGTGCTGGGCTTCGGTGATATAGCCAAGCTCGTGCATTCGGCCAATAATCCAGTTACGCCGTGTGAGGGCGCGACTAGGGTTGGCAACTGGGTTGTACTTAGAAGGGGCTTTTGGCAATCCTGCCAACATGGCCATTTCGGCAATCGTCAGGTTCTCAAGTGACTTACTATAGTATTTTTTGGCAGCGGCGCGGATACCATAAGCCCCTTCACCTAAATAGATTTTATTGACATATAAGGTAAGAATGTCGTTTTTACTCAGCTCGTCTTCGATTTTACGGGCTAAAAACAGCTCAGTTAGTTTGCGATTTAAGGTACGCTCTGAGCTTAAAAAATAGTTTTTGGCAACCTGCATGGTGATGGTTGAGCCGCCCGTTTGGCTCTCATCGTCAGTAACCACTTCGGTCACGGCGCGACCAAGACCTTTAATACTAATACCGCTGTGCTGAAAAAACGTGGCATCTTCTGCTGCTAAAAAAGCATGCGTTAAGCCTTCAGGGATTTCTTCAAAGGTCACGGGTAGCGATAAACGATTACCATACTGACCAATCAGCTTGTCGTCACTACTATAAATCTGTAAGGGCATCTCTAAATTGGCGGTTTTTATCTCTTGGATACTTGGCAAGGTTGGCGATAAATACATCGCCATGCCATAAAATCCAATGGGTACGGCGAGTGCTAAGATTAGCGCTAACGCTAAACAGGCAATGAAAAGCCCCACCAAAAAGTGAATGAGACGAGCGGTAGCATTTTTTTTGGTCATAATCAGACTTATCAATTAAAATTTACAACAGGTAGGAGATTATACCTTGAACGAAATAGGCAGGTAATAATAAATGTGTAAGTGTGCTTTAATAAGCAATCTAAGTGCTTGAATATGTCTGTTAAGTAAAGTATTGTACTAAATTATTACAAATAACTATCAGATTGTACACTTAATATAAGGTATAGAGTTTGTGAGGCTATTTACTTCTAAAAGTCAGCATTTGATTGGCGTGGATATTTGTGCCACCTCAGTAAAGTTGGTTGATATACAGCGCCAACAAGGCATATTTCATCTAAAGTCTTACGGTATTGAAACACTACCAGAGGGCGTAGTGGTCGACAAACTCATTGTAGACACAGAAGCGGTAGGTAATACTATAGCAAGTTTAGTACGCCGCTGCCAAGCTGCGGGTAGTGGTGCTGTAACCGCCGTTTCAGGCTCAGCTGTAATCACTAAAATTATTGATATGGATATGATCCTTAACGATGTCGAGCGTGAAGCTCAGATTCGTTTAGATGCTGATCAATACATTCCTTATCCCTTAGAAGACGTTAATTTGGATTTTGAGGTACTGGGTCCTTCGCTTATAAATGACAATATGGTGCAAGTGCTCCTAGCAGCATCACGTTCAGAAAACGTCGATCAAAGAGTCGATGCGCTCACTTTTGGTGGATTGCAAACTAAAGTCATGGATATTGAGTCGCATGCCATTGAGCGTGCCTTTGGTTTGATGGCAGATAACTTGCCAAGTATGCCTGACTTGGTGGCTTTAGTCGATATTGGTCATAATCAAACCACTTTGTATATTGCTAAAAACGGTGAGTTTATCTATAGTCGTGAGCAGTTATTTGGTGGCGCTCAGCTCACTGAAGCGATTCAGAATCGTTACGGACTCTCTGCTGAAGAGGCAGCCATCAGCAAACGTGAACGCACTTTACCTGATGACTACTATCCCGACGTTTTAACACCATTTATAGAAAACACGATCCAACAGATTACGCGCTCATTGCAATTTTACTTTTCATCAAGTCAATACAGCAGCATCGATCATGTGGTGCTTGCAGGAGGTAGTAGCTCCATTACAGGGCTTGCAGGTATGGCACAGCAAAGATTGGGAGTGCCTGTCAGTATCGCAAATCCATTCATCAACATGACTATTGCTCCGAACATTGATAATGAGCAACTGGCGATAGATGCCCCAAGCTTAATGGCCGCTTGTGGTCTTGCGTTAAGGAACTTCGACTAATGGCTCGTATCAACTTATTGCCCTGGCGGCAAGAAGAGCGCGAACGCCGCAATAAAGAATTTATTACGCTGGTGGTGGCAGTAACCTTGCTATCTTTATTAGCAGCATTTGCCTCATGGAGTTATTTTAATAATGAACTTGATGAACAATTAGATGCCAATGCGCTGATTGAACAAGAAAATGCCCGCCTAGATAAAGCCTTGGTGGAAATTGATAGTTTGGAGCAGCGCCGTGAAGATATTATCTCGCGTATGCAGGTTATTCAGGATTTGCAAGGTCGGCGCCCGGTTCCGGTTCGTTTATGGGACGATATTGCTAAAGCGATACCGTCTGCCCTCTATTTAACCAATTTAAAACGCGAAGGCGATGTGCTGACGTTAACAGGTCTTGCTGACAATCCAAATATCGTCTCTAGCTTGATTCGTAATCTTGATAGCAGTAAGTGGATGGGCAATTCAGCCGTGAGTAACATTCAGCAAAATATCAGCGCTTATGAAGCGGCGCCTGCCTTAGAAAACACGGTTACTACTGGTGGACAGCCCCGTCCTGTTTATCCTGAAGACAGTTATGTTCAGTTTGTTGTCACGACCAAAGTACAGTCAGAAACGGTTGAAGGGACTGACGCTAGTACTGTGCCTGGAGGTGAGTTATGAAACTGACCCGTAAAAAACGCCTCGTTAAAACCAAAAAAACTGCTGTGAGTACGAAAAAACAGTTTGATTTGAATGAGTTTCGCCGTAGTTTTGAGTCATTAGACAGTGAGAACTATGGTAGTTGGCCGCTTCCTGTCAAAGCCACAGTGATTGGATTTATTATTGCTTTGATCGCTGCGTTATCATGGGCGCTACCAATTAGCAGTAAAATTGATGAGATTAATGCTGCCGAAAGTCAGCAGCAAACCTTACTTGATAGTTACCGTGAAAAAGAATCGCGCGCGCGTCATTTAAAAGCTTATCAAGCGCAAGTGATTCAGATGGAATCGGAGTTTAACACTTTACTCGACCAGCTACCAAAAGACACTCGCGTATCAGAGTTGGTCGAAGGCATCAATATGACAGGGGTTGGCAGTAATATTCGCTTCCAAGATATTTCGGTAGAGCCTGAGATTGAAAATGAGTTCTTTATTGAGCAGCCTATTCGTATCGCCGCCTTGGGGGAATATCATCAGTTTGGTAGCTTTATCAGTGGTCTTGCTGCTTTGCCGCGTATCATTACGATGCATGATTTTGAGGTCAGTAACCCGCAGCCAACCTTGGATGTGTTGCCGGAGCTCAACTTGGTGCTACAAACCAAAACGTATCGCTCAAAAGAAGCTGCTCCTGAAGGTGATGAAGCCGCCGCGACGGATGCCGCTACTACTGATGCTGCAGGAGGCAACTAATGAATAACAAAAATCTGCCTATGCTGCTGATTTTAAGCGCCACTGTTTTGTTAATGACGGGTTGTACTGACCGTATTGGTATGGCGGAGCAGGCGATGGCTGATATTCGTAACCAGCCCGCGCAGCCGATTGAACCGCCGCCCAAAGCTGAACTCGTGGAAGATTTTGTTTATAGTGCTAGTGCGCAGCGTAGCCCATTTTTGCCACCGAGTTTAGTGAATGTACAAGGCCCTGCGACCTCTATCGATGGTGTGCGTCCAGACATAACCCGAGTGAAAGAACCACTTGAACAATATGAGCTCTCGCAACTCGTCTTTCGCGGTATCGTTATTTCTCCTGAAGGTCAGCAATATGGTTTAGTGCAGCGTCCTGATGGTTCGGTTGCGAGCGTGAGAGTCGGTAATTATCTTGGCTTAAATGACGGCCGTATTGTTGAAATCACGCCGACCCAGATTAACTTGATCGAAATTGTGCCAGACAGCCGCGCTGGGTTTGTAGAAAAACCCCAGTCGCTGGTCTCCCCTATAAGCTAAGTCGGCAGATTTTTTGAGGAATACATAATGACAGTACGCAATAACAAGGTAATGATGATGAGCAACCGCGTATCTTCTACTTTTGCCATCTCTGCATTGGCAATGAGTATGGTAGCAATAAGTAGTAGTGCTCATGCTGAGCAGCGTATCAACAACGTCTCTGTGGTACAGACGGCACCAGCCGTTACCCAAATGCGCTTAGGTTTTGCTGGCAAGCCAGTATTACCTGCTGCCTATCAGCTTGATAATCCGAGCCGTTTGGTATTAGATTTTGAACAAGTACAAAATGGGCTCGCTAGTCGCTTTAGTGAATATAACGTCGGTATGATCAATGATGTCACGACCCTAAATAGCGACAACACCACACGTCTGATCGTCGGTCTCAAACAAGCAGGCAATTACACTACGGCTATTGAAGGCAATAATTTATTGCTGACGATTAGCGATCCTAGTCGTCCAGTGATTACTAATGACCCTGTGCAAGACGTGCTTAATGGTAATGCAGCTATCAAGACTACTGCTGTTGTGACGCCGATCGTTGAAAGCAGTAGCGTAGCAGTTACGCCGATTAAAACAAAAGTAGTGAAAACCCAAGCGCCTAAAGCTCAAGCAGCTGGAACCCAAGCACCTGCCGATACTATGGTGGTTCGCGTCAATCCTTTGTTAAGCCCTCAGCTTGCGGCTTCACAAGTGAGTAAGCAGTATAGTTATGATGGTTTAACGGCGGTTAATTTTACCAAAGGTAATGACGGCGGTGGTAATGTTAGTATCGCACTTGCCAACGAAGCCATCCCAGTTGATGTTCAGCGCCAAGGTAATAAGTTGGTTGTTCGCTTAACGGGCAGCACTGTGCCGAGAAATTTGCTACGCCGATTGAATGTGAATAGTGGTCTGGTTGATAGTATTGATACGAAAAACCAAAGTCAAAATGGCGTGATTACTATTAACGCCAAAGAAGATTTTGAGTATCAAGCTTACCAGTCAGGAAATCAGTTAACTATTAATATCAAAAAACCTGCGCTACTTCGTGAGCCAACGCTTGAAGAAAGAGTGTATAGCGGCGAAGCGCTATCGATGGAGTTCCAAGACGTCGAAATTCGTAGTGTATTAGATATCTTAGCGCAATTTACCGATATGAATATCGTTGCTAGTGACTCAGTCGCTGGTAATATCACCTTGCGCCTGATTAATGTGCCTTGGGATCAAGCATTAGATATTATTCTAAAAAGTAAAAATCTTGGCAAACGTGAAAATGGTAACGTGATTTTGGTGGCGCCTGCTACCGAGCTTGCCGAGCAGGAAGCCCGTGAGCTTGCAGCTCAGCAAGCGGTCGAGTCTTATGCACCGCTACGTACTGAATATATTCGTTTAAGCTACGCCAAAGCACCAGATGTCTTGACCCTTATCTCACAAGGTAGCGGCTCATCTGGTGGCAGCGGTACTGGCAACGCAAACTCTGCTGATAACAATACCTTATTGTCCAATCGTGGTACGGTAACGGTTGATGAGCGTACTAATACGTTGATTGTTAAAGACGTGGCTGAAAGTATTGAAAATATTCATAAGCTGATTGGTAAAATCGATATTCCAGTCCGTCAAGTAATGATTGAGGCGCGGATCGTCAGTGCTACTGATAGCTTTAGTAAAGAGATAGGTGTGCGTTGGGGTATCCTGTCAAACGGCGCTGCCAATAACCGTAACTTGTTGGTCGGTGGTAGTAACCAGACGCTATGGGACTTAAAAGACTTTGATGTAGAAACAACGACCGTCAATGGTCAAACCGTTTCTTATCCTAAGTATGATATCAGCCGTCCTGATAACTTAAACGTTGACTTAGGTGTTGCTAACCCAGCCGGTAGGATTGCTTTTGGACTGCTCAGCATGTCAGATGTAATGCTTGATCTTGAGTTATCAGCCCTACAAGCAGATAACCGCGGTGAAGTGATTTCAACGCCAAAGATTTTGACAGCGGATAAACAGACGGCAAAAGTGTCTTCTGGTACGCAAATTCCTTATCAAGAAGCCTCGGCCAGTGGCGCAACCACTACCAGTTTTAAAGAAGCAGCATTGAGCTTGGAAGCCACGCCAAACATTACCCCAGACGGTAAAATTGGTTTGCAACTGCTCATCACTAATGGCACACCGACCATTATTAACAATCAGGTCGCGATTGCTGAAGATTCTATTTCAACCAACGTCATTGTTGAAGATGGACAAACGGTTGTATTGGGCGGGGTCTTTAAGAATCGTAAAAGCAATGGGGTCGATAAAGTTCCTTTCTTAGGGGATCTGCCTTATGTAGGTCGTGCCTTCCGTAAGGACGTACGTAATAACTCTAAAGAAGAGTTATTGATCTTTGTCACGCCAAAATTGATTAATGATGGCACCAGTCGTCTAAATTAATCCAGGTTTAATCATTTCATAATAGAAAAAAGCAAGCAGCAACGCTTGCTTTTTTTATGGATAATTTTTGTGCTTCACTAAATTTTACTGACAATAATCAATACACGTTACTAGCCAGAATATCTATGACGTTGTATCATACCTAATTTAGCTGAGTGCGTATTATGGTTGAGGAATTACCGTCGGTATTTCTAGTAGGGCCGATGGGAGCGGGGAAGACTACCATTGGCAGGTTGCTTGCTAAGCAGTTGGGACGCTCGTTTGTAGACAGTGATTGGTATATTGAATCGCAAACCGGCGCAGATATTGCTTGGATATTTGCTAAAGAAGGCGAAGCGGGCTTTCGCGAGCGCGAGACACGCGCCATTGATGAGCTGACGCAGCAATCACAGATTGTCTTAGCAACAGGCGGCGGTGCGGTGATGGCCGCTGAAAACCGAGCATTTCTTCGCGAGCGCGGTATCGTTGTCTATCTTAATGCACCAGTAGACGTACAAATGGCGCGTACGGCCAAAGATAAGTCACGACCATTATTACAACAGCCAAATCCTAGAAAAATATTGCAAGATTTGTATAGCGCCCGCGATCCTTTGTATCGCCAAGTAGCGCATATCATCATGCCGACTGGACATACTTATCCTCGCCATATGGTCAATCAGTTATTGCAGCAACTCGAAGCATTTTGCGGCTCATCTTCTATGACTTCAACGCATAAAGAAGATGAATAATAAAATGCATCTATAACATAAATTAGAAAAAGCTTGTTAGATAAATCCGCTAATTTTAACTCAATCCTCTTAATTAAGGAGATTTTCATGGCAACGCCACTGTTTCATGCCACCTTAACAGTTCAGACGCAGAGTCATGATTATCCTATTATTATCACTGAAGATAGCAATGTAAGCAGCTTTGAAAACGTTGCTGGAAATAATACTGATAACAGCACCGAAAATGATGCCATAAAAAGCAGCATAGCCAGTCAAATCGCGCCTTATATTACCGGTCGTCAGGTCCTTATCGTCACCAATGACACGGTTGCGCCTTTATATTTAAACACTTTACAGGAATCACTTGAAACGCAGTTTACCGTCAAGGTTTGTATGCTGCCAGATGGTGAGCAATATAAAAATCAAACAAGTATCAACCAAATTTATGATGCGCTCATGGCTGAGCATTTTAACCGTGATGTGACTCTTGTTGCACTTGGCGGTGGTGTGGTTGGCGACATGACAGGCTTTGCTGCTGCTAGTTTTATGCGCGGGGTCAATTTTATTCAAATTCCAACGACTCTGTTGTCACAAGTAGATTCAAGCGTTGGCGGTAAGACCGGCATCAATCATCCTCAAGGTAAAAACATGATTGGGGCATTTTGGCAGCCGCAAATGGTGCTTGCCGATATGAGCACGCTAAAAACCTTGCCTGCGCGTGAGCTATCAGCAGGATTGGCGGAAGTCATTAAGTATGCGCTGATTATGGATGAGAATTTTTTGACGTGGCTTGAACAAAATTTACCAGCAATGATGGCGTTAGATTTAGCGGTACTTGGCGAGGCGGTGAAGCGCTGCTGCCAGTATAAAGCCGATATCGTCGCGCAAGACGAAAGAGAGTCTGGGGTACGCGCCTTATTAAACTTTGGGCATACCTTTGGTCATGTAATTGAGACGCATCAGGGTTATGGTAACTGGCTGCACGGCGAAGCAGTCGCTGCTGGTATGGTACAAGCTGCCGAGCTGTCGCAAAAAATCGGTTGGTTAACGATAGATGACGTTGAGCGTATTAAACGTGTGTTGGTTTTGGCCAATTTGCCAATCGTTCCGCCACCTATTGCCGCAGAGACGGCTTTAGGTTTGATGGGTCATGATAAAAAAGTCAAACACGGACAAATCCGCCTTATTTTGTTAAAATCATTGGGTAAGGCGGTCTTGACCAATGATTTTGATGCCAAGCTTTTGACCGAGGTTTTGTCGCAGCATCAATAATACAAGCTCATTAAGTCGTTAATAGGTGAGTTGTGCTTAAGTTATCACCAAACAAATAACCATTAGGCACTTAACATAGCTATTTTAACTGTTTTTTAGCTACGATATATTTCAACAATCTTTAGCATTATTTTTTTAAGACCATTATTATATAAAACTCTTTTTATAAGTACCTTTTTCCAAGGATCTCTCCATGGCAGCATCACGCTCGACGACTCGCACAGCTGGGCAGAAATATCGCCGTCAAGCACTGATTTGGCTGATAGCAACCCTGCTATTGGGCGTGTTTACCGCCTTGGTTTGGATGTTTAGCCAAACGCCAGCAATGGGCGCAAAGATTGAAAATGAGCCAATATCAGCACCGCAAGCCTCGACCGCTGAGCTTGAGCAACCGCTAAAGATTGAATCTTTGCATGAGCTTGATACCGATGTTCAGCCGATTAGTTTCGATGCCACGGTGAAAGATTTACGCAGCTATCCTGATGAGTTCAAAGATAAGCGTTATCTGCTCGCTAATAAGGGCAAGTGGACCGTGCAGGTGATGAATGTCGCTGAAAATGATGTGATTGTCAGCTATTTAGAAAGCCGTGAAGACCGCGCGAAGTTCGCTTATTTCCGCTACCTTGATGAAAACGATCAGGTGCGTTATATGCTGACTTATGGTCTGATGAGCAGTCCACAAGAAGCTGTCGGCGCGGCCAAGTTGATAGACTTTAAGCTGCCGGCGAATGTGCGAGTCTTACCTGAAGAGATTAATCGTTACGTCAGTATTATCGACAATTATGAACGTCCTGACCCGGTTAAAGATTTGAGCACTAAGCGCACGCGCTCTGTAAACTTGCGCCCAACCAAGCGCGAGGTGCCAGTGCGTCAGAAAATAGCTACTAACGATAGTGCCGATGAGCAAGCAGTAAGCAATAACGCCAATCGTGGTGGTCAGGGTAGCAGTAGCGCGGCTGAAAGCATCCGCCAATCAGCTGATACCTCCGATACCTTGACTGTCAACGAAGAACGTACGGTCGACATCGAAGGCCAAACAACGACCACACAATCCTCTACAGATACGAACCGCAAACCTGAAGCAGATAATAAAAAATCGACAACCACTGGCAACTCAACAAATAATGGTTCAGGCAATAATAATGCGCCGAAAAAACCGCCCGTGGTCGAAGCGCCTAAACCACCAAGTGGGAATGCTAATAGTACTAACAATACCAATAACGCCGCTAATAAGAATGCCAATGCTGCTGGTAAAAATGCTAACGCTAATGCCAGTGCTAATAACAACACTTCAAAAAACAACGCTTCAAAAAATAACAGTGACAGCATAAGAGAGTTAATTGAAGAAAAAAGCAATTAATTTTACTGAGTGTTTCATTACTGATTATTTCATTTTATAAAAAGTCTATGCCATATTTTATGTCATAGACTTTTTTGATCGCTGTAATCATGAGCTGATTGACCTAAACCATATCTCAAGTGAGCAAATGGAAGGTCATCATATTTATTTACAACAAGTGATTGAAACCCATGTCGATAAAATAAGCAGTGCATGGGGGCAGACTATCTTAGCGGACTTTGAGCATTATGCGCGTAAGTTCTATTTGGTGAAGCCCAAAGCAGCAAACGTTGCGACCTTGGGAGTTTCGCTTAGAGAAGCCAACCACACTCTGAGAATACTTTTTCTTGTTATTTGCTATCATGTTTTGATCTTTAACGTCCTTTCTCTTTTAATAGAGAAAAGGCGTTATTTTTTTGATAATTGCTGTATGAATGGTTAAGCTAGCAATTACTATTCAACCAATTTTTAATTACTTATCAATAATAAGAGACGTCCTGCGTGAAGCCGACTTTTTTACAACGATTTACTGCACCGGTGATAGAGCCTTATGCTCGCTATCAGCATGCGGATGTTTTGCATGCCATACGTTTGGGCGTGGCAGTTCTGGTGGCTTTGTTGCTCAATAGGCTCACACATTTGCCCCATGGAGAATGGACGACGATTACGGTATTTGTGATATTAGGATTGTTGCAATACCAAGGGGCGATTTATACCAAGGCCAAAGAGCGCATACTTGGAACTTTGCTCGGCGTGGTGGTCGGGCTGAGTTTTGTATGGTTGATTCAAGATATCGGCGGCTGGCTGTGGCTATACTACGGGCTAATTGGCATAATTAGTGGCTTGATTGGTTATGTGGCGGTCAAGCAGCTTGGCTATATAGGTCTGCTCACAGGTATTACTATGCTGATGATCGTCTCAAGCCCCGCCCACAATAGTATTGCTCAAGATGGTCTTTATCGTGCTTTTAATATCCTCATCGGCGCAGCGGTCGCAGTCGCGGCAACGCTGATTTTACCGCTCAAATCTACCTTGATGTTCAGATTCTTGATGGCAAGTAACCTTGATGCTTGTAGTGATTTATACGCGGGCGTGGGTCATCATATCGATGCTGAAAACTTAACTGCCAAGCCATTTAAATATACTGAAGTGAATCGCACCTCGAACGTGATTTACATTGCCAATCATGCGATTCCTGATATTCCCGTAGATAAAGCATTGCTTAAATCTTTACAAGAAATCAATAAGCGCTTGCTTGCGGTGCGTCCGCATATTGCAGCGACATCAAGTGAAACGGGGCTAGACAAAGATACCATTGAGACCATTCAGCGCGCCCATCGTAATATCATTGGTACGATTGACTTACTATTAACCGCAGCGCCTCGTTTGGCTAACATTGAGATTGACGATGAAAATCACATTTTACTGATTCATTATCAACATGAGTTAACGCAAGCAATGCGTCATATGGCAGCGGTGCTTCGTAGCCCAAGCGACGAAGTATTCAGACCGATTACCCGTATTGTGGTTTCTGATTATCCCAGCGTGCAGAATTTAGCATTTGAATGGCAAGGCTATTTTTGGTTGACCCAAACCTTACAGGTACAGTTGCAGCGGCTCAGTGAATTACTACAAACTACCAAGCCGCAATGGTATGCAGCTTCTGGTTTGCGCTATCAGCGCCGCGAGCAGCGCCGTATTGAGCATAAAGGCAGCGAAACCGATTTGCACTTATGAATAAAAGACAAATAAAAAAATAGGGGCTGTCCTAGATAAGTAA
>NZ_DKGQ01000025.1:179201-182589 GCF_002453355.1 Psychrobacter sp. UBA6766 | reverse complement strand
TAAGACGGTGAAAGTAATAGCTAGCTGTTGTTTTATTAACACCCACTAAGCTTGCTGCTGTTCTTGCGGTAGAACCTGCAACGAATAGTTCAATAAGCTTAGTTTGTTTGTACCAACTTAATCTACTCTTTCTCATATGACTATCCTAGATTATTTTACTTATCTAGGACAGCCCCTTAATTTTTATAATATTGTCTGCTATTGTATCAGTAAACAGCCATTCACTCACCTATTCGCTCGCAGAGTCATTTATATTCGTATTGCGCTTGTATGAATCAATTTATTAGCATTTTGCTGCACAAAAAAAGCGCCTATAAAAGACGCTTTTATAAAAAAAATAAATGACACAATTAATGATTTAAAATTTTCGATAAGAACACCTGTGCGCGATCGCTTTTTGCGCCTTCAAAAAACTCATCTTTACTACAGTTTTCAACGATATGACCTTCATCCATAAAGATAATGCGATTAGCGACCTGACTGGCAAAGCCCATTTCGTGGGTTACACACATCATGGTCATACCATCGCGGGTCAGCTCGACCATCACATCGAGCACCTCTTGAATCATTTCTGGATCAAGCGCAGAGGTTGGCTCATCAAATAACATCGCTACTGGATCCATCGCCAGAGCTCGAGCAATTGCCACACGTTGCTGCTGACCACCGGACAGTTCTGCTGGATACTTCGCTGCTTGAACCGTCAGCCCAACGCGATCTAGATAGGCCATGCCTTTTTGTTTGGCCTCAGACTCTTTTCGGCCCAATACTTTGATTTGCGCGACCGTTAAGTTATCAATGATGGTCAAATGTGGAAACAGCTCAAAATGCTGAAATACCATCCCAACACTGCTGCGAAGTTTGGGTAAATTGGTTTTTGCGGCGCCAACTGAAATGCCATTGACCAAAATATCGCCTTTTTGAAAAGGCTCAAGACCATTAACCGTTTTGATGAGTGTCGACTTACCACTGCCCGATGGGCCACAAACCACCACCACATCACCTTTATGGACGTGCGCAGTACAATCCGTCAGCACCTTAAAATCGCCATACCATTTGCTAACGTCGGTCATCTTGATGACTATCTCATCGCTTGCATGACCATTATCGGTGACCAGTCCGCCAAATTCATTTATATAGGTATCAGCATTATTTATCACTGGCTCATTCATTACCGGCTCCTAACCACTTTTTTTCATCATTATTAAATGAAAATCTTAATAGTAAAATACTGCGCTAAATTTACCTTAAAACCTTAAACGTTTTTGCAATTGCTGCACGCCGATAGAGGCACTTAAACTAATAACAAAATAAATTGCACCTGCGCCTAAAATATAAGGCGTGAGCAAGCCCATCAGCTCACCGCGGACATAAGCAGCACGGAAGAAATCCGTCAATCCAATAGCGAAAACTAATGTCGTATCTTGGAATAAAATAATACATTGCTGCAAAATCAGCGGCAGCATCTTGCGAAAAGCTTGCGGCAAAATCACCAGGCGCATCGTCTGCCCATAAGTCATACCGAGTGCTTTTGCGGCATTCACCTGCCCGCTACCGATAGATTGAATTCCCGCTCGCACCACCTCTGAGAAGTATGCCGCCTCAAACATCATAAAGGCGACGACACATGAGGTAAATGCGGTATCGAGCTGCAGATATTTACCCGCTATCCAAAAATACATCATCGGTACGGCGAAATAAAACCACAGCAGTACAAGTAGCAGCGGAACAGATCGAAAGTAATTGACGTACAGCTTTGCAGGAACTTCTAGCGCTTTAATACCGGATAAACGCATCAGCGCCAGTACCGTTCCTAAGCTGATACCGCCTAGGATAGCAAGAAATAGCACCTTTAATGTGGTCAGCATACCGCCCATCAAACCCGGATAAGCCGTTGCAAGTTCAGTCATCATATTCATTTTTGACTCCCTGCAATCAGTCCAGGCACTCGTAATTTACGCTCAATCAATCCCATAATGGCAATTAATGACAGATTAAAGACCAGATAAATAATGGTTGCATAAGTATAAATCTCGAGGCTGTTTTGGGTATATTCACTGATAGTTTTGGTTTGACTAATCAGCTCCATCACCCCAACAAGCGACGCCACCGATGCGTTTTTAAAACAATTGGTTAGCTCCGAGCTCAGCGGTGGCAAAATAACACGAAACGCCTGCGGTAGTAGCACCTCTTTATAAGCTTGCGGAATCGTAAAACCAAGAGCGTAAGCGGCATTAACTTGACCTTCAGGTAAGGATTCGATACCGGTACGCACCTGTTCAACGATACGCGCTGCGGTAAATAATCCTAAGCCAATACTTGCGGACAGCATGGCTGAAGTATTTGGTGATAAGTCTTTATACCACCACTCTTGTAGCGCAGGCGTGAGCCAACCAGGAGCAATATAAAACCAAAAGAACAGTTGTACAAGCAGAGGAATATTACGAAAAAAAGTCACATAAGCGGTGCCAATACGACGAGCCGCCTTATTTGGTAAGGTACGCATGATACCAAAAATAGTGCCAATCACCATGGCAATCGCCCAAGCGATACTGCCAATCAATAGCAGCCAGCCAAGACCGGTAACCATCCAATGCAAGTAAAGCTCATTACCGATACCGGTTTGCTCAAAGAGCACACCCCAGTTCCAGCTATAATTCATGATTGTCTCTCCAAGCCATGATTAAAAAGCCAACGCGCCAGATTGATGTAAATCAGTCTGAGCGCGCCAGCAAGCTATGTTGAGGGACAATAATTACTGTGTAGCGGCTTCTTTTGGCTGCGCACTATCGTGTGGATTGGCTATCAAAGCTTTTAGATTGTCTGACATCTCAAAGTTTAGATTGACGTTTTTTGGTGGGATTGGGTTGGTGAACCACTTATCATAAATGGTGTTAATTTCGCCCGACTTAAAGACATTGTTAAGTGCTTCATCGACAACGGCTTTGAATTCAGGATCATCTTTACGCATCATACAACCGTAAATCTCAAACGATTGCGGCGTTCCAACGATTACCCATTCATCTGGGTTTTTGGCTTTGGCTTTTTCGCCCGCAAGTAGTACATCATCCATCATAAAGGCATCAGCACGACCATTTTCTAGCATCAGGAAAGCTTCGCCATGGTCTTTTGCTGAGATGACATTGATGTCCATTTTATTTTTGTCGTTGTATTCACGGATATAACGTTCTGAGGTTGTTCCAGCGGTAGTGACCAAAGTTTTACCTTTTAGGTCTTCAAAATCTTTTATACCTGAGTCTTTTTTGGTCAATAAACGCGTGCCGATTTCAAAGAAACCATTTGAGAAGGCTACTTGCTTTTGGCGCTCTTCGTTATTGGTCGTTGAGCCACATTCAAAATCCACAGTGCCGTTTTGTACAAGAGGAATACG
>NZ_DKGQ01000025.1:136050-179073 GCF_002453355.1 Psychrobacter sp. UBA6766 | reverse complement strand
ATAGAAGAATCACGGTGACCGACCACGATAGTGCCCGATTCTTTAATTTTTTGTAGCGTACCGTTAGCATTTCCTGTCTGTTCAGTGGTCTCGGTCGTAGCCGCCCCATCTGCTGGCGACGCTTCCGTATTGGTTTGATTGCTATTATTACAGCCCGCCAAGCCAAGCGCCATAAAGGCAACCAGAGTTAGAGGTTTAGAGATTAAGTAGGTCATGAGATACATCCTTTTATCGCATTAGCACAAAATTAAGAGGGGACGTTGACGTTGTTTAAGCCATTATTTGACTTTATAAAAGCCTTTAGCTGACTTTCCGCCATGCATCCATGCTGTTGCTGTTATTTATCACTATGCAACTTAATGTTACTGTACAACAATTTAAGGGATGAAGGTAAACTTTTTTTAATAGGGCAGATTTTTAAATTATTATGCTTGTTTTATTTCAATAAATGGTCGAAAAAATTCATAAATGCAGATGATATATAGCATCATATAGACTTTTAATACAAGCGGTTACGATAATTGGCGGAAAAAATAGATAGCGTAAATTTAGCACTCAATCTAAGCGCTACAATTGATAAATCCCAGTTAATCCCCATAAAGCTAACAACTTCTTAATACTAGTTATGACCTATGACACAAGATACTCAAGCCCCAAATGTTGACCAACAAGCGAGCAGCCACCGCGATAACGACGTACGCCAACGCTTTTTTATCGAAGACTCACCGGTACGCGGCGATGTGGTGCGCCTATCGCGCAGTTATGCGACGACAATTGCCCAAAAAGCTTATCCTGAAGCCATTAAGCGCTTATTGGGTGAGATGCTGACGGCGGCAAGCTTGCTGATCAGTACTGTTAAAATTAACGGTCACTTATCAATTCAATTGCAATCATCAGATAGTAATAGCTTGCTCAATTGGGCCATGGCAGAGTGCGACCAGGACGGTATCATTCGTGCTCTTGCCAGCTGGAAAAGCGACACCGACGAGCAAGTGCAAGCGTGGGACAATATGATCCATGCAAAAGACGCTTTTGCTGAGCTCGGCGCGGCTGGTCAGGGCGTGTTATTTATCAATATTCAGCCTGATGGTGGCGAGCCGTATCAAGGTATCGTTGAGCGCAGCCATGACAATTTGGCCGACTGCTTAGCGCATTACCAAAAACAATCGGCGCAGATTCCAACGCTGATTAATTTGGCCTCAGACGGCTTGCAAGCGGGGGGTATCTTGGTACAAATGCTACCTCGTACTGCTGCCGAAACCTATGAAGTCGAGCAAAACCGAGACGCCGGTATCGATGATGATTTGTGGACACGCTTAAGCGTGCTGACGCGCACGCTAAAAGCAGAAGAGCTGACCACGCTTGATGCCAACGAAATCCTGTACCGTTTGTATAATGAAGAAAAAGTCGTTGCCCCTGAGCCTGTATCGCTATCGTTTGGTTGCACCTGTTCACGCGAAAAGTGTGAGATGGCGATTGAGCAAATTGGCGAAACGGAAGCCTTGGATATCGTTGACGAACAAGGCGGAACTTTTGAGATGGACTGCGGATTTTGTGGTGAGGTCTACAAATTTAATAAAGACGATGTAGCGGCAATTTTCGCTGAGTAGCCTTTAATTTTATTTCTGTTAATTGAAAACCCTCAAGTGTCATGCTTAAGGGTTTTTAAGCTTTTATTGCTCGCAGTTCGTTTTTATAGTCCTACTAACGATGACGTTTATGGTGTTAAAAACCCTTAAATATCGACCTCATAATCTATTGGATACGAATAAATACGACTATCAAGCGCATATTTGGCGTCATGCGCGTCGCCTAGTTTATTGGCTGCCAACCAATCAATCACTTGCGCAAGCACCCTGTCGTTATAGATTAGATTCATATGATTGACGCCATAAAATATCGCCTTATGACCCTCTGGCACGCTCAGCGTATGCTCTTCGGTATATTCACCCAGTGCTGATTCTACTGAAACCAGTCCATCACCCAATAAACTGGTGGTTTTATTTTCATAATGCGTTTCAATCAATGCTGCTGCGACTAAATAGGTATTGACATGCAAAGGTAAGCGCGTCGGATGGCGAAACTCTGCTGGTAGCACACTGCGCTTCTCTAAAGATTTCCAGTCCGCATCGCGAATACTGCCATAACGCAGATCAATAATACCAGCGCTACGTAAGTCGCCCAATTTGGCCAATGAACCCGCAAAAGGCAGCTTGGCAATCTTATATTGAACAAAATTACCAATCCGCTCCAAGCTTGCGCCATGATGCGGTGAGCCTAAGGTAACCAGATTGCCCACACGTTTGACCCAGCTAAATCCTTGCTCTTTACCATAAAACAGCGCACTACGACTCAATAAGCCACCCATACTATGACCGATTAAATCAAGCTGAGTAATATCTGGATTGTTTTCGACCAAATCTTGCAAAACCTTGGCAAAGCTACGTCCATTACTCGAGATACGTCGACCGGTATTGTAGTTCACATACAGAACCGTCGTATTTGGCAGATTGCTGACCAGCATTGCTCCTAGATTATTTTCACCCGTTACTTGCCAGCTTAAGTGGCTCATACAAAGCCCATGACATAACACCATCACTCGCCCTGATAGCGCAGCACTTTGAACACAATTGTCTTTATCGTATAGCACCATTGAGACTGCCAATGGATTATGATGGGTGATAAGATGATCGCCCATGACCCCATTTAAGATGTTGACCACGCGGCGCAAATTTAAGGGTAACGGTTGTATCTTTTTGGGTTTTGAAACTGTGTTATAAAGACGCAGTCCTGAAGCAAGATTGTTGCCGACTAATTGCATCGTTCGACGTACCGTGCCATAAATCCGTCCAGTGATACCGCGCTGCCAGTGTTCAACATTGCCTTTATTAAACCGCCCTAACGGTCGCAGCAGAATCTCACGATGAATAGCCTCTACAATATCGGTGACTTCCACCACGCCCATTGTGGCAAGCTGCGCCAAACCTTCAAAGAAATCAACTAGCGAGATAGGTTGATGCGGTTTTGTATCGCTGTTATCGACATTTTCGGCGGTCAGCTCATCCACATAAATATAGTCAAGTTTTGATAGCGCTTCATAGACATCGCCTTGAAAGCCTGTATCAGTCCTTGACTCATCATCAGATGGACGTCGAGTCGTAGCAAATAAATCATGAATGGTGTCTAAAGGTTTTGAGAGGGGCATAATTTGGCAACATCAAACGATTAAGAATGTTTTCCATACTAGCCTGTAAATGGCATAAACAGAAGCAAATGATTTAACTGTCAGGTATTTTTATGGTTAGAATAGTTACAGGCACGCAAAGTACTGTTTTTTATAAATATACCCTTTAATATAAATATATCTCTTAATATACATACAATATTGTTGCGATACACCTAACAATAAAAACCCCAGATTAGATCTGAGGTTTCATTATTAAAAGATAGTGAGGTTAATCAAATAATCAATGGTTATTTAACCTGCACTTGCCATTCATGAGCGCCTAATTTTAAAATCAACGCATCACCCGCTTGTAATACGCCAACGCCGCTTGGTGTCCCTGTCATAATCACGTCACCTGCTTGCAAACTAAAGGCGTGACTGATATTGACCAATAACTTATGAACAGGGAATAGCATCAGAGCACTATCGCCGTCTTGCTTTAGCGCCTCATTGATAAACAGCTGATAATGCACGTTTTCAAAGTCACCAAACGTTTGCGGATCAAGCCAGTCACCAAGCACGCAAGCGCCATCGAAGCACTTAGCACGTTCCCAAGGATGACCTTTTGCTTTAAGCTCAGTTTGCAGCTCACGCAGGGTCAAATCCAATCCCAAGGTTACACCGCCGATGGCTTGCTTGGCCTCTTCAATCGTGGCCTCTGATAAGTCTGCTGATAGCTGAATACACAACTCAGCTTCATAATGGGTTTCACCAAATATGGCGGGGTTTGGACGTACAATACCATGACGAGTGGACACTACCGCAGAGGCAGGTTTCATAAATAGCATCGGTGTAGTGGGTACTTCATTTCCCAATTCCTGCGCATGGGCCGCATAATTGCGTCCAACGCAGACGACTTTGCCAATAGAAGCGCGCAGACGTTCATTGGTATCAACGTTAGTATCACTATTAGTATTATTGGCGCTATCAGCATCTTTCACGCTACCAACAATAGCGTTAGCGATGGACATGTGGGGTGACGAGCTCATACAGCTTCCTTACGGTATGTTTTTGGGATTTATGATCACTATAGCTTTTTTGTTTTGCCTTGCCTACTTTTAAGGAATGGTATTGGTAATCACATCTGGCGGTACGTAGCTCGCATGACGATTCATACGTTTTTCAAACAATCTAAAGCTAAATAAAATCACCCAAGATAATAATAAATAGACAATACCAGCGGCAAAGAACAGTTCCATCAAGGTATAAGTGCGCGCACTAATCGTTCGAGCGACACCAGTGATATCCATCAAGGCAATGGTTGATGCCAGCGCACTGCCTTTTAGCATAAAAATAACTTCATTACTGTAGGCGGGAATAACGATACCAAAGGCGCGCGGTAAGGTAATGCGTGTGAGCTTCTGCCATTTTGACATGCCAATAGCATCGGCCGCTTCAAGCTCACCCACAGGAATATTTTGAATCGCGCCGCGAATAATCTCTGCCAGATAAGCACTGGTATTAAGGGTGAAGGCGATGATGGCACACCAGTAAGCTTGGCTTAAAACTGGCTCCCATAAAAACGACTCACGAACCGCTTCGAACTGTCCAAGGCCGTAATAAATCAAAAATATCTGTACCAGTAGCGGCGTGCCACGAAAAAAGAAGATATATAAAAACGGTAAGACTTGTACTAGCCAATTTTTGGACAATCGCAATAATGCCAAAATCAAACCAAAAAATAACCCAATAATTCCTGAAAGAACTACTAGCTGGACGGTCAATACCGCACCACCCAATAAGTCAGGGATATGGTCAAAAATGACCTGCCAATTCCAATCCATAGTATCTCTCCTCTACCCTATGGTCGATTGACTTTGAGTGGTTTGATGGTGGCTGGTTTGACGGCTGAGCTTTTTAGCATAACGTGCCGCTGGATTGGCGCGCCACTCAAGCCACATCATAAAGCCGGTAATCAACATGGTCAGACCCAAATAAATAATCGCCGCTGCCATATAAAAGGTAAACGGCTGCTGTGTTGACTGCGCCGCGCGCGAAGACTGATACATGATATCTTTTAGGCCCACAACCGAAACCAAAGCGGTATCTTTAAGCAACACCAAAAACAAATTCCCCAGTCCTGGCAAGGCAATCTGCCAAACCTGCGGTAAGGTAATACGATAAAAGATCTGCAAAGGTCGCATGCCAATTGCTTGCGCTGCTTCTCTTTGCCCAACCGGAATCTCCTGAATGGACATGCGAAAAATTTCGGTCGCATAAGCACCAAAGGCAATTGATAACGCCATCACTCCGCCCCAAAAAGCGCTAATCTCGATATAGTCGTTATAGCCGAACTTTTTGAGGATGCTCATGAGCAATATAGAGCCGCCGTAATAAATAAACAGCACCAGTAATAGCTCAGGGATGCCGCGCATGGTAGCGGTATAGACCGTCGCAAGCTTTCGCAGCAGCCAGACATTGGACATCTTTGCTGTCGCGCCAAGCAAGCCTAATGCCATACCGATGACCAAACTGGTCAACGCAAGCTTTATAGTGACGGTAGCGCCGCTTAGTAATAGCGCGCCAAATCCTTGTAAATCAAACACAATTATCCACTCAGTCTCTTTATATTAGCAATTTGCAAAATATGAGTTAAAAGAATCAGCATCAATAGCTGAGCGCTGCTGATAAACGTATTGCGGACCAAATAGACACTGGCCCTTTACGTCATAGATCGACGTCAGATACATACGATTATAGCCACGAAAATTGACACAGTAGAAATGAGCGCTGATTTTATCATATTCGCTGCCAGCTATGTTAATACTCACGCATAAAAGCGCTTCCTAAAAAGGTAATTATTAGCATAAATATCAAATAAATCAGCGAGATTTGATAAAAGTTGACAGTCGATTTGGTCATTGAAAAGAGATAACGTTCTTCAATTACTGTCAGTAAGAGCTTTTTGTAACCTCTGTCTGCGTAGGCTAGCCACAGCAAGCAAAAAAACTATACCAGCAGTACCGTCACGTTTTTAAGGTATTTTGACTCTAATGCATAAAAAGCACAAGGGTTTGTTATAAAAGCAAAAAAGACATCACCATGATGGCAATGTCTTTATACGTAAATGACTTCGCGATTACTATGACAATATAAAGGCAGTCACTAATATAGCAATAATCAGCATAGCAATAATCAGCGCTTATTGGGCGGCGTTATCTGCCACTGATTCTGTTGATGTCGCCTCTGTAGGCGCTGCATTTTCTGGTACAGCAAAATATTTTTGATTGATTTTATCATACGTTCCATTGGACTTCAGGTTGGCCAAAGATTTATTGATTTTTTCTCGCAGCGCTTCATCGTTAGGACGGACGGCAATTGCAAAATTATCGTTAATATCAATCTCATCACCTTTTAGCACATAGTTACTACCTGAAGGTGAGCCAAGCCACTCTAGCGCTGGCAATTTGTCAGATATCATGGCATCGACGCGGCCAGAACCCAAGTCTAAAAATGCATTACTTAACGTATCATATAACTTCATATTAGCTTTTGGATACGCGTTTTCTAACCACTGCGAGGAAATAGTCGAGCGCTGCGCCGCGATAGAATGCGCATTAATATCGCTGCTATTAGCGGGATCAAAGCTGCTGTCTTTTTTGGCTAAAAATACCAAGGCATTGCTAAAGTAGGGATCGGTAAAAGCGACTTGTTTTGCACGTTCAGGCGTCACCGACATTGCAGCGACGATGGCATCATATTTACCTGCTTTAAGTCCAGGAATAATCCCGTCCCAGTCTTGCGCGATGATTTCACAGGTCATGTGCAAATCGGCACAAACAGCATTGGCAATGTCAACATCGAATCCACCTAACGTCCCATCGGCATTGGTATAGTTAAAGGGTGCATAGGCGCCTTCGGTACCAATACGTAGCACATTATCATCATCGGTCGCAGCGGTATTATTTTCAGCCGTTTCTGATGCTTTAGTCGCAGTCGCCTCTGAGTTAACATTGTCATCAGACTCATTTTGACTGTTACTACAACCTGTTAAAGTCAATAGCGCCGCCATGACAAGCAGTGATTTTGGTCTTAAGAAACGCTTGCTGGACGATAAAATGATAGCAGACGTACTAGATATATTGGCGGGGGCAAGAGGGTTGCTCATAATCATCCTTGATATCGTTACTTAGAATACTGTTACTTAGAATCGGGACTTAAAATTGCGGCTGGGTATGACTAATTAGTATTTTCACTAAGTAAAATACTATAAACGCTATAAAGCACGCTTTAGGGAAAACGTGCTTTATTAAATATGAAAAGTAGAGCTTAATGAATAAAGTCTAGCTGATAAACTTTTATTAACACTCATAAAGCTCAGCTAAGAGCGGTATTAGTTAGTCGCCGCTTCTGTTTGCTCTTCGTTTGCGATAACTGCATTAGCATCGACATTCCCATCGTCAACGACCACGACTTCTTTGACACCCTCAGTCGCTACTGCTTGCTGCGCCGCTGCTGTTGAGCTGGTACCAAAATAACTACCAGTGATTTGATCATAAGTACCATTGTCTTTTAGCTCAGCCAAGGCTTTATTAAATTTGGCAACCAATGGATCGCCTTTACGGAAAGCAATACCCATGGCATCATTGCTGGTACTGATTTCTTGACCTTTGACTTCGTAGTCTTTACCGGCTTCGGTTTTTAGCCAATCGATACCAGTGACTTTATCGGACATCATGCCACGAACGCGACCTGAGGTTAAGTCTAAGTAAGCGTTGTCTTGAGTGTCATAAAGTTTGATGTCAGAGTCGGCATGTTTTTCTTGCAGATACTGCGAAGCAACCGTTGAGCGCTGTGACGCAATCGGCTGACCTTTTAGATTATCTACCGTAATATCATCGCCTTTTTTACCGATTAAGATAATACCGGTATAAAAGTAAGGATCGCTAAATTCTACGACTTCTTTGCGCTCAGGCGTAATAGTCATGCCAGCGATGGCTGCATCAAACTTCTGCGCATTGAGTCCTGGAATGAGGCCATCCCAATCTTGCGAGATGACTTCGCACTCAGCTTTCATTTGCGCACACAGAGCATCAACCAACTCAATCTCATAACCGATCAATTTGCCATCAGCGTCGGTATAGCTAAAAGGTTTATAACTTGATTCTGTGGCGATTTTTATATGCAAAGGTGTATCGCTCGTAGCAGCAGCATCAGTATTTTCTGCGGGTGTGGAGCTGTTGTTACAAGCAGAAAGCATAAGCATTGCGGCACTAAGCGGCGCAAGCCAAAGCGCTTTTTTGCTCATTGATAATGTCATTGAAGTGGTCATAGGGGTTATTCCTTAATATATTTACCAGCCGTTATTCATCCGCAATGGCTCAGAAATTGGTTAATTAGCGCTTATCGAAACAATCTATTGATTATAGCTATCGGTTAAAGACTTTTTTTAAAGCGCATCAAGCAAATTACTGACCGAAGTTTTCCTGCTCAAGACGGGCAAGCTCACCATTACTACGGATCTCGCTCAGCGCTTTATTAAAGTCGTCTTTGATTGGATCGCCTTTACGGACAGCAATGGCAATATTATCGTTATTATCAATCTCATCACCCACGATACCGAAACCCTCTGGGTTGTCAGCTAACCATGATTTGGCAGAAACCTTTTCAGCGAGCACCGCATCACTACGACCAGATTTTAGGTCTAAGTAGGCATTGTCATAATTGTCATATAACTGTACGGTATTGCCATTTTTGCCTTCATAATTGTCTTGCAGGTAAGCGCCAGGTGTCGTTGAACGCTGGCCCCCAAGGGTTAGATTTTTGATGGATTTAGGATCAAATTTGCCTTTGGTATCGGTTAGCCACACCATGGTATTGGCAAAGTAAGGCTCGCTAAAATCGACCTTTTCTTGACGCTCATCAGTGATAGACATACCAGCAATGACGGCGTCATATTTTTGCGCCAATAAGCCTGGGATAATTCCATCCCAATCTTGAGCAACAATCTCACATTTGGCTTGCATCTGCGCACATAACGCATTTGCAACATCGATATCGAAACCTGCCAAGCTACCATCAGCATTGGTATAGTTGAAAGGAGGATAAGCGCCCTCGGTAGCGATACGAATGGTCTTGCCAGCCGTTTCTGAAGCAGAGGCATCAGCATTGGTATCAGCGGCGTCATTAGCAGGCTGGCTACAAGCACTAAGCATAAGCGCGGCGGTGACGGTCATCGATGACCACAATAGGCGAGAATTCGGCATCATACATTCCTTAAATTCTGATGGATTTTTAATATAGTGTTCTGATATTTTGTTCTCTGACGTCCCTGCCAGATAAGCAAGTCAATAAACAGAAGACACAAGCAGGCGTTACTCTCACCTACCTGTAAACCTTTTGATAATACCTGACTCAAATATCAAAAACAAACGTTTTGCATACCTACTGTGATTATTGAGTAATAAATACACTAAGAAAGTTACTAATGCGTAATTCTGACGTTTTAAGCTTTTTTAATATTAAACAAGTGGTATTCAAATTGGAGAAATTAAAAACCGTTTATGAGTTCTGACGATGGGATGCCATAAAGTCTTTTACGCGCTCAGACGTCGGGTTATCAAAAACTTGTTCCGGTGTGCCAATCTCTTCGATAATACCTTGGTGAAGGAATACTACCTTACTCGACACTTCACGGGCGAAACGCATCTCGTGGGTGACAATCAACATGGTACGCCCTTCCGCTGCCAGCTCACGCATGACGGCAAGCACTTCATTGACCAGTTCAGGATCGAGTGCTGAGGTCGGCTCATCAAATAATAGCACCTGCGGCTGCATCGCAAGGGCGCGCGCAATCGCTACACGCTGACGCTGGCCGCCCGACAAGTTTGCCGGATAAGCATCTTTTTTATCGAGCAGACCAACTTTATCAAGCAGTTTTTCTGCATCACTAATCGCTTGGTCTTTTTTAATTTTTAAGACTTGCGTTGGCCCTTCGATGATGTTTTGCAAAATGGTCTTGTGCGGCCACAAGTTAAAGTTTTGAAAAACAAAACCCACGCGCGCGCGCAAGCTCTCTAACTGTTTGATATCTGCCGCTTGCAATTCGCCTGATTTGGTAGGCTTCAGTATCAGCTCATCATTACCGATGATGATACGACCCTGATTGGGCTTTTCAAGCAGATTAATACAGCGCAGCAAGGTTGACTTACCGGAGCCAGACGAGCCTAAAATAGAGATGACATCGCCATCATAAGCGGTAAGAGACACCCCTTTTAACACCGCCAACGAGCCGTAGCTTTTATGGACGTCTTGTAAATCTAAAGCGATAGGCCGAGTCGGATTCTTTGCAGTATCAAGCATGGTTTAGCAGACTTCCAATAAATATGAGTGAAAACATGAATAAAAAAGTGCGCCATTGTCGCCTAAAATGCAATAAAAAGGCAAACCCTGCCTTTTTTTACTTGTTAGGATTGAACAATATAGTCAGTTCAATATAAAAAAAATCACTCGAAATGGCGCGCCACTAGGATAAATTCTCTCCGCCTGCTGAATGCTTCGCACTTCAGAGCGCTTCGCAAAACTTATCTCAGCCGCACTATATTCTTTTTAAATTATATCGACTATAAAATAAGGCCCATAACGCACAATCAGTTATGGACCTCATTTTATCATCTTAACGCCGTCAGCGCTGTTTTATCTGCTAAATTAGTCAGTCAAAACTAACTGTGTAAAATCAGCAATGTAAAGCTAGCAAATGAAAATTAGTACGTCGAAATATGCTCTTCGCTTTCAGTACCATCAAGAACCTCGGCATCATCAGCAGTTGCTACCCCAACATCATCATTTTCACCAACAGCCATACCGTCATTAGTAGTAGCATTGGTATTGGCATTAGTATCGTTAGTGACGTTACCAGTGATAGGTTCGTTCGCGCTTGCAGCGCCAACATCATCAGTGCTGTCCGCAGTGGCAACACCATCCGTGCTGTTCGCAGTAGCAACGCCAGTAGCATCATTTTCTACCGCTGTTTGCGCATCAGCTGCTGGCTCAACGTCCATTGGAGGCTCGTCTTTTTTACCACACGCGCTAACACTTAATGCCGCTGCCACCAAGCCTACCGTCAACCAGTTTTTATATGCTTTATTTTTAATAGCCATTTTATTCTCCATCATGAGTCTTTAATCTATTAATCTTTCTAACATTTATCACTTTATTACATCAATCAATTGCTATGCATGTCACTGATAGCTTATTGATTGACTGTCTTAGCACTCACTATACTCACGATTTATGGTGACTACCTTAGCAGTTACAGCGCAGTTCTGTTAAAAATACGTAACCGCAAACTGTTTTCTAACGGTTGATGACTTATTAAAAACATTAGAATTTAAAAATATTGAAATAAAGTTAAAAAACTCTGCAGTGCTTGATAAATGGTCTGTGTTCACAAAATCGACTTTACTATCGTCCCCATCTCCTCTATGTTAAATAGCAGAACGCCACCAGGGCGTTAAATAACATATTTTTGTAATTCTTGAAGATATAAGGACGTTAATTTATGAGTCAATCGAATACCACAGATGTTACCGCTTATATGCAAACGGTCGGAAAACAAGCACGAGCAGCGTCGCGAGCGCTTGCTGCCGCCAGTACAGGTGATAAAAATTCAGCGCTCATGGCGATTTATAATGTGTTAAAAAGCGCCAAGGCAGACATCTTAGCAGCCAATAAAATCGATATGGATAATGGTCAAAACAACGATTTAGACGCGGCATTATTAGACCGCTTAGAACTAAATGATGCACGCTTCGATGGCATGTTACAGGGATTAAAAGACGTCGCCGCTCTTCCTGACCCTATCGGCGAAGTCACAGACATGACGTATCAGCCATCGGGCATTCATCTGGGTAAGATGCGCGTGCCACTCGGCGTGGTCGGGATGATTTATGAGTCGCGTCCAAACGTTACTCTGGAGGCAGCATCGCTCGCGCTAAAATCAGGAAACGCAATTATCTTGCGCGGTGGCTCTGAAGCATTTGAGTCTAATCAAGCGATTGCTAAATGCATTCTACAAGGTCTCAAAAAAGCTGGCCTTTCCGAGCACAGCGTTCAAGTATTGCAAACGACGGATCGCGCGGCGGTTGGCGAGCTCATCACCATGACAGACTATGTCGATGTTATCGTGCCACGCGGCGGAAAAGGTTTGATTGAACGTATCAGCCGCGATGCCCGCGTCCCTGTGATTAAACATTTAGATGGTAACTGTCATACCTTTATCGATAGCGACGCCGATGCAGAAACAGCGATTAAAGTCAGCGTCAATGCCAAAACCCATCGCTACGGCACCTGTAATACTATGGAGACGCTGCTGGTGGATGAGGCAGTCGCCAATGAACTATTACCAAAAATTGCTGAAGCCATTGTAACAGCAGATGACGCCATGCAACTGCGCCTCGATGAGAAATCACAGGCTGTCTTAAATGATAACACGGCTCTTAAGGGTCATCTATCCGCAGCGACTAGCGAAGATTGGGATACCGAATATCTTGCTCCTATTTTAGCGGTTAAAGTCGTATCGGGCATTGACGAGGCGATTGAGCATATCAATACTCACGGCAGCCATCATACTGACGTTATCATTACCGACAATTATACCAAGTCGCAACGCTTTATCCGCGAAGTCGATTCAGCAAGCGTGATGATTAATGCTTCTAGCCGTTTTGCCGATGGGTTTGAGTATGGATTAGGTGCAGAAATCGGTATCTCAACGGACAAGATTCATGCACGTGGTCCCGTTGGACTGGAAGGCTTAACTTCACAAAAGTGGATTGTTTATGGTCAAGGTGAAACACGAATGTAACTTATTACGTCTTCAATACAATTTGTAATACTGTGTGCAGTATAATTGTTACAGAACGTCAGCTTAATTGCTGACGTTTTTTTTATTATAAACAGAGGTCTTATATAGGCCAAATAAAAATTATTTTGCTTAATAACGGTCCCGCTACAAGAGGTTGCACCGAGCAAAGTAAAAGGATTAATTATTGAAATGCTAATAACAATCAATGGCGCACAGCTGAAGTCGCTCCTAATGAATGACGCGTTATAACTGCGGCAATTTTAAGCCCAGCGTAGATTTTGTCCCTTGCCACCCAAGAATGTTAAGGCGTGCCCTCCATTCAACTGATGGCTATCTACGTAACCTCAACCATAATTGGGACAGCGCTTGGGACGGTTTGACCAATATCGATATCACAGACTTTACCCTTTACTTAAATAAGGTAGAAAAAATCAACACTGAGGACTTTAATGTCTTTAAGCCTATCATTAAAGACGCCTGTGAAGATTTTGGCGAACTGCGATTATGGATTGTAGGTGACTCAGACCCTGCTTTTGAATAGATGCTTTTTAATAGCAGCAATTTAATAGGTACGATTTAACAGTAAAAATAGCAAGACGACCAGAACCTAAATTCGAGATAAAAACAGCTTTATACCGAATTCAGGTAAATTTATATTTATAGAAAGGATGAACTCATGGAAGTCACATTAAATGGATATTACACGCTAATATTCGCAACATTAGTGCTGTTACTTGGGCGCTTCTTGGTCAAGAAGATAAAGTTTTTAGAGGACTTTAATATTCCAGAACCTGTGGCAGGTGGTCTGGTTGCCGCCGCCATTGTGTATGCGCTTAATTTGGTTTGGGGTTATACCTTTAACTTCAATCAAGCATTACAAACAGCGACCATGCTAATGTTCTTTGCCTCAATCGGTCTGAGTGCTGATTTTGGCCGCCTTAAGGCGGGCGGTTCACCGTTACTGATTTTTACCATCGTTGTATCGGTCTTTATTGTTTTGCAAGATGTGGTTGGGGTCGCCATGGCAAGCGCGCTTGGGCTTGATCCACTACTTGGCTTGGTGACAGGTTCTATTGCCTTAACTGGTGGGCATGGTACTGCTGGGGCATGGGGTGTGGTATTGGAAGAACAGTATGGTGTGGTTGGTGCCACAACCCTCGGTATTGCCGTTGCGACTTATGGTTTGGTCGCAGGTGGTCTGGTTGGTGGCCCTGTTGCACGCAGATTGATCAATAAAATGGGCATTAAGCCTGCGCCCATCAATCCAAACCAAAGTGATGTTGAAAAGCTTGCTGGCCAGCAGTCGTTATACAGTACCAAGCATGACAAAGACGGTGATGACAGACATGAAGAGATGTTTGAAAAGCCGGATAATATCCGTTTGATTACCGCTTCTTCTACTATTGAAAGTCTGGCATTGTTTGCAGGTGCTTTAGCGTTTGCTGATTTGATGACCATTGTTGCAGAAGGCACGGCATTTGAATTACCTACCTTCGTTTGGGCATTGGCAGGCGGCGTAGTTATTCGTAATGCGCTGACCATGGTCTTTAACTTTGATATGTTTGACCGTGCGATTGATGTGATTGGTAATGCGTCGTTAAGCCTGTTTTTAGCCATGGCGCTATTGTCATTGAAACTGTGGGAATTGACGGATTTGGCAGGGCCAGTCTTGATAATCTTACTCGTGCAAACTGCCGTCATGATTGGTTATGCTTATTTCGTCACCTATAGAGTCATGGGCAAAGATTATGATGCGGCAGTGTTGGCAGCTGGACATTCTGGTTTTGGTATGGGAGCAACCCCAACGGCCATTGCCAATATGCAGGCAGTGACCGATCGCTACTTGCCATCACCGAAAGCGTTTTTGATTGTGCCGATGGTTGGTGCCTTCTTTGTCGATATCGTTAACGCAACAGTATTGCAGATATTTACCAAGTTGCCATTCTAAGCCAGTGATGCAACACAGTTAGATTAAGATAAATGATAAATTAAAAACCGCCTAGCCATTTAGCTAAGCGGTTTTTTATTTAGAGCTGAAAACTCAATAATTAAGAATTACTGGTTTTTAGCGTAGACAGGTTTTTTCGCACACAGCGCTTTTACTTTTTCGCGAGTCTCAGCGATGACTTTTTCATCACCGCGGCTGTCTAACACGTCACAAATCCAAGTAGCAACGTCTTTGACATCTGCTTCGTCAAAACCGCGAGTAGTCAGTGCAGCAGTTCCGATACGAATTCCAGAGGTCACAAATGGAGATTTAGGATCGTTTGGAACGGCGTTTTTGTTGACCGTGATGAACGCATCACCAAGCCATTTATCTGCTTCTTTACCAGTCATTTCTTGCTTAACCAAGCTGATTAGCATGAGATGGTTTTCGGTGCCACCAGAGATGATTTCATAGCCACGGTCGATGATAACTTGTGCCATCGCTTGAGCGTTTTTAACCACTTGTTGCTGATAAGTCTTAAAGTTATCTTCTAGCGCTTCTTTAAAGCAAACCGCTTTCGCCGCGATAACGTGCATTAAAGGACCGCCTTGGTTGCCTGGGAATACCGCAGAGTTTAGCTTTTTCGCCAGTGCCTCATCACGCGCCAAAATCATTCCTGAACGTGGGCCACGCAAGGTTTTGTGCGTCGTCGTTGTGACCACATCGGCGAATGGTACTGGGTTTGGATAAACACCACCAGCGACCAAACCTGCAACGTGAGCCATATCTACTAAAAGGTAAGCGCCTACTTCGTCGGCGATTTCACGGAAACGCGCCCAATCGACCACTTGTGAATACGCTGAGAAGCCAGCAATAATCATTTTGGGTTTGTGCTCTTTTGCCAAACGCTCAACTTCGTCATAATCAATTAGGCCAGTTTCTTCGGCCAAGCCGTACTGAACGGCGTTGTAGTTCAAACCTGAGAAGTTAATATGCGCGCCGTGAGTCAAGTGACCACCTGCGTCTAGGCTCATGCCTAGTACCGTATCGTTCGCTTCAAGTAGTGCTAAAAATACCGCCGAGTTTGCTTGGCTACCCGAGTGCGGTTGGACGTTGGCGTACTCAGCGCCAAACAATTCTTTTGCACGGTCAATGGCCAATTGCTCAACCACATCGACATGCTCACAACCACCATAATAACGCTTACCAGGATAGCCTTCAGCGTATTTATTGGTCAGGTCGGTGCCTTGTGCTTCCATCACTGCTTGCGAGCAATAGTTTTCTGATGCAATAAGCTCAATGTGATTTTCTTGACGAACGCTTTCAGCAGCCATGGCTTCAGCAAGTACTGGATCAAATTCTTTGATAGAAATATCTTTAAACATAGTGAGGTCCTAAGTAGTGACTGTCGTTAGTGGTGACTTTCATTGAAAAGAAGTGAGTAGCAAAAGGAGCTTGAAGTAGACAAACAAAGGCAATCGACCTGTTGAGAGCTTGTCTGGTTTGGCAATAAATTCGATATATAAAGGCATCGATATCATCGCTATGGATTAAGTGTAGCATGAAACTTTGGCCTGTGAGCGCAAAAAAACCTCACTGTAAGCTGAAGGCTTTAAATGAGATTATCATGATAATAAATGCGCAATAAAATAAACGACTTACTGATTTTATATATTAATTTTTATTGTAATTGTTTAACCCTCATTAGTTAAAAACGCTTCTAAAAAGGTTTCACTAATAAGTATTTTACGACCATACCAATTATAAATCGTCTGCCGTTGCCAGCCGTCTGCCGTCTTTTCGATAGAACGTCGATTGGGCAAAGTACGACTACGCTTAAATAACACATAGCCAATTGGCGTACTTTTCAACTGCTGTAATCGGCGAGCGCACCCCTTTAAGCTTATTAAAGGAAAAATACTTTGTGCTTGCACCCAAGGCTGTTCATCATTGCCATACAACTGTGACTCACGAACCCAAGCCAATAACGGACGGCTTAACGCCGCACCTTGCACACCCAGTTGCTTTTTTTGCGCCAAGGTCAACAATTGATAACCCTCAAAACTACGCTCAACGCGTAATGGCTGCCCAGCTTTTACTTCTAGCATAGCCGTAAGAGAACCTTCGGTATTGAGAAAATCAACTAGCTCACTGGGAGCAAATAATGGGTTAGAACAAGAAGAATTACTGGTCATAGTTTATGGCTGATAGAAAGTGGTTAAATAGAAAACGGCTAAGCAGGAAGCAACAGAAAAATGATAAATAAAATATCAATTAGCACTATTGAACGTTGGCATATTATCAATATTAAAAGGTAACGCCTCAAACGCCTGCTTGCGATATTGCGCCATATTCATACGGTCTTTTACGCAAAAATTGCTAATCGCTGGGATAAAGCGCGTATCATAAATGCGGTGCAACGAGTGAGTTTTGGTCGGAATAAAACCACGGACAAGCTTGTGCTCCCCTTGGGTGCCTGGATCAAAATACGACAAACCCTGTTCGATAGCGAACTCAATACCTTGATAATAACACAGCTCGAAGTGCAAACTGTCATACTCACCCAGCGCGCCCCAATAACGGCCATAAAGCGTGGCGTTTTCGCTATCGGGATTATCGTAGAAAAATAAACTGCTGGCAATAATCTCTCCATTGACATCAAGCGCTTGCGCCAACATCAAATACTCAGACAGGCTAACAGCCAGTTTTTTGAAAAAATCTAGCGTTAAATAAGGCTGCTGACCTCGTACTGCGTAGGTCATCACATAACAATGATAAAACGCTTTCCAATCTTCTTCAGTAATAGCATCGCCGCATTTTCGCTGACAGGTGATACCTTGTTCAGCGACTTTTCGCCTCTCAGCACGAATGGTTTTGCGTTTTTTGGCTCTTAGCGTTGTCAAAAAGTCTTCAAAATTGACGAACGGCTGACTGTCTTGGCTTAGCGAATTATCTTGGTTTATTTGATTATCTTGGTTTAAATGTTTATTTTGCCATAAAAACTGACAGCCTTGCCGCTCAAGTATTGGTAATTCAATCGGCTCTACCGCTGCGCCATTTGCTTGATTATTGAGTGCCCTTTCTATATCAATATCATTTGGTAGTGCCATATTAGCAATAGCAGCCAGCTCAGAGGTGACAAATAACCCATGCCAGCTAGACGCTTCGACTTGCTGAGCAATATCATCGACCCCTGCGATGGCTGCTTTTAAGATATCAGTATTCAGCGCCTCACCTTCTGCTAACCAAAAGCGTTGCCCAGTAACCGGTGTATAAGGTGCGCTAGTCACCAAACGCGGATAATAATCGAGACCATATTGCGCATAGGCTTGGGCCCAAGTGTGATCAAATACAAACTCCCCTCGATGGTGACCTTTAATAAAAACCGGCATGACCGCAACAGGCTGCCCTATTTGTTCTGAAGAAAGCGTTGGCTGCGCGGTATCGTCATCATCAGCACTAGTGTCGTTAATAGCACTTCCTACTTCATTTGGACGATGGATTAATATATAAATTGGCAACCAGCCTGCTTTTTCGCCAATAGCGCCTGTATCACTAAGTGCATGCCAAAACTCAAATGTCATAAAAGGCGTGTCTGGCGTTTGCCAGTGAGCCAAATCTTGCCAACTATTATCATTAAGTAACGCATATTGTAAATTCATAATCACCGCACTATTTTTTAGAATTTCTTTAACACACTGCTCTTTACCTTTTAGCCTATCAAATATCGACATTTTTGCTGTCACAATTTGCAAAAAGTCAGATTGCAAAAAGTCACATTACAAGAAATTAAGAACTATCTCGCGCTAACATTTTTATACCTCAACACTCTTTTATCAAAAATCATATAAACAAAGGCACATAAAAAGCCACTGACAGCAATGCAGATGGCTTAACTGACTGTTTTATTGATATGAAGAATTGATAAGTTTCGATGGAGTTAGCATCTTAAAAACAAATAATTTGAAAAACTAAGACTTCGATAAGCTCATCATTTAACAAACAAGCCTACAAGGACAGAAAATAGGACTAAAAGCGCGATAATTGCACGCAAAAGATGATATTGGTGCTGAGGACTGGTAGAATAAGGCTATTATTAGCTTAATATAATTCAGATACATAGGGTATGAGCGAAAATAGTATACTTAGTTCAATATACAAGATTGACATCATATCGGATTTATAGTGGATCAACTATAATATCGCGTCAGCCGTCCGCTTCCAGATCATTGTAATTTGTAAGCATTGAGTACATGATTAGCACAAATTTTTAACAATGATCTTTGATAGTGAGCTTTTGATACTGACCCTTTAAGAAAGATAGCGCTTGATAAGGCGACTTTATAATGAAGGCTAATTCAGAGCAAATGACTGCCGATGAAATATTTTTTAGCAGTCTTGGCCTACTCAAGGATGGCAATAAAAACGCCTGATGTATTTGATTCTCGATTGAACCTCGAACCAACCCCGTAGCCCATTATGGTATGAAGACTGGGTAGCTCTACTAAATAATACCCCAGCCTTATTGACCTCATTAATGACAACAAGGAATAACCTACTAACATGTCAAAAATTATTTATACAAAAACTGACGAAGCCCCAGCGCTTGCAACCTTATCATTCTTGCCTATTGTGAAAGCCTTTACCCAAACAGCAGGCATCGACGTTGAAACCAGTGATATCTCTGTTGCTGCTCGTGTGTTGGCTGAATTTCCAGAGTACTTAACCGAAGAGCAGCGCGTTCCTAATAACTTAGCGGCACTTGGTGAATTGACTCAAGACCCAAACGCCAACATCATCAAATTGCCGAATATCAGTGCTTCTGTACAGCAGCTAAAAGCGGCTATTAAAGAGCTACAAGGTAAAGGCTACGCGATTCCTAATTTTCCAGACGAGCCAAAAACCGAAGAAGAAGAAGAAATCCGTCGTCGTTATGGCAAAAGCCTAGGCAGCTCGGTAAATCCAGTATTACGTGAAGGTAACTCAGATCGCCGCGCGCCAAAAGCAGTTAAAAACTACGCGCGTAAACATCCGCA
Source organism: Psychrobacter sp. UBA6766 (assembly GCF_002453355.1). GTDB lineage: Bacteria > Pseudomonadota > Gammaproteobacteria > Pseudomonadales > Moraxellaceae > Psychrobacter. The sequence goes on along the minus strand of NZ_DKGQ01000025.1, from coordinate 159,082 downwards.
TTCGATGGGCGAATGGAAACAGTGGTCACAGACCCACGTTTCGCACATGCATAGTGGCGACTTTTATGATGGTGAGCAATCACTGACCTTAGATAAAGCGCGTACCGTTCGTATGGAGTTGTTGCTTGAAGACGGTACAACCAAAGTATTAAAACCAAAAATTGCTTTGTTAGACAAAGAAGTCATCGACTTGATGTTTATGAGCAAAAAAGCGCTGCTTGAATTTTATGAGCGCGAAATGGAAGACTGCCGCGAAGCGGGTATTTTATTTTCACTACACGTAAAAGCCACGATGATGAAAGTATCGCATCCTATTGTCTTCGGTCATGCGGTGCGTATTTATTATAAAGACGCTTTCCAAAAACATGGCGCATTATTTGACGAGCTAGGCATTAACGTTAATAACGGCATGGCAAGCCTGTACGAAAAAATCGCCGAATTGCCAGCCAGTTTGCGTGAAGAGATTGAGCGCGACCTCCATGCCTGTCAAGTGCATCGCCCTCGTCTAGCAATGGTTGATTCATCAAAAGGTATTACCAACTTCCATTCTCCAAGTGACGTGATTGTCGATGCTTCTATGCCAGCGATGATTCGTAACGGCGGTAAAATGTGGGGTGCTGATGGCAAATTATATGACTGTAAAGCGGTCATGCCGGAATCTACTTTTGCGCGTATTTACCAAGAAATGATTAATTTCTGTAAGTGGCATGGCAACTTTGACCCAACCACTATGGGGACGGTTCCAAACGTTGGTTTGATGGCGCAAAAAGCGGAAGAGTACGGCTCGCACGACAAAACCTTTGAATCGAGCGATACGGGTGTGGCGCGTATTGTCGATGTTGACTCAGGCGAAGTCTTACTTGAGCAGCGTGTTGAAAAAGGCGATATCTGGCGCATGTGTCAGACCAAAGATGCTCCTATTCAAGACTGGGTGAAACTTGCCGTACGCCGAGCTCGTGAATCAAATACTCCGGTTATTTTCTGGCTCGACCCATATCGTCCGCACGAAAATGAGCTGATTAAAAAGGTTAAAACCTACTTAAAAGATTATGATACCGATGGTCTGCATATCGAAATCATGTCACAAGTTCGCGCCATGCGTTATACCTTAGAGCGTGTTGCCCGTGGTCTAGATACGATTTCTGCGACTGGTAACATTTTGCGTGATTATCTGACCGATTTGTTCCCGATTTTAGAATTGGGCACCAGTGCGAAAATGCTGTCAGTTGTGCCATTAATGAAAGGCGGCGGTTTATTTGAAACAGGCGCAGGTGGTTCAGCACCGAAGCACGTGCAGCAGCTGCTTGAAGAAAACCACCTACGTTGGGATTCTCTTGGTGAGTTCTTAGCCTTAACCGAATCTTTAGAGCATTTGGCGAAAAACGATGACAATGCTAAAGCGAAAGTATTGGCTGATACGCTCGATAGAGCAACTGAAACGCTGCTGTTAAATGACAAATCGCCATCACGTAAAACCGGCGAGCTTGATAACCGTGGTAGTCATTTCTATCTGGCAAAATATTGGGCTGAAGAGCTGGCAGCACAAGATGAGAATAGCGAGCTAAAAGCACAGTTTGCGCCGCTAGCCCAAAAACTTGAAGACAATGAAGCCGCTATCGTTGAGCAGCTTAATGAAGTTCAGGGTAAACCGATGGATCTAAAAGGCTATTACTTAGCAGATGAAGCATTGGCTGAGAAAGCCATGCGTCCAAGTACTTTGTTTAACGAAGCCATTGCTTCCTTGTAATAGATGCTTCTTTGTAATAGATGCTTCTTTGTAATAGATGCTTCGTTGCAAATAAAACTAAGCTGGTTTAGCAAACTTTGTTAAATTCAGCATCAATCAAGTGCCCCAATAGTTTAAGACTATTGGGGCGTTTTTATAGTTTCTGTGCTGCTCAAAGCGGTCAAGATGACGAAGCCATAACAATATAGGATATAAAAGCGTCCTACTTCTATTGTTATGCAGTATCGAATGTTAAAATCACACTTGAGCTATTGATAAGCGTAATTAAGCGTAATATTGAACGTACAGATGAGGCCCTATCATGCTAGAAAAAATAACCACGGCTAGAGGTACTCTCTTTATTTTTGTCCTCGTTGGTAGCTTATGGTACTCACTGGCTCGTTTTTTACCTGATAATATTTGGCGCGATATACTTACCATCAGCCTTGCCTTCGTATTTTGTGCTATTTTTATGTGGTCGCTGTTTAGTACGTTGCAGCGCATCTATGGCAATGATGGCAACTTGTGGAAAGAGCTTGCGATGACAACGCTCAACGTCTTTTTATTTTTGCTAACCTTCTCAGCACTTTACTATGAAATTGGTATCGTTGACACCACACTCGATGGCAATCCTATTTCGCAAGACTTTTGGGCGTGCTGCTACTATGCAGTCGTCACTTTTACCTCGACAGGCTACGGTGATTTTCGACCGCAAGGTATCAGTCGGGTATTAGCAAGCTTACACGCATTGATCGGCTATTTAGTGCTGGGTTTAATGGCTTCAACCAGCCTATCGGTTGTTAAGTGGACGGCGAATGGAAGCGGTAAAAATCGTGGTAAAAACGACAGCTAATTTAAAATTCAATCACCAATATTAAAAAGTCCATAAATATAAAAACCACCTATAAAAATATAGATGGTTCATTTTTTTACGCTATAAATCATAAAACAAAGCGATTACGCATCCATGTGTTTAATAATGGCTTTACCAAACTCGGAGCTACTGAGCAAAATAGCGTCCGGCATTAAGCGCTCAAAGTCATAAGTGACAGTTTTGTTTTTGATAGCACCTTTGATACCTGCGATAACAAGGTCAGCGGCTTCCGTCCAGCCCATATCACGCAGCATCATCTCCGCCGATAGGATCAATGAACCTGGATTGACCTTATCTTGACCAGCATATTTAGGCGCCGTGCCGTGAGTAGCCTCATAAACAGCGATTGAACCGCCTTTGTTCGCTCCCGGTGCAATACCAATACCACCAACTTCAGCCGCTAGCGCATCAGAGATATAATCACCGTTTAAGTTTAACGTCGCAACAACTGAATATTCAGCAGGGCGCATAAGGATTTGCTGTAAAAAAGCATCAGCGATGACGTCTTTGATGATAATTTCATTACCAGTTTTTGGGTTTTTTATCGTCATCCAAGGACCACCATCTAGCAGCTCAGCACCAAAACGCTCAGCAGCAAGCTCGTAGCCCCATTCTTTAAACGCGCCCTCGGTAAATTTCATGATATTACCTTTGTGTACGAGAGTGACACTGGGTAAATCATTATCGATGGCATGCTGGATGGCTTTACGCACCAGACGCTGCGAGCCTTCTTTTGATACTGGCTTGATGCCGATACCGCAGTCATCTGAAAAACGGATTTTGGTCACGCCCATCTCTTCTTTTAGAAATTTAATGACTTTTTTAGCGTCATCACTACCTGCTTTCCACTCGATTCCCGCATAGATATCTTCTGAGTTTTCGCGAAAAATAACCATATCGGTCAGCTCTGGGCTATTCACAGGACTCGGCACGCCCTCAAACCAACGTACCGGACGCTGACAGACGTATAAATCAAGCTCTTGACGTAAAGCAACGTTTAATGAACGCATACCGCCACCAACTGGCGTGGTCAATGGACCTTTAATACTTACGAGAAATTCGCGTAAAATCTCAAGCGTTTCGGTCGGCATGTATTCACCGTCGTAAATTTTAGCAGCCTTTTCACCGCAATAAACTTCCATCCAAACAATAGATTTTTTGCCTTTATAGGCTTTTGATACGGCTGCATCGACCACTTTAATCATGACAGGTGTGATATCAACGCCGATGCCATCGCCTTCGATAAAGGGAATAATAGGATGATTGGGGACATTTAGCGATAAATCAGCGTTAGCGGTTATTTTCTCGCCATCTCTTGGTACGATAACCTTATCATATGACATGGGATCAGACTCCTTGATAGTATTATTTATATAGTATTTATATATTTATTAGCGCCAGCATCCTTGGCGTTCTGTTATGCTAACCACGTTATTTTGGCTTGAATAGGACAGTATTGTAGCGCTATCAACGTTGCTGACTTATGCAAAAATACAGCTAATCCAAAATGCTTAAGATAGGATGTAGAATGATTCTAAGAATAATTTATAAATATAAACTACATAGTGTTTTTAATAATTTATAATATAAAATTAATATATAGCTAAGTTCACTGAGTTATTTATCTATAAAACAAAACATCATTTTAATAAGCAGGATTAATAAATTTATTTAGTAATTACTCATGATATTTATAGATCGTATACGTTAGGTAATAGGAAAATATCGCAACCTGTCTTAAATATCTTACTAATATTATGGTCTGCTTGATAATTTTTCTTTTGCATACGGCATTCCTACTTATCAATATTAAAAATACCACAATACCAATAAGGTTATTTTAGGCAGCGTTTATCGTTCATAAAATATATCCTTATCCTCGTCATTTTTTAACAAAATTTTTAACGATAATCTGCTTCTTAATGTTATTTTTAACTTCCTTAACCTTTCGTGCTCGCTACCTGATATCAATTATTTTATGTTTAGGAAATGCTATTTTATGTCCATCTCAAGCCTGATTTTATTTAACAAACCCTATGGCGTACAAAGTCAATTTCGTGATGACAGCAATAATGACCATACCACTCTATCGCAGTACTTCACTGACAAATCGCTTCGCGTTGCCGGTCGGCTCGATGCGACCTCAGAAGGATTGTTAATTTTGACCAGTGACGGTCGGGTGAATAAAGCCATTACCCAGCCGCCACCAATCAAGAATTTTGCACAAAATAAAAAAAAACAAGGTAAAACCTATTTGGTACAAGTCGAAGGTTTGGTAAGCGCGGATCAACTAGAGCAACTGACGGCGGGAGTGCATTTAAAAGACGGCAAGACCTTGCCAGCAGTTGCACGATTGGTTGAGGAAGCCGATTTGCCGATTGTATTATGGCAGCGTGATCCGCCTATCCGTGAGCGTAAAAATGTCCCAACGTCATGGCTAATGCTGACCATTTATGAAGGTAAAAATCGTCAAGTAAGGCGTATGACCGCCCATGTGGGATTGCCTTGTTTGCGTCTGATTCGCTGGTCGGTGGCAGGATTTGAGCTTGGATCGCTCGGCGTTGGCGAATTTGTGCGCATTCACTTAAATAGTGGACGCTGTCGACAGTTAGGAATCATCGATTAAGCTATTAGCTTGATAATTTAACCTTGTTAGCTTCTATTAATGAACTTTGCTGTTATTAAAGAGATTACGACTTATTAAACATCGCGTCTCGAACGAGTAAGGTTTATCTGTTAAGATTCAAAACTGCACTATTTGTGCGTTTCTCATTGATCTTAATTTGCTGATTGGTTGTCTTATTTTTTGTTGAGCTTGTTTCTTGTTTTATTTGATAGTAAGGATATGTCATGATCGCCTCTCGTCGTTTTACTTTGTTTGCTACTAGTATGGCTGCTACCATGCTGCTAAGTGCTTGCCAGCCAGCAACGGATGATAGCAAGGTAATTCCGATAGAAGAAGCCACACAGGCCATGCCTGAGCCGTTCGAAAGTACTGATGAAAGGGACGCCCATACCGATCAAGATATGACTGAGAGCGATGATGCGTCATACAAAGCAGAAATGACCGACATGCTTAGAGATTATACGAAGTCGATGACCAGTATGCACAATGAGATGATGGTTGGTATGGGTTATAACGATCCTGATACCGCTTTCGCCAAAGGCATGCTTGGGCATCATCGCGGTGCGATAGATATGGCAAAGATTGAGCTAAAATACGGTACTGATGAGACGATGCGTAAGCTTGCTCAAGACATCATCGACTCGCAGCAAATTGAAATCGATATCATGAATAAATGGCTAGCTAGCCATCCTGATGCGCCCAAACCCAAACTCAATACCGAAGCCATGCAAGAGGCATATGCAAAAGGGATGAATACCATGCATAGTGACATGATGCTCGGTATTGCAGAGCCTGACGCTGATATGGCATTTGCGCGCGGTATGTTGCCGCATCATATTGGCGCAGTGGACATGGCAAAGGTACAACTCCAATACGGTACAGATGAAGAAATGCGAAAGTTAGCCCAAGACATTATTGATGCTCAGCAGCCTGAGATTGAGCTGATGCAAAGCTGGATTGCGGCAAATAAATCTCCTAATACGGCGATTAGCAATGCTGATGACGCTGTTATTAAAGATAAAGAAGCAGTTAAAGAAGAAACGGTTAAAGAAAAAGTCAAATCTTAAAGTTAAATGGTTATAACGACATCATCTTTGCCTACAAAACCCTAAGCGTTAAAAATAAACCCTTGCTAAGCTGCGTTGTTTAGCAAGGGTTTTTTAATGTCTTCACGCTTTATTACTTGTCTATTAACTTTGATAGCGCGCTAGTGCATTTAGCCATGTATCTCCAGTATTGGCATACCCTACAGAATCGCCATCGTCTTCGCAGTCAATAGCAGCCCTTGCCAAACGTAAGCTGACATTATGCGGAAATGCGTTTTCAATATCGTTCTGCGCATCTTTAACGGACAATTCTTTAGGTAAAACCTCGACTACCATCAGCTCATCACGGCGAAACAAATGACATTCTACTAAACTCGTGGCATTACTGAGCGTTGCTAATTGCTTGGTATCTGCTTTGATACCGTCAATTGCAATGATGACATCATGCGCTGAGATACCCGCCTTAGCAGCGGCACTGTCACGGCTTACGCGATTAACCTTTAGTCCAAGCGGCGTCTCACTACAACGCATGCCCCAAGGTATATTTTTATCGGCAGTCTCTTTGCTGTTAGGGTGGAATTTAATACCATTGGCCACTAGCAGCGCCTCTAGTGGCAGCTCTTCTACGCCATTGACATAACGGCGCTCAAACTCCTCCCAATCTGCTAACGGCATAAATTTCCCAATGACTACCCCCATATCGGCACTACTGATGCCGATGCGTTTATTGTCATTTTGTTTTGCTTGGCTATAAAATTCTTTAATCACATCAAACAAACGATAACGACCAGCACTTTTTGCCAGTAACGTTAAATCTAAGCATAACGCCACCAATGCGCCTTTATTATAGTAGCTGATACCTGCATTGCCGGTATTTTCATCATTGCGATACAGCTTAATCCAAGCGTCAAAGCTCGACTCAGCAACGCTTTGATGCGCGCGCCCTGGGGTCTGATAGTAGCGGTTGATTTGTTCGCTAAGCAATTTAAGATAGCTTGCTTTATCGATGACACCAGACGCTTGCAACATGAAATCATCGATATAAGAAGTAAAACCTTCAAACACCCAAAGCAGCGGCGTAAAGGCTTCACGGCGCAAATCCACATCCAACATTACATCTGGTCGGACGGTTTTGACCCACCACGCATGAAAATACTCGTGGCTGCATAAACCCAAAAAGCGTTGATAATCGCTACTTGGTACTTTTGGCTCATCAGTATTGGGTAAATCACGACGCGGGGTAATTAAACTGGTCGAATCGATATGCTCAAGACCACCATAATCTTGACCACTGGCAAAAGTCATAAAGGTATAATCATTAAATGGCGCATCGCCAAGCCAATCTAAATAAGTCTGACAGATTTGGGTGACGTCTTGCTGCAAGCGCCCCATATTGGCGCTATGCTTACCTGAAAGATAAAAATGATGGCTAAGCGTCTGATGCTTATCATCTTGAATGATAAAATCAAAACTATCTTGCTCAGCGATTTCAAACGGATGATCGATAAGCTCATGGTAGCTGTCTGCTTGTAGATGGTATATTTGCGGCTTACTACTCTTTATTTGTATAGTACTCTGTGAGTTTACGACCGCAAGTCCGCATGCCAAACGCACACGACTAGCGTCTTTGTCAGTTAAAAATGCTGCTGGTACGATTAAATCAACATCTACTGCTTTTTGTTCTTGCCCATCAATCGCTAAGGCAAGCGAGGTAAAATTGCCATAAAGCCGTTGTTGGTCGACATACGCGGTACGCACGGATAAATCATAACAATATACTTCGTAATGGACACGTATGCTCTGCCCTGCTCGCACTTGTGGTAGTTGCCACGTGTTTTTATCGGTTTTTTGCCCGCGATAAGATTCAGTATTGGTATTGCTATCATCAGCTTGGCTATCCATAATTTTATAATGCACCGCAGTGATATTGCGGGCAAATTCGCGCATTAAATAGCTTCCTGGTATCCATGCTGGCAACCACAAACTTGGGGCGTCAGTACCCGCGGTAAAGGTGAGCGATACATCCACCAAATGCTCTAAAAAGCGCGCAAAATTAAATTGGTAAAAGATATCTGCTCTCTGCTGACTTAAATTATCAGCCGGTAAAACTTGAGAAAATGTATTCATAATCGTTGTTATCCTTATGTTTATGCTTATGGTAGGAGCCATTATGCAAAAACGCAACTGGCAAACTTTATCCTCTTGCTTTTACCAAGAGCAAAAACTGAAAAAATTATATTTATTTACATTAATTTGCCAAATAATTGGCATTTTTTAGAACTTTAACCTTGAAACCGATGGGAAGCATCGCAATTAAAGATGCTAACTGCTAAAGTTACCTTAATAAACTGATGATAATTAACTGATGACGTGGCTATTTGGCTGGCTGATTGGCTTTTTTAGGTTTATTGCAACCGTATTTAAATTTCAATAACGACATATTTAGGATAATTTATGACTACTATCGCAAAAGACACTGCCGTCAAGTTCAACTACACTCTAAAAGACGATGAAGGCAATATCCTTGACCAGTCACCAGAAGGTCAACCGCTTGCGTATTTGCATGGCCATAGCAACATCATCCCAGGTCTTGAAAAACAACTAGAAGGCAAATCTGCTGGCGAAAGAGTCAATGCCGTTGTAGAACCTGCTGAAGGTTACGGTGAATACCAAGAACAAGCGGTACAACATGTACCACGCGAAAACTTCCAAGGCGTTGATGATATCCAGCCTGGGATGCAATTTCAGTCCGAAGCCGGCGGTCAAGTTATGTTAGTTACCGTTACTGATGTAAACGACAAAGAAGTAACGGTTGATGCAAACCATCCATTGGCTGGTAAGCGTTTGACGTTTGATGTAGAAATTCAAGAAGTTCGCGCAGCTACTGAAGATGAACTAAACCATGGTCATGTCCATGGCGCTGGTGGTGTTGAGCACTAATCTTTTTTTAAGATTAGCGTAAGACGTATAAGCGTAAAATATATGCTGGTTAGGCGAAAAATAACGGTTTATGGCCGATAATATTTTCGCCTAATTAAAAAGGTCAGTAGCGCAAACTACTGACCTTTTTTTTGGATTAATTTTAATAAAGTTTTTGGATTAAAAGCTATTTCAGACGTAACAAAGCCGCATAACGACAAGCATTATGCGGCTTTTATCACTAACCATCCATGTTAATGTTATCAGATACTTAATCCCGGAGCATCTTATAACTTTTAGGCATCCAGCCTTATCATCCCTAATTAACAAACCACCTTTCCCTGATACGACCTTTAAAGTACCAATCCCTAGTACCTATGAACCGTTTCGTTCAATCGAGCCGTACAGGTATAATCGCAGATTGACCCTAGGTTAGTAAGAGGTTCAAACGTCAATGCGTGTAAGCATATGCTTACACGCATTTTTAATGACGATAGCGACGCTTTGAAAATTGAAATTTCTATAGCTTTTCTTCTGGACTGGTCTGCACTTCTGCATCGGCGCTGAGCATAATATACGCCGCTTCTTTAATAAAGGCTTCGTCTTCAGGTAGCTCAGGGCGCTCACTTTCTTTCATCTGACTGCGCTCTTCAAATTTTGCATCCATTGCGGCTTGGTAGGTATTCCAATTGGCATAAGGACGCTCACCCGTTGCGATAAGGCGTTTATTTTCAGCTTCCAGTGAGCGTTTTTCTATCAGCTGCATTTTGGCGCGGCGGCTATTGATATCAAGAGGAATCGGTTTTTTCTCATCTTCCATATTACGAATATCGTTTAGCGTTGATAAATAAACAAACTGCGGATTTGTTTGCTGCCGGATTTTTGATTGCTGATTTAGCGTCGCTAGCGTACTGTTCGAGAACTTGCCTTCAGGCTTATAAGGTGCGGTTTTAATGGTATCCCACGGTAAGGCGTTTTTTTGGGCGCGCTCACCAAAGGTTGCATCATCGTAAATGTTAACCAATTCAACATCAGGTACCACGCCTTTATTTTGCGTACTACCACCAGTGATGCGGTAGAACTTACGCTGCGTTAAGGTTGCCGTCCCCAGAGCCAAGCTGTCTAGCTGGATTTGCGCTGAACCTTTACCAGTTGTTGTGCTACCGACCACTAAGCCGCGACCATAGTCCTGAATTGCGGCGGCAAAAATCTCGCTGGCGGACGCTGAAGCAAGATTGGTAAGAACAACCATCTTGCCATCATAAAGTTGCTCGCCGCCATCGTCATCACGGTAGACCTGAATGTTGCCGCGATTATCGCGGATTTGCACCAATGGACCACTCTTAATAAAGAAGCCGAGCATCTTAGCCACCTCATCAAGCGAACCACCCGGATTATTACGTAAATCAACCACCAAACCGTCTATGTTTTCTTTATTGAGCGCTTTAAGGGCTTTTTCGGTATCGTCACTGACGCTACGATACTCTTCACCATTACGACGGGCGCGATAGTTTAAATAAAAACTGGGTATTTCAAGTACACCGATACGTTTTGGCGTTTTATCGACATTAGGACGCTGCACTTCGACGACACGCTGTCTTACACCCGACTCTTCTTGCTGGATAATATCGCGAACTACGGTCACATTACGGGCGCTGGCATCAGGCGTATTCGGTTGACGTACTTTAATAGTCACCGATGTGCCGCGCTTGCCACGGATCAGACCAACAATCTCACGGGTTGACCAACCTACCACGTCAATCATGGTTTCGCCGTCTTTGGCAATACCAATAATCAAATCATTTGGCTTAATCTGACCAGATTTGGCCGCTGGACCGCCATCTACTAAGGTAACGATGCGGGTATAATCTGGGTTTTTACGGTCAGGACGGATAGAAACCCCAATCCCTTCTAACTGTAAGCTTGATTGAATTTGCAGCTCATTGGCTTGAATTGGCGCATAATAATTACTGTGCGGATCATAAGTGAGCATCGCCGTATTCAAGATGGTTTCCATGATTTCATCGTCTTTTAGACGGGCAAGCTGCTCTTGCTGACGCGATAAGCGATTGAGCAAAATCTCACTCGGCGTGCGCTCGTCATTACGCACCAAGTCTTGCCCGCGCGTGATATCAGGATTACTTAAAAAGACTTTTTCTTTTGCTTTCTCGTCCTCTTGACCTAGGGTAATACTCATCAGCTGAAACTTCAGCTGACGCGTCCAATAGTCACGCTGCTCTTTTTTGGTTTTAAAATGATTGAGCTTTTCGCGGTCAAGGACGATGCTATCTTTGCTGGTCAAATCAATGTTGGTCTTGAGCATTTGTTTTGATAGGGCAAAATATTCATTAGAGCGCTTACGATAGCGCTCAAAGACTTCTACTCCAGCGGACAAGTCGCCACGTTTTAGACGAGCTGCAAATTCATCGGCATATTTTTTCTTAAATTCATCGACATCAGATTGCAAAAATAAGGTATGGTTTGGATCGAGACTGTCAATATACATAGACAGAATCTCGCTTCCCGTTGCGCTATCGAGTGGCTTATTAAGATAGTGGCTACGATCCAGCAAAGCGGCTACTTGGCGGGTGGTAACCTGTTGCTCAGGGGTCGCCTTAAAGCCAGCAGTATTGCTATCAGCCACTGCGGTGCCGTAGCTTTGAGTAAGGATAAGACCAGCGACGCCCACTGACGCTGCACTGAGTAACCACTGTGCTGGTTGTTTTTTCATCATATATACCTAATTGTTTTCAGTTAAAAGCATGCAAACTTGCTCAATTGTTGATGTTAACAAAGGTCGCCTAATCGACTATTATCTACAAAATTCAGCGGTTTTTCGTTCTATTATATTTACCATTAAACCATGCGTTACGCTAGCATTAAAAGCACGCAGATACATGATAATTATTTTAGTTTTATCATTAAAAAATCAGTCAATACTAGCAAAGCACGCAGATACATGATAATTATTTTAGTTTTATCATTAAAAAATCAGTCAATACTAGCACAGCTATAAATAGGTCACTGTCTCAAACTGTATAAACTATCTTACACACAATATCGCTATTATCTATTGCTTAATGTCCAAATTTTTTAACAAATAACTTGCATGCGCTTATTTGATAAGTCTTCAACAACTCAGCCAAATCAATCATTTAAAGTAACCTTATTTAAATCAATTAAGCAGCGCTATTATGCTCATCTTGCAATAACTGTCATAATATAATGCAGAATGGTGGTTGATAGTGCCAAAAAAACCATAACGGTAAAAAGGTAACGGTAAAAAAGTGCTGACAAGAAATAGTGAGCGTCATTCCTAAGCGCTTTTTCGAATCTAACTGATAATATGGTTCCATATTAAAATTTAACCGTAAAAATAATAGTATAGCCTGATAAGGATTACGCAATGTATGGCGTCTTAATGATTGATATCGATAGTACCGCACTGACTGCTGAAGATGTCAGTTTAATCAAACAAGCACAAATTGGCGGAGTCATATTATTCGCGCGTAATGTGGCAGATGCGTCGCAAGTACGAACCTTGTGTGACGATATACGCCAGCATAATGCCGATTTATTGATTGGCGTTGATCAAGAAGGCGGCCGCGTTGCTAGATTGCGTCAAGGTTTTACGCCATTGCCAGCAATGGGTAGGCTCGGCGATTTGTTCAACGAAGACCCCAACCAAGCCCTTGATCGCGCTTACGATTGTGGTTATTTGATGGCAGCAGAAGTATTGGCGGTCGGCATCGATTTAAGCTTTGCGCCAGTACTCGATAGAGGTGGTATTAGCCAAGTGATTGGCGATCGTAGCTTTCATCATGAACCGCAAGCCATTATTGCTTTGGCAAGCCAATTTATGCGCGGGATGAAAGCAGCGGGGATGGCTACTACCGGGAAGCATTTCCCCGGTCATGGTGCCATCGCGCCTGACTCACATGTGGCAGAAGCCATTGATACGCGCAGCTTAGATGAGATTATCAATAGTGATATGCAACCTTTTGCCCAGACGCTGCCTTGGCTTGATGCGTTAATGCCCGCGCATGTGATTTTCTCACAAGTGGATAATAAACCCGCAGGATTTTCAAAAATTTGGCTCAAAGATATCTTACGTCAGCAGCTGAATTTTGATGGGGTTTTATTTTCTGATGATTTATCGATGGCGGGCGCGAAAGCAGCAGGCAATGTCGGCGCCCGTGTTAAAGCAGCGATTGAAGCCGGCTGCGATATTGCCTTGGTCTGTAATGATCGCGTTGCGGCTCACGAGGCTGCCAAAGCGGCTCAAGAGCTGCCCTATCCCAACCAAAAACGTATCAAAACCATGCGTGGACAGATTCCTGTCTGGCAAGGCGCCCTTGAATCGACGTGCCAGCAGTTTGATTATTGGCAACAAGCAAAAAATAATATCTTACAGACCTTTTTTGTGAGTCAGGCAGATACTCAAACCACTGCGCATGCTGAATTAAAAGACCCAACGGCTTATAAGTAATACATTTAAACAGGCGAAATTTATTTAATAAAATAAAAAACCGCACCTTTATTAAGATGCGGTTTTTTCATTATGAATACTTCATTATGAATACTTCATTGAAAACTGACTGGCTATAAGTCAGTAAAATCCAATATTAGTTACTGGCTTTTGGGTCTAAGGCACTACCACGACTGGCATCATCGCCATCCGGCAAGATGTCGTCATTGTTACGGTCTAATGGATTCAAGTCTGGGTCAATAGGTTTACTATTTGGTGTTGGTATCGAACTTTTAGGTGCGGGTAAATTGTTCCCTGTACGGTCATCACCATCAGGCAGAACATCATCGTTATTATTGTCTAGTGGGTTTAAATCTGGATCAAGCGCATTATTACTAATCGCCATACCATCGTTAGCCATCGTAGTTTCATCATAAACAACGAATTCGATTCGGCGGTTGCGGAAACGACCTTGCTCAGTAGCGTTATCAGCAATTGGATCTGTTTCACCCATACCTTTGGTCATGAGCTTACTTGGATCGGCACCTTGAGCAACCAAATAATCTTTCATCGATTGCGCACGCTCTTGTGACAGTTTCATATTATAGGCAGCATCGGCAGTTTTGTCTGTATGGCCAATAATCATGAGCTTCATATCTGGAACTTGTTCCATAATCTTAACCGCATTGTCTAACAAAGGCTTATTAGCCTCCGGAATAACGGCTTTATCTACTTCAAAATTTACTACTTGTAGACTTAACGCACGCGCTACATCGCGAGGATCTGGATGTTCACCAAGGTTGTCCATCGCGGTTTGCGACGCCGTTAAGCTATTATCAATCTCGCTTTGCTCATCTAGCGGACTTTCTGCTTGTACGGTCATCGCTGGTGCTGCTGCCTGTAAATCGGCAACCAGTTTGTCTAATGCCGCAGCATCAGGAGCATTTACAGTGATATTGTCGCCTTTAATCAGCATACTAGCATTTGGTACATTTTTCACGATGGGCAAGATAGAAGAAAGCTGAGCGGCAGCAGGCATGTCTATCGAGAAGTTATCGTCAACATCGGCACGGCAATTATTGGCCTCATCACCAAATGATGTGGTCAAGGCATCCATAATATTGCCTTGTAACGTCTCATTACCAACGTTCATACGGCAAGCGTACAATTCGCTATTTTCACCAGTCGCAATACGCAAAGAAGCTGGCTCAATGTCAGCCGCAACCGCGGTTTGACCATCATTGGCTGCTTGTTGCTCAGTAGCAACTGGCGTAGCGACTGGCTCAGGATTGTCTTGGCAACCTCTTAGCAGCGCCCACGCCAATGCTCCTAAAATAATCAAGCCAATAATCGGGAGCAGCGCTTTCATAAAGCTGCCTTTTTCTTCCTCTTGTCGGCGGATCGGATCTGTGCTGACCGTATCAGACATATGCACGCCAGCAGGTGCCGCAGCAACCATGCCAACAGGCAAGACGGTGCTTGCCCACGCCGGGATATGGTGCTGATAACTGGCCAAATTGTCATTCAAAAATTGTGGGACTGGTGTGGTTCCTGCTAAGCTTTTTATTTCGTGATACGCAAGAGGGGCGGCCATCGCAATTAAACCACGAGTAGCAGTGACGTCAACATTGTGTTTGCCCGAAAGTTCACGGGCGATCTGGTCGCGGTGCGCGCTCTCGGTCCATACTTGATCATAAAATCCTTGATCGTCACGCGCGATATTTGCATTAGCAAAACGATTGTAGGTGTCGTTGTCTGCTAGGCGGGCCGCAAAAATAGCATAAAATTGTTCGAGTAAATTTTGCTTGGCGGGATCGCGATCGTCTCCTAGTACCGCTGGGCTAACCGTCCGTGTCAAATGACTGATAATATCCATAATCTCATTCCTCAATTAATCATTATTTTGAATAGTTTGTTTGATATAAAATAAATTCTCAAAAATAAAAAAATAGAACACTAATACTTAACAACTAGTAATCGATATTTAACTTATTGACTGATTATTTAATAAAAAGTCATCATAATAGAAAACCAATATAATAAATATCAGCGTCCTCTATATTCAACTTCTATTATTATAGAATTATTAAAGCTGCGTTCACAATTAGTAGGCTGTTGTGCAATTGCTACGTTAAGTAATGTTTCATTTGTTACTCGTAACGGTAAGGTGTATAGAGTACAAATCTCTAACATTCGTATAATTAACAGTCTGACGCCTCATGGTGTAAGTAGCCATTTGTAATGAAGATTTAAAATTGTAATGGAGATTTAAAATAGCTCCTTTTTATTTTCGTTATCTTCATTTTGCTACTAACAAAAAGGAGCGCAGTCAATTATGAAACTGCACTCCTTTTGCTTTCTTTGTTTATCATTGTTTTTATAATAACGAGGTTTATTTTCTTAGCCACTTATCTTACTTGTGCAGGCTCTGCCACAATCACACTGCTTGCCATATCATCTACTTCTGATTCTGAAAAAGGTCCTGGTGGCCTTGTTGATGCTGGACGGTCATTGTTTCTAGGAACGTTATTAACAGGTTCGTTGGCTCTAGGTTCATTATATCTGGGCGGATTATTAAAATTACTACTACGCGCAGGTGCAGGCGTCACGCTATCTCCCGTATCATCGTCAGCGGCTTGATAATCATTATTGCTGTTGGCATTATTAGCAGCGTACTGTTCGTTTGCGCCGCTACCATCATTGGTAAATTGACTGTTTGCGTCATTCATCGTCGCCCCATTATCTGTTCCTATACTATTCTCACCATTGTTAGGTAACGGCAATGGCGCAGTACTGTCGACCATCATTGCTGGTAATAGAGTGCGTATATCGGTGGTTAATCTCTGCAATTGCAGCGTGTCGGGCGCTGCTACTGTCACGCGGTCGTTTTGCAACTGTAGACGGGAGAATGGTGTAGCCCTTAGTAATGTCAAGATATTGGGTAGCGCCCCAATGGGCATATTGGCAATATTTCTGGCAACGCCCTCTTGTACCGTAAATTGACACATACTCGCCTGCTCACCAAAACTGCTATTGAGCGCCTGTTGCAGCGTGCTTTGTAGCTCGGCATCGCCGACAGAGGCGCTACAAGTATATAGGCTCCCACTATCATCCACACCAACGATAAGCTCGGCAGGAGTCAAAACCTGCGTTGGTGCCTCATCTGTAGGCGGCGCGGCAGAGGTAGCTGTGACTACTGGTTCCACGGGCGGCGCGTCATCAGGCTTAATTAATAAAGCCCATATCAGGCCAATCGCTGCAATGGCTGCCAATAATAAAAACACCCGTATCAGCAAATCATTGCGTTGGTTGCGGGTTCGTACTTTCTCACGCTTTAGGCTAGCGTTTTCTGCTAAATAGTGCTCAGAAGGGTTGACATGGATAGCGTCCGTATCTAGGGCATTTGTATCTATAGTCGCTGCACTAAGAGAATCATCAAAACTGGTGCTAACAGGGTTGGCTGCCAAATTTGCAGTAGAAGTTATCACGCTTGCTTCAGCGCTGTCATGCTTATTTAATGAGACAGGCGCGACGGCGATTTCCGCATCGTTGACTACCGCGTTTTGATAATCAAACAATTCATCTGTAGCGTTTTGCGTCGCGGTAGCATTTTGTGTTGCAGTAATGATAGGCGCTGCCCATATCGGCAAATAATGACGCAATGACGGTTGCGCGCTTTGTAAAAATGCGGGTAAAAACTGTCCGTTTGCCATTACCTTAAGCTCACGATAAGCAAGCGGTGCGGCATTCATAATGAGCTTCATGGTAGTAATCTCATCAACATGATGGGTTGCTGCAAGCTCTTGAATAATAGTTTGACGCGCGTTTGGCGCTTCCCATAGCTGCTCAAATAAAGGCGCCTCTACTATATTATCATTCGCAATCAGCGAATCATCGCGCAGTAGTTGCGAGTAAACTTGCGGCAACGCCAATCGCGCTGCAAGAATGGCATAAACCTGTTCTAATAAGCTGACATAGGAAACGCTGCTGTTTTCAATGAAGCTTGCGCTATTAGCGTAGACGCCACTAATATGACCGCTATCGGCACAGTTGTTATTAATAGGGTCACTATTAACAAGACTACCTAAAACGGCTGGGGTCACTATCTGTTCTAATTGGTCGATAATATTCATAAGTTACGGCCTTTGGAGCGACTGTGGGCGACGATTTAAGATATATAACGGCAGTTTATTTTTTAATGAGCAAATTTTAGAACACCTACGAAATTAACCGCTTAATGGGTTATGTTGGTATATAAATTGCTTGTTCTTTATAACCTTCTATTACGTATTTTTAATTTTACTTATCATTTTGTCGTTAATCATTACGGTCAGTATACGAAGTATTACTCATTGGTTTAGACACCCTGTTATATTATTCACTATAAACAATTATTAAAGCATACTTTTGTCACTTATCAGTCTTTTGCCTTATTAATATTGTTATCGACTTAATACTGTATCGACGTTCGTGTCACGCTCCAATCGTTAGCATTATTAATAGGTAGTAAGTATTTATAGGGACTTATTCATAAATATTAGTTATAGATAATAAGTGATATAATTATTATTCGTTATTATCTAGCCAATACACTTGGGCTTTAAGCACGACGCTCTACCACTGCCATCTATCAGGCTCGGCCTAAGGATTGTCCTTTGCTTAACCACACGACACTTATTATCCTCATCACCGTTATTGTCAGTTTATTGGCGTGGCAAAATAAGGCCTTGTTTAATCGGCTGATCTTTTATCCGCCGGCCGTGAACAATGGCCAATGGGATCGCTTTGTAACGCATGGCTTTATCCATGCCGATGCCATGCATTTGCTCTTCAATATGTTCACCCTGTACTTTTTTGGTCGTGCTATCGAAGGCTTGTATCAGTCATTTTTATTCGGTTACGGTTTCGTGATTTTTTATATGTTAGCCATCGTAATCGCGATGGTTCCAAGCTACCTTAAGAACAAAAAGAGCGCCAGTTATTTAAGCCTTGGCGCTTCAGGCGGGGTATCAGCTGTTTTATTTGCTTTTATTTTGCTTGCGCCATGGGAAAAGATTTATCTATTTGCCATTATTCCTATTCCAGCCATACTATTTGCCGTCGCCTATGTCGCTTATAGTATTTACGCCGATAAACGCGGCGGCTCTAACATCAATCATATGGCACATATGTGGGGCGGCGCGTTTGGGGTGATTGCGACCATTATTTTAGAACCACGAGTACTGCCACACTTTTTAAATGCATTATTATCGCCTGGGTTTTAGAAACTATCCCCTGGGTTTTAGTAATAGTGGTAAATTTCAGTTGAAAAAGTTGAAGTCCAAGCTTAGTTTATAACGGTAGTTTTAGTAATTGAGCGGCCATTGCAGTTAACGAGGTTGCTTTATATTGTTAGTAATTTCATTTTGAACAAACCATTTAACATTTGATAAATAATTATGATTATAGATATTATTGGTGACATTCACGGGTATGCAGACAAGCTGGTTGGGCTGTTAAAACAATTGGGCTATGTGCATAACGGTACCCACTTTGTACCACCGTCAGGTCATCGGGCGCTATTTATTGGCGATTTGATTGACCGGGGTTCGCAGCAGGTTGCTACGCTTGAGATTGTTTTTGCGATGCTAGATGCAGGCGTTGCCGATGCGGTGATGGGCAATCATGAATATAATGCCTTGGCCTTTGCTATGCCTGACCCAAAGCAACCTGAGCGCTATCTACGCTCGCATAGCGATGTTCACGTACGTCAACACGAAGCGTTTTTAGCCGAATTACCGTTTGGCTCAGACGCCCATCAATATTGGCTACAGCGCTTTTATGAGATTCCACTCTGGCTTGAGACCAATGACGCTTGTTTTGTACACGCTTGCTGGGATGTCGATAGCATGGCGGTCTTAAAGCCTTTGTTAACTGCTGACAACTGCTTAACGCCTGAAGGGGTGATTGCCACTTTACAAAAACACAGCCTCGCTTATGAAGCGCTTGAGCGCGTACTAAAAGGCGTAGAAACGGCATTACCTGATGGTTTGGTCATGGTTGATAAAGATGGTGCGGAGCGCTCACAAGTTCGCGTAAGATGGTGGCTTGATGAGTTGAATAAACGCACTATTCACGAGATAGCTCGGGCGCCCAAGTCAGGATTGGCACAGATTCCAAATGATGCCTTGGCAGAAAACATTGAATTTGCCCTTAAAACTCATAAGCCTGTATTTGTTGGTCATTATTGGCTCACTGGCAATCCTGAACCATTAAGCTCGCAGGTGGTTTGCACCGATTATTCAGCAGCAGTGGATAGCGGTTATATGACCTGTTATCAACTTGATACCGCGCAGCCATTGCCATTGAAGGCCAGTAACTTTGTGCAATATCGCCATGATGAAGACGAAGACAAAAACTAAGACGCAAGGAAAAATCTAAAAAATAGCGTTATTTAGCTTGCTTTGGTATGAAACAGTAAACTTGGCTTTACGAAAGTAGCAAAACTTTTGTATGATGGTCTTTTTGAGGATATCAAAGCATGAGCATTACATCCGCTACTGAAAACTCTGCCAAACAAAACGCTGCTATCGACCAAAACGGTCCCATCACCTCCCCTGCGGGTCAGCCAAAAGTTGGCATTATCATGGGTTCTCAGTCTGATTGGGCAACCATGAGTGCGGCGGCACAGTTGCTTGCAGACTTTGATATCGCTTTTGAGTGCGAAGTGGTTTCCGCGCATCGTACGCCTGATCGATTGTTTGATTATGCTAAAAGCGCTAAAAGCAACGGCTTACAAGTGATTATCGCTGGCGCTGGCGGTGCAGCGCACCTGCCTGGTATGTGTGCCAGCCAAACGCCATTGCCTGTATTTGGGGTTCCAGTAAAATCATCGATGCTTAGTGGTTGGGATAGTCTACTTTCTATTGTACAAATGCCCAAAGGCGTGGCCGTAGGTACCTTAGCCATTGGTACTGCTGGCGCGTATAACGCTGCTCTCCTTGCCATTCAAGTGCTAGCCCTGCATGATAAGTCAATTGCCACAAGGCTTGATATCTTACGCCAATCGCAAACCGACACCATTCTTGCGAGTCCAACGCCTGGTATCGTTAGTCCATAAAAAATCCATAAAACCAACTAGATTGATGCTAACTTCTAGCAAACATCGCTAACATAAATAATCTTGCTATTGATGGTCTAAACTTGATATTTATATCCAAATGAGTTCTACTAAATATAAGGTGCATACAGTGCACCTTTTCCTATTTTTAATGCCGTCTTTTAATATCGTGTTCTTAGAGATTCATACACCAAACCCCTTATTCATTTTAAATGTAAAGAGCCTGACATGACTACCGCAAACGCTTATCCTGTTACCCAAACCATTCGTACCATCGGTATTTTAGGCGGTGGTCAGCTTGGTATGATGCTTGCCGAAGCTGCTATGCCGCTCGGTTATCAGTGTGTGTTTTTAGAAGACAATGCCGAATGCCCAGCCAGTTTGTATGGGAAAGTTTTTCCTAGTGAGCAATTAGATGAATTTATCGCGGCAGCTGACGTGTTTACTTTGGAGTTTGAAAACACGCCAACAGCAACTGTCGAGCAATTGGCTAATTTATCAAAATCTGGCAACAAACAAGGCATGTTCCCGCCGCCGATCGCCCTTGATATCGCCCAAGACCGCTTAAAAGAAAAGCAGTTGTTTAATGAGCTTGATATCGCCACCGTGCCATTTATGGCGGTCAATTCTGAAGCTGAATTAACACAGGCTTGTGATGAGTTAGGATTGCCGATTGTCCTCAAAACCAGCCGCGGTGGTTATGACGGTAAAGGTCAGTTTGTTATCAAGGAAGAAAACGATATCAAAGCCGCTTGGCAAGATCTTAAAGATGCGGTTAGTGGAAAAGGCTCACTGACATCCGCGCCCGCACCCTTAATCGCCGAGGGCTTTATTAACTTTAGCCGTGAAGTGTCTATCATTGCTGTTCGCGCACAAAACGGTCAAGTGCGCTGCTATGATTTGGTCGAAAACCATCATCATCATGGTATTTTGGCCAAAACCCGCGCGCCTGCGGTTGGTACGAGCCATTTATTTCAGCAAGCAACCAATGCGATTACTACAGTGATGAACCATTTAGGATATGTCGGTGTCATGGCACTTGAGCTGTTTGTCAGTAAAGATGCTCGCGGTAACGACTATCTGTTAGCAAATGAAATCGCCCCACGCGTCCATAACTCCGGACATTGGAGTATCGAAGGTGCTATCACCAGTCAGTTTGAGAATCATATTCGCGCAGTGGTGAATCTACCACTGGGCGATACCGACAACGTTCATCCGGCGATTATGCTCAACGTTTTAGGTCAGTATCCTGATATCAATGCGGTATTAAGTATCGATGGTGCTCATTATCATAGTTACCACAAGGCCGAACGCGAAGATCGTAAGATTGCCCATATTACCTTGATGCCAAATGACGTTGCGGATTTAGAGCCTGCCCTCGCTAAGCTGGTTGCTATCTTGCCTAATAAAGTAGGCCTTGATAAGAAATTAGCGCCTACTATTACCGAGAATCAGGCAAAAACACTAGAGGAAACAAACAGCACCGAACCTAATAGTAATAGTGCTTTAGAAGATACTGAGAGCAGTGTGAAAGATAGCTCAAAAGACGCTTTGAGAGAGGCATTATTAAAAACAGACAAGGCTCAAAAATAATGCAGATTTGGGTAGATGCAGATTCAGTGCCATTGATAGCTAAAGACTTGATTATCAAAACCGCTGAGCGTACACAAACCATGGCGATATTTGTCGCCAATCAGCCAATCAAACTGCGTAAATCACCATTGCTCGTTATGACCGTGGTGCCATCGGGGTTTGATAAAGCTGATGATTATATCGTCGAGCAAATCCAAGCAGGTGATTTAGCAATTACGAGCGATATTCCGTTGGCCAATGATATTTTGGATAAAGGCGGTATGGTGCTTACCACGCGCGGCGTTGTTTATGATAAAAATAATATCAAGCAAAAGCTTAACATGCGTGATTTTATGGATACCATGCGCGGTACCGGCGTGCTTGAATTGCAAGAAATGAGCGGACAAAGACCGTACGGCGACCGTGATAAAAAAGCTTTTGCCGATGGCCTTAATCGCTTGGTTCGTTAATCTTTTACTCATTAAACTGATATCAGCCCTTTCCAACTTTTTTATAAATCTCTTATTTTATCTCTAACGGCTTTATAAACGGCTGCCTTGCAAAGGGTATACACACCATAACCAAATACTATGCAATTGGCACGCTTCATAACCAAGTATGCCAGCCATTCTTGTTACGCTATAGGCAGCTTTTAAAACTACCAACTCTGGAACAACCAATTTTTAAACAGCGAGTTTTTAA
>NZ_DKGQ01000025.1:34138-135879 GCF_002453355.1 Psychrobacter sp. UBA6766 | reverse complement strand
AGTTTTTAAATAGAAAGTCTTAAAAAATCATAACGTATATAACGACAGGAATAATAATGAAAATTTTAGTCATTGGTGCTAGTGGTCGAGTGGGTTCTGATTTGGTTAAGCAATTATTAGCTAATGACCATCAAGTGATCGGAACAACCCGTCAAGATGAAAAATTATTTAGCGAGAACAATTATAGTCAGTTAGATTTAGACATTACAGCTGATAAAGACGCTATTCAACAACAAATCGAGCAAGATATCGATACGGTTTATTTTGTTGCTGGCTCTGGCGGCAAAGACATCTTAGAAGTCGATTTGCATGGCGCGATTAAAACTATGCAAGCTGTAAAAGATAAAGGCATTAAACGCTATATTATGCTAAGCACAGTATTTTCATTAGATACAAGCAAATGGAACAGCCCCGGTATTGCGGATTTAAAAGAATACTATATCTGTAAGCATTACGCCGATCAATGGTTGGTCAATAATAGCAACCTTGATTACACCATCGTTCAAGCAGGCGCCTTAAAAGAGCGCGCAGGTACTGGCAAAATCACCATCAACGATGACAATGCGGGTGAAAATGCCATTAAAGAAGCCATCGAAAAATTGTAATACACAAAAGCTATAATCAATAAAATGTCCCTCTATGGTACTTAAAGAAAGCGAAAAAGCGAGTAAGCCGTCTGGTTTACTCGCTTTTTTCTTATGAAATTTTAGACCAATTCGTAGCTACGTTAAACCTAGTAGCAAGCAACTAATCTAAGCCAAACCGCTTGGAAATGGAATGACTTCTTCTAAGCTGCTAGCGCCCGTGATAACCATCAGCAACCTATCAACACCAACGGCGATTCCGCTGCAAGGCATTAAATCATCAGAGGCCGCTAATAAGTGCTCATCGATTGGCATTGGCGGCAATTGATGCCGTTTACGCAATTGATTGTCACGTTCAAAGCGCACTTTTAACGCCTGCCCATCTGCCAGCTCATCATAAGCATTGGCAATCTCAATACCGTTAATATAAAGTTCAAAGCGCTTGGCAACCGTATTACCGTCTTTATCGACAGCCGTTTTTGCCAAAGCCGCGGTCGCAGGCGGATATTCTATAATCAATGTTGGCAAATCGTGACCCAAGTTTGGCTCGACCGCATGACTAAACAACAAGTCCAGCCAGCTTTGCCGAATGTCCTCCTCCCTATTGATTGCACTGTTTTCTGCACTATTAAAATTAAACCCTATCAAACCCTTATCTTCTGCCACCGCTTGTAACGCAGCAAGACTCGCTGTCAGCGGATGGATGCCAACAAAATCCATAAAGGCATCGACATAGCGGTAATGGCTTAGCACAATCGGATAACCATAAAGCACTTCCAATAGCTCACCCAACTCAGCCGCCATATCATCTAAGCTATAATTCAGCTGATACCATTCAAGCATGGTAAATTCAATATTATGGCGCACGCCTATTTCATTATCACGAAATACCGGACAAATCTGATAAATAGGCACTTGCCAGCTGGCAAGTAAGCGCTTCATAGCAAACTCTGGCGACGTGTGCAAATAATAGGTACAAGGTTTATCTTGATAAGTAAGATGCGCGGCAACTGACTGCAAAAAGGTGTCGGTATTACCCGCTTGTGAGAGCAATGGCGTCTGTACCTCGAGCACCTGACGCGCGGCAAAAAACTGCCGGATAGCACTGATAAATTGCGCGCGCTTTTGTGCCATCGCTACTGTCATCGTCGGCGCATAGCTGGGTTTAGAAGAAAGGTTGTTTGCTTGGGTCATTATTATTTACTGTCATTTAGAAATGGATTTCGAAGCGATATTTTGAATTTTAAAGCTGACCATATTAGGTTTACTTTAAGACCGATCATGGCGACTAGGAGGAATTTTTCGTAGCCTCTGTGATAGCAGCAAACAAGGAAAATTTATACCAGTCGCCCGTGGCTACTACCATGTTGGTTTTATTTAGAACTAACTCTATCTTCTAAAACTGCCACTCGCGGCGTAAATGATATTCTCGGCGCAGTTTATCAAAGTCAGCGCCACTTACTTCACCATCAACTAACTCGCTTCGTAGCGAAGCATCATCTGCCATAATGTCATAAAACTTCACCAATCTATCTGGGTGCGCCTTTAGCTCAGACCATAAAAACATATTTAGCGGTAGTAATTGATGCATAGTTTGAACAGGTGTCACCGCTAAATCTTCGCAGAGCGCATCATAAATCATTTGCGTACCGCGTAGCTTACCCTCCAAGGTATAGCCTGCAATATGAGGAGTGGCGATAGCAAGTTTGGATAATAAGCCTTCCGCAATTTTTGGCTCATACTCAAACACATCGAGAACCGCTTGGCGACCCGTACACGCAATATCTGCCTCTAAATCTTGCGCATTAATAACGGGTCCGCGCGCGCTATTTATTATTAGAGTATCTGACGGCATCGCCTCTAATGCCTTTTTATCGATTAAATGCCGCGTTGGATAATCGCTGACGCTAGCATTAGTATCATCTTTTTTATCGGTCAACGGTACGTGTAAGCTGATCACATTACTTTGGCTAAGCACTTGCTCGAAGCTGGTGTTATTGACGTTTGACGCTGGCAGTAGCGGGTCGTAACCCAATACTTGCCAACCCAAATCATAAGCATATTGCGCAAGGGTACTGCCAATATTACCCAGTCCGATAATGCCCAATGTTAATGGCGGCGTTGATGGCTGCCAACATTGCGGCCGTAAGGTTAGAATAGCGGTCAATACATATTGTGCGACCGAATGCTTGCTGCAGCCTGCGGCATTGGCAAAGGTAATATTGCGTGCCTCTAAATACTCCTGATCGACATGATCGGTACCGATAGTCGCCGAACCAACGAACTCAACGCTGTTATTATTTGCCAACAGTGCCTCGCCGACTGGCGTCACTGAGCGTATCAATAGCACATCAGGCTGGTGTTCTGCAAGCAACTGGGCATTGATATCACGCCCAGCAACGGCAATAACATTTACTGAACGCTGAGCATCTTGCCCAAGCGTGGACGCATTAAAAAACTCATCAAGACTAGTAATATTGCTATCAGCAATGATGGTGAGAGGACGCGTATTTTCATTATTCGTAGCGTTAGCATTAGGCATCTTTAGATATTCCTATTTATAAAGGTTTATTATCAATGATTGCACGATTAGCAACGTATATTTTTTAATAAGTTCAGTTTATTATTGCTTAAATTATCGTTTAAATTAAGGACATGCTCTAGTCAGCAGAAACGATATTTTCGTCTTTGTTTTGCTCAGCGATTTTAGGTGGAAGTTGAGCGTCAGCAAACATACCTTCTTGCTGAGCGAATAACTCATTCTTATGCTGCGATATCCACTCGCGCCACACCGCAAGACCAATTGCCAATACCACAGGACCGATGAATAGCCCAACGAAGCCAAATGCGGTCAAGCCACCTAGCACGCCGATAAAAATAATAATAAAAGGAATTTTGGTCGCGCCACTAATAACGATAGGACGAATAAGGTTATCAACCCAGCTAATAACCAATATACCCCATAGTGCCAATCCAATACCTTCTACGGTATGACCTTGGCTCAATAACCAAATCGATACCCCGCCCCAAACAAATGGCGTGCCGAATGGAATCAAGGCAATAATAAAAGTCACAATGGTAAGCAAAATAGGACTCGGAGCACCAGCAAAATAATAACCGATACCTGCAATCAGTGCCTGAGCCAATGCGGTCAAGCCAATACCGTACACCACTGCGCGCGTGGTCGTACCGACAGAATCAATATAACCATCAATACGATTGCCAATGATATTGCGTAACGCTTGACGGATTTGACGTACCAAACTTGTGCCATCGCGATAAAAGAAAAACAGCGTCATTAGCGCCATCCCAAGCTTGGCAAGACCACTAAATACGACATCGAAAGCGACTTTGCCATAATATAGATGCGACTGTACCCAAAGACGAAAAGCCTCTAGCGTTCCCTCAGGATTCTTATTGATTCTCCATAGCATATCTTTGACTTGCTGACCGATCACAGGCAAGTCCTTGATAGAGTCTGGCACATCTAAATAACCAACTTTGATACGATAGATTAAATTACTGATTAAGCTTAAGGCTTCTTGCTGCAAGATAAAGACACCGACAACAATCGGCAGACCTATTATAAGTGTGATGCTCACCGTCATAATAGCTGCGCTAAAATTTGAGCTAAAGCGAACCCTTTGGTGAAAAAAATTATAAATAGGGAAGGTAACGTACGCCAAAATCGCCGCCCACAGCGCCGGTACAATAAAAAACTGTACCACTTGAAAACACAATATGATCAGCACCACCAACAAAGTAATGGCCAGCAAGCGCTGAATAATAAATTCTTTTGTCCAGTTTTCGATCATAGCGTATAAACCAAGAGCGGGCAGCAGACAGCCTATTCGGCTCTGCTGTAAAGTTTATAAATAGGTGGAGAACAATAACAGACTGTGTCCGCCCTGTATCCATTAACGAGTGTTTTGGGCAATAATCTTCGGGTAATGAATTTTAGATAAAACCGTAACTCTTTGTTATGTACTTACCTTTAAGGTTAAATCAAACCATAATAACGGGTTATTATGCCTCAAAATAAGCCAAATAAATAAGGCTATGTTGTAATCTTTACTTACATTTATCTGTACGCCGTGGGCACGAATATTGATACCTACTGTTAAAAATTATCGAGTAGAATTATTACTTTAGAAGGATAGTCATTTATCG
Source organism: Psychrobacter sp. UBA6766 (assembly GCF_002453355.1). Lineage (GTDB taxonomy): Bacteria > Pseudomonadota > Gammaproteobacteria > Pseudomonadales > Moraxellaceae > Psychrobacter. The sequence continues at coordinate 131,125 of NZ_DKGQ01000025.1, read as the reverse complement.
CCTCTTTACTGACTTCTGCTGTGATCTCTCGCGAGCTAAATCACTGCTCAGTTCTATTCGTTCAGACAATTGATGTTATACTAAAGGAATTAATTTGAACGTTTAAATGCGATGAAGTGTGGTTGAACTTATTTATTTTGGTCGTAAACTGCGCCAGCATTTTTAACATTATTTCTCGCAATCCTCATTTGTTACCCTACTCTAGTCAGTCTTAAGCATTCACTTTCAGAGCAGCGCTGCATATTTTGGTATTGCCGATAAGCATTGCATGAATGCCTATCCAAGCGTTGCGCTCAGTATAGACTTCCTATTTAAGAGTCGTCATTTGAGGGCATAAGCAAACACTGATATTTTGCGTTAATTTCATAAATTTTTTTAATTTGGTTTTATTTGAAACCAAAATAGATTCAACAAATTTAAACAACCTATTGATAGGAACAATAACAATGTCAAAAGACACTGCAAAAGATACTAATAACCCCAATCTGACTTCATCAAACGACGCCAATACGGCTTCTAAATCGCAAGATAGCGTGACCTTTGCGTTAGCTCAATCCCATTTTTTAGTCGGCGATATCAATGGTAATACCGAAAAAATGCGCACGTTAGCTTTACAAGCACGTGAGCAAGGTGCCGATGTCATCATTTTTCCAGAATTAGCGCTATTAGGTTACCCACCGCAAGATTTATTGCTGCGCCCAAGTTTATCTGGCCGTGTAAAGAGCGCGTTGTCAAGCTTAAGTGACATCGATGATATCGTAATGATTGTTGGCTATCCACATGTCGATCATCATGGCACCTTTAACTCGGCAGCTATTTTGCATAATGGCCATCAAAAAGGCTTTTATCATAAGCAAGTCTTGCCAAACTATGGTGTCTTTGATGAGCGCCGTTATTTTGATAAGGGCCGCAATCAGGTTTTATTTGACTATAAAGGCATCACTATTGGACTGCTTATTTGCGAAGATTTGTGGGAAAAAGGTCCTATAGCCGAGCTTAAACAACAAGGCGCTGACCTCGTTGTTTGCTTAAACGCCTCACCGTTTGAGATTGAAAAACAAGACAATCGTAAAACCCTGCTCGCCAAACGCAGTCGCGAAAACAATCTGCCTATCGTTTATCTAAATGCTGTTGGCGGTCAGGATGATTTGGTGTTTGACGGTGGCTCTATGGCCATTCAAGCCGATGGCAGCGTTGCCCACGAAGCGTCTCGATTTATGAATCAGCTCATGCTGGCTACATTCGATGTGAAAACGGCAAAATTTGATTCGCAAGCAAAAGCGCCTCTATCATTAAGCCGCGAGTCAGAGATGTACCAAGCGCTCGTCGTTGGTTTGCGTGATTATGTCAATCTTTCAGGTTTCTCTGGCATTATCGTTGGCTTATCAGGCGGTATTGATTCAGCCTTAACCTTGTGTATCGCCGTCGATGCCTTAGGCGCCGATAAAGTCTATGCGGTCATGATGCCTTATGAGTATACCTCACAAATCAGCTTAGAAGACGCGCAGGCGCAAGCACGCCGTTTAAATGTTTCTTATACAGTTTGCCCGATTTTTGATGCGGTTGAGGGCATTCGTCATACTCTGGCGCCTCTATTTAGCAAATCGCCTGTCGATACTACCGAAGAGAATATCCAAGCGCGCGCACGCGGTGTCATACTGATGGCATTGTCCAATAAATTTGGTCATTTGGTCATCACAACGGGTAATAAATCAGAGTTAGCGGTTGGCTATTCAACCTTATACGGTGACATGGCAGGCGGCTTTGATGTGCTAAAAGACGTTTACAAAACGCAGGTTTATAAACTTGCCAGTTATCGAAACCGTCTAGAGGACACGCCAGTTATCCCTGAGCGCGTGATCGTACGTCCACCATCGGCTGAGCTAAGTCCTGGTCAAGAGGACCAAGACAGCTTGCCTGATTATGATGTGCTAGATGGTATTTTAATGTCATATATCGACGAAGATATGGGCTATCAGGATATTGTCGATAAAGGATTTGATGCCGATTTGGTCGCTAGAGTGATTAAAATGGTTGATAATAGCGAATTCAAACGCGCTCAATCTGCGATTGGTACGAAAATTAGCCATAAAGCCTTTGGTCGTGAGCGCCGTTTTCCTCTAGTCAATAAATGGTCAATAAAGGGCTAAGCGCTACTATTAAAGGGCTCATTTAAAGGTCTTATTGCAACATTTTGGCCTTATCTGTGTTTTGAATTGGCTATTAATTTGAATAGACGCTAAAAGGTTGGATAACTTTAAGTTTTTATATAATTTGATATAATATAATCAGAATATCTTATAATGAGCTGGGTACTTACCCAGCTTTTTTAGTTTTTGTTGATAAAAAATTTCCTGTCATCTACTGCCGCCTCTAAGCCTTTATACATAATTTCTTACTTCAGCTTATTTCAATTACTTTAATTTTTTATTTAACTATCCTATCTGTAGTTTCCGAGTCCGTCATGAGTTTGCTAACCGCTAGTGTTTTTCTTCTTTTATTACTTACCTTGAGTGCTTTTGTCTCTGGAGCAGAAATTGCTATCGCTGCTGGGCGCAAGATTAAGCTTCAAATTATGGCAAAAGAAGGCGAAGTCCGCGCCCTCGATGTCCTGCATATGCAAGAAAACCCCGGTGGATTTATTACTGTGGTACAAGTCGTGCTTAATGCGGTCGCTATCTCAGCAGGTGCGGTTGGCGAGTCAGCGATTAGCCCTTATTTGCAGCTATTAGTCAATAACGAAGCGGTGTCATCCGTCATCTCATTCGTCGTGATTACCAGCTTATTTTCCCTACTTGCCGATTTGATGCCAAGGCGTTTAGCAATGTCGAATGCAGAAATCTTTGCGGTACGACTGGTACGCCCCATGATGGCGCTAACCTTTATTTTTAAGCCAGTCATTTGGGTCTTTGATGGCGCAGCAAACCTCATTTTTGAGTTTTTTGGTATCTCAACCACGCGCCAAGATGATATGACCCCAGAAGACATTTATGCGGTGATGGACGCGGGCGCTGAAGCTGGGGTAATTAAAAAACAAGAACATCATCTGATCGAAAATATCTTTGAGATGCAAGAGCGTACGGTCACTTCGGTCATGAATCCGCGTGAGCATATCATCTATTTTGATAGCAAGACCAGCACCAAAGAAGTGGTTGAGGTAATGATTGCCCAGCCGCACAATAAGTTTTTGGTCTGCGAGGAAGACGATTTAGAGCAAATTATCGGCTATGTCGAGTCGCGCAGCTTTTTAGCCTTGGTGCTTAATCAGCAAGAAGTCACCCTAACCGACAAAGCGCTATTAAAACCGGCGTTATTTGTACCGGATACCTTGTCTTTGTTCGAAGTGTTAGAGATGTTTAAATCGACCGGCGCTGACTTTGCCGTCATCGTCAATGAATATGGCTTGGTGGTTGGCGTTATTACCCTACGCGATGTGATGAGCATTGTCATGGGGGAGCTGGTGACAGTTGAAGAGCAACCTATCGTCCAACGTACCGATAATTCTTGGCTCATCGATGGTATGACACCCATCGAAGACGTCGTTCGGGCGCTAGATATTGTCAATTTACCGCGTAGCCAAAACTATGAAACCATTAGCGGCTTTATGATGTATATGCTGCGTAAAATTCCTAAAAAGACGGATACCATCGAGTACGCCAATTATCGTTTTGAGATTATTGCGACTGACAACCTTAAAATTACCCAGCTACTCGTCACCAAACTTGAAGAAACCGTTTTATAAAAGTGGCATTTCACGCTAAAAAAGCTGTGAATTTAAAGAGTTTAACACTCAATTAATTCCAAGCTCAAAATCAGGTACGCGCGCCAAATATGGCTGTGCCAACGCGTACCATCGTAGAGCCATTGACAATTGCTTTATTCATATCACCACTCATGCCCATGCTCAGTGTATCCCACTGCTGCAACTCTGGATGTTCACGCTTAATCTCTTCAAATAATTGCTTGGTGCGAGCGAAAGCATCGGTGTTAGTTTTCGCTGGAATAATCATCAGTCCGCGCAACTGTAAGTGCTCATAATGTTTAATAGCGGTTATCAAATCTGGAATCTCAGTTGGCAGACATCCTGACTTACTGTCTTCATTATCAATATTTACTTGTATTAGCACATTAAGGGGTGACATTCCAGCGGGACGTTGTTCATTTAAACGTTTGGCAATAATTTCACGCTCAAGCGTTTGCACCCAATCAAAATGCTCAGCAATATCACGGGTCTTATTACGCTGAATACTGCCAATATAATGCCAAACAATTTGTTTGCATTGTGGCTGTTGTCGTAAAACTTGTATTTTCTCAATAGCCTCTTGTAAGTAATTTTCACCAAAATCACGCTGCCCTTGACGCGCTAACGTTGCAATCATCTCGGCAGGTTTGGTTTTGGACACCGCTAGCAGGGCAACATCGTCCTCTTTTTTTGTAGCAACGTTACACGCCTGCGCTACCTGTTCGCTTACATGCTGCCAGTTTTTAATTAATCTTGCAGCATCGAAATGGTTTTCGTTATTTTGTTGGTTAGAGATATCGTTCATAAAGGACTCACGGGTAAATTATGCAATTATTTTAATAGTTCTTGAGATAAGAAAATTTCAATTTAAATCATCAATACCTTAATAAGGAGTAGCAATGACTTTATATTACTAAAATAAAGGAAAGCTGGACTATTTTTGCATTTTCTTCATATAGTAGATGGTTAAATAACTATTAGTAGATGGTTAAATAACTATAGTCTTGTTATGATATTGTTACATGGTCTAACGAATACTACTAAAAAATATCGTAATAGTAACCGCAAAGACCAACGAATTTTAAGGAGCCTCATCTAAATAGCGGCATAGACTCATGGATGATGATACATCCTAGCGCTTTTTGGCTCATCTTTACTTATTGATAGGAATATCCAATCATGGCAGAAAAGCATACTTTAAACATCGAGGACTTGCTGCGCTTTACCGTTAAACATAAAGCATCGGATTTACATATTTCAGCCGGTATGCCAGCAATGATTCGTGTCGATGGTGAGATGACACGTATCAATATGCCTGAGATGACGCATCAGGTCGTGCATCAGCTTATCTATGACATCATGAATGATAAGCAACGCGCCGACTTTGAAGAGTTTTTTGAGACCGATTTTTCTTTTGAGATTCCAAATTTAGCGCGCTTTCGTGTCAATGCTTTTAACCAAAACCGCGGCGCTGGCGCTGTTTTTCGTACCATTCCATCTAAAGTGCTCACCATGGAAGACCTAGGCATGGGTGAGGTGTTTAAACGGGTATCCGACTTTAAACGCGGTGTGGTGCTCGTCACGGGACCAACGGGCTCAGGGAAATCTACCACGCTTGCGGCGATGATTGATTATATCAATGAAACCCGCAAAGAGCATATTTTGACCATTGAAGATCCGATTGAATTTGTTCATGAGTCTAAAAAGAGTTTGATTAACCAACGTGAAGTCCACCGCGATACGCTAGGCTTTGAGCCAGCATTGCGCTCGGCACTACGTGAGGATCCAGACGTTATCCTCGTTGGTGAGTTACGTGACCTTGAGACTATTCGCTTGGCATTGACCGCCGCAGAAACAGGGCATTTGGTCTTTGGCACCTTGCACACTAGCTCCGCAGCAAAAACCATTGACCGCGTCATTGACGTCTTCCCTGCTGCTGAAAAAGACATGATTCGAGCGATGCTTTCAGAATCGCTACAAGCGGTTATTTCACAAACTTTGCTACGTCGCCAAACCGGTGGACGTATTGCTGCCCATGAAATTATGCTCGGCACGCCTGCAATTCGTAACTTAATACGTGAGAATAAGATTGCTCAGATGTACTCCGCTATCCAAACGGGTGCTGGCGAAGGTATGATTACCCTTGATCAAACACTCAAAAACCTCGTCTCAAAAGGTACGATTAGTAAAGACGTCGCTCGCCCTTATGCCAAGCAGCCTGAAGCGTTTATTTAGTATTGCTTTCAGTACTAAAGCTTTACACAGTACCAAAGGTTAACACACGTATTTTTGTTAAAATCACAAATAGACACTCATAGATTTTTGCTTGGTTTTATTTATTCTTAATGAGCGTTATTGGCACGCTTTAAAAGTTTATGGCAGCAAATTTAATCTATATACTCCAAATGTAGGTACGTTATGGACATTGATAAACTTTTACAGTTGATGATTAATAAAAATGGCTCTGACCTTTTTATTACTGCTGACGTCGCGCCGTCCATGAAAATAAATGGCAAAATTTTGCCCGTAGGTAAAACGCCGTTAACCGCTGAGCAAACCATGAGATTGGTTAAAGGGGTAATGACACCAAGCCAGCAAAAAGAGTTTGAAGAGACCAATGAGTGTCAATTTGCCATTGCGGATCAGGCGCAGCAAGCTCGTTTTCGGGTCAGTGCCTTTATCCAACGTGATATGGCAGGAATGATTTTACGGAAAATCGAAAATAAAATTCCAACCGTTGAAGAGCTGCGCCTGCCGCCAGCTCTAAAAGAGCTGGCCATGAAAAAGCGCGGTATTATTTTACTCGTTGGTGCTACAGGTACAGGTAAATCGACCACGCTTGCTGCAATGATTGGACACCGCAACCAAAACTCGCATGGTCATATCATTACTATCGAAGATCCGATTGAGTTTGTGCATAAGCATCGCGGTTGTATTATTACTCAGCGTGAAGTTGGCATCGATACCCACTCTTTTGAAGCAGGTCTAAAAAACACCTTGCGTCAAGCACCCGATGTTATCTTGATTGGTGAGATTCGTAACCGCGAAGTCATGAGCTACGCGATTCAATATGCAGAAACGGGACATTTGGTCTTCGCAACACTGCACGCCAACAACGCCAACCAAGCGATTGACCGTATCATTCACTTCTTTGAAACCAGTCGCCATAATCAGTTATTTATGGATTTATCCTTAAACTTACAAGCCATTATCGCTCAGCAATTGATTCCAACGCCTGATGGTAAAGGTCGTCGAGCTGCTATTGAGATTTTATTAAACTCACAGCTGATCAGCGACTATATTCGTAAAGGCGAGGTTCATGAAATCAAAGATGTGATGACGCGCTCACGTGATAGCGGCATGCAAACCTTTGACCAAGCGTTATTTGATTTATACGAAAATGGTGAAATTACTTATAAAGAAGCCATTCTTCACGCCGACTCCCCTAACGATTTACGCTTAAAAATCAAACTAAGCAGCAAAAATGGTACGGCTAATTTAGATGAAGGCGCCGATAGTTTATCGTTAGATATTACTTAGGATATCATCACTGCATTAATATTTATCCGTCAAAAAGTCCTCATCGAATGTGAGGGCTTTTTTATAGCTGTTAAATTAATCGTTTTTGCATTAACAATATCAGTTGACTGGTTGCTAAAACGCTTATTTTGCGTTGTCTCTACAAGCTTGATTATCACAAATACCGTACAGCACCAGAGAATGACCCGATAGCCTAAAACCATGCTCTTCGGCTACTTTCGTTTGTTCTTCTTCGATTGTCTTATTATGAAACTCGACAATTTTGCCACAAACATCACAAACCAGATGGTCGTGATGCTCTTCTTGGGTAATCTCAAACACTGAGAGATTGTTTTCAAAATTATGACGCTCAACAATACCCGCTTGCTCAAACTGCGTTAATACGCGATAAACGGTTGCCAGCCCCACATCCTCACCTTGGTCAATCAGCGCTTTATACACCTCTTCTGCACTCATGTGATGCAGCTCCGCACTCTCAAGCAGCTCTAAAATTTTGATTCGTGGTAACGTTACTTTTAAACCCGCTTTACGTAAATCTTGATTGGTAAAAGAAGCCATAATATCCCTTCTGACTATGAAAGTCTTAGCAAATGAATTCAAAAAAACAGGAGTTAAATAAACATCAATGATTGGTATTAATTGCTGATAAAAAATTAGAATCATAAAAAATCAGCGATTATTAATCGTGCTCTTAAGACATTTTTTTATAAAAATCTGATGCCAAGTGTATGAATTTAAAATATAAATAATAAATGCGGCAAAATAGCGCTTGGTAAATAATGTCGTAAGTGGTAGGCAATTGCAAGTAAATGACGTATCATTTGTGCAAGATTGCCTGCAAGACCCCTATTATCGGTTTTTAGCAGCGCCTAACCCATTCTTTATGAGTCATTTTACCATGATAAAGACCTTTAATTTTCGTTCGTTAAGCTCTGCAAACGTATTACGCAAGATTGCCATGAGTACTATACTTGGTGCCACTGTGGCTATGTCTGGCTGCTCATTACTGAGTGTGTATAAGATTGATTTGCCACAAGGAACCGCCATTACTCAAACGCAAGCGCAAAAACTGCAAGTGGGTATGAATCAAAATCAGGTACTTTATATTCTTGGTAGCCCAGCGATTAGAGACACACTAGCGCCAAAACGCTGGGATTATATTTATGACTATAAAGCAGGAACAGAAGGTCGCCGCCAAGGTATTGCCGATGTCAAAAATGCCAGCCAGCATTTAATCGTCTATTTCGATGATAATGGTTTGGTAACTCGCATCGAAGGTATCGATAGCCTCCCTGCTTCGTAAGTCTGATAGCAACTTCTGTCAATCAACCGCGAGACTTACTTTTGCGCTGAGACATAGGATCAGCGCTTAAGCTGCGATATACTTCTATCCGATCAAAAGGCTGCAATTGATAATTGAGCGGCTGCTTTTGCGCGTATACCCCGACATGCCAACGCTTAGCTGTTGGCGTCGTCATATCAGCAACCTGCTCACACCATGTTGCTAGCTCATCAAATTGCGACAACCAACCCGCCTGCGCCAGTGCTTCATACAAAGTTGCGCCCTGACTGACTTGGATAGTTAGATAATGCTGGAGCTTCGCTTCTTCTGCATACGCCAGATATACCGTTATCAAACCACTATGTTCAGATTGCTTTAAAGCGTTATTGTCTCTAATATCAATATTGCTAGCCTGATCGTTGTCAGCCGCAGCTATTAACTTAACCACTGCATCACCCAGCCGATTAATGCTAAAAGTAAGGCTAGAGGCACAATTAATCGTATCGCTACCCGCCATAAGTTATAGAAAGCTTCGTTACCAAAGTTTAAAGACTTACGCAAATGGCTAATTTTCATCTGCCAACCGGCGAAAATTGACAGTAATAATACGGCGATACTACTAATGACAACTAAGATACCGACCAGCCAATGGGTGGGAATAGCAACAACTAATAATAGTGCTATCACAAGAGTTAATATTAGACTGACCAGCAATCCAAATTTATGCGCCAATTGCTGCGTACTATAGTGTAGTAAATAGCTAACCACAAACAGCACGCCAACCCAGTACAGTAACTGACCAATCGGTGGTAGTCCAATACCGCTCATAAATAAAGCAACTACGCCAACCACGAGCTGTAATATCCAAATCGGTAGTACAAGTTTAGTCGCCCGATATTCTTGCGTCGCGTGATGGCGAGAAGATTTTTGTGCGTTGTGATTATCAACTCCTACCGCAGTGACGGCTTGATTGCTCACTAGATTTTGACCGAACCAGTATAATCCTGTTCCTGCTCCTACACTGACTAACGCTAAGGCCACTGCGCGTGCCCACTCAATTAAGCTAATATTGGTCATGGCAAAAGCAGTATTTGGTAGACCGTTCATCACGCCCAATAACAAACCGATCAGCATCAACCCCAAACCAATTGGCAATGGCGCCACACCTAATAAGCTTAATAAAATCGCAATAACCATTAATCCTGCCGCAATGGCAAAGCTTGGTACATCAGGCGCGCTATTTAGTTCTGTTAAAGCCGCTAAAATCCCCGTGCTCGCACCCGATATGACAAGCGCTGCAATAATGATAGAAACCAATGCCGCTAACCAACCAAAGCCGCGCCATAAGGAGCTGGCATCGGCTTCGCGTGTCAGCTTTTGCATACCAGCCAAAGGCGCCTCAGCACTACGATAAGCCAAAGCAATCTCAGCATAGACCACGGGTAGTGAGACTAATACCATCGCCAACAGCCAAAGCAACCAAAAATCAATCTCGCCTATGGACGCTGGAGCAAACCAGCGAAATAACAATAACGGTAGCAGCGCTGCGATAAAGTAAGAAGCATAGCGAATCATCATAATCCAAATCCAAGCGATTCAAAGTGAATAATATTTAATGATATAAAGCACTGATAAATACCCATATTTCCTATGGTATTTTGTATAAAGGCGACTTAATTCTTATAAGTATTATCAAAGCCCATGTCAGCTATATAAGGACTGAGAGTTATAAAAAAACCCCGAAATCGGGGTTTAATAGCTACATTATAACGGCTGCATAACATTGGGCAACTTAGCATTTGATCTAGCCACGCACATTAAGCATATAGCCGTTAAATAGGGAGCGAATTAGTGAACTGCACTCACATAATCTGCCAAGATACGAATATCGCGATCCGATAGTTTTGAAGCAACCGTTTGCATCATACCCTTCTCGCCTTCTTTTGCCGCATCGTTGACACGTTTTTGCTCATCGCTATCGACATCATCAGCGCGTCCTGCTGCACGGAACAATTTTAGCTGCGTGGCAATATATTCCGCATGCTGTCCACCTAAACGGGGAAATGCAGCCCAAACGTTACCTGCAGCATCTGGACCATGACAGCCTGAACAGCCGATAACGCCGCGTGATTTATCACCACCTAAAAAGAGCTTAGTTGCCTCTTGTGTGGTTGCAGGATTACCAAATGCCACGCCCCAAGGTTTTTGGCTTGCATAATAGCCTGCGACGTTGGCTAAATCTTGCTGAGATAAATTGGCGACTTGTGATTGCATGATACCGTTTTTACGATAGCCTGATTTAAAATTTACCAATTGTTTATATAAGTACTTTACGTTTTGACCACCAAGATTCGGCTGGGCTGGCACAGGACTAACACCATCAACACCATGACAAGCCGCACAAACGGTTTCTGCAATTTGCTTACCTGCATTGACGTCATGTTCAGGAACAATAATAGCAGCTTGTACGCTGAAACTTGCAACACATAAGCTGGCGGCAGCGATTAACTTTTTCATTGATACAAATCCTACTAACTCGACGTAAGCATTATTTAGAGTGATTGCATTATCAAAAGACACAACAGGCACAAGGCCATTATCTAAACGACTAAGCCATATATTATCTGGTCTTTATCACAAGCAGCCCGAAAGTACTTACTAATATCAGGGTTTATTTTGGATTATTATAGCAAGACTTTTTACTATTTGCCTACTTAATCGCAGCATTGACTGTTTTTTCTACTGCTATCACCTTTGCTCACTCAATAAAAAACAAGAAGTATAAAAAACAAAAAGCGCAAAAGGTCTATCAACCTTGCGCCTCATATTATTTACTTAAATGATTATTTTAGCTTTTCATGCTGAATGACAGTTTTACTTCGAATGCTTGTCTGTTACTTGCTCATATATTCGATAAGCTTACGGTAATCATCGTCACTACAATTTTCGCATAATCCGCCTGCTGGCATCTGAATCATACCATTTTTGACGGACTTAACCAGCGCTGGCATGCCTTTTTGCTTGATAAGCTGTTGCCATTTGGCGCTGTCGCCTTTTTTAATCGCATTTAGCGCGCCACTATCGTGACAGGCGGCACATGAGTTATTATAAGAGGTTGCAATGTCAGCAGCGCCAGCATTACTGAGCATAGCCATACTGATTATTAGCGCGGCGCTACTAGTGGCTAAAAAGCGAGCGCTTTTGGCAAAAATGTTGGTGATTGAAAACATAGGACACCTCATCTCTTTTCTTCATGCGCTTAATCCATGAATTTATTAAGCGTCTATCGTTCAACTATCATTTACTCTATCTTACTAAAGATTGTAACAATATATGTCATATTAATATATATAAATATAGTTTAGCTTTGTTAACGTGGTCTAATTAGGCAAACTTTAGCTGTAAAACCTACTTTAATCTGATGGTGTGTTAAGAACAATATGAGGGTAATAATCGTTATTTCCATAACTAAGCGGCGTAATAGTATAGAATAGGCGTTATCCTAAAACACTTATATTATTGAAGCCCTATTTTTGCAGCTCACCGATTTTAGGTGTGGCTTAAAGCCCTGCACAATTCAGAAACTTTTCACTACTGTATCTATTTTTTAAGATTAATGAGTCATTTATGAGTACCCCGTTTAAAGATGTCGCCGCCGAACATGCGAATTTTAATACCAAAGCCCGTCAGCGTATCCAGCAGACTGAATTTATGACGTCGGCGCCGACTTTTCGTCTTTGTCCGCCTGATGTTGGATTAGAAGTCGCTTTTGCTGGTCGTTCAAATGCTGGGAAATCGTCCGCTATCAATGCGCTGACCAATCAGCGTCAACTGGCGCGCTCGTCTAAAACGCCTGGTCGAACGCAAATGATCAACTTTTTTAGTATCGGCGATACAGATACGCGTTTGGTTGATTTACCAGGTTATGGTTATGCGGCCGTCCCACTTGAGATGAAAAAAGAATGGCAAGTTGAGCTTGAAGAATACTTGGTGTCGCGCTCAAGCCTTGCTGGTTTGGTGCTGATGACAGATATCCGTCATCCGCTTAAATTCTTTGATGAGCAAATGCTGCATTGGGCAAAAGATGGTGAGTTGCCGGTACATATCTTATTGACCAAAGCGGACAAGCTTAAATATGGCGCGTCTAAAAACGCCCTGCTTAATACCCGCAAAAGACTCAAGCAATTGGGCTTAAACTGTACGATTCAGCTATTTTCAGCGCTAAGAAAAGAAGGCCTTGATGAGCTAGCAGGGGTCATGGGTAAATGGTATGAATATCAGCTGAATGATGACAAAAATACTGAGACAGCTGTTACTGAAAACCAAGGAAACGTAATAGAAAATAGCGACCAAAGCGCTGATAAGTAAAAAAGTGCTAAATAGACTACCCAGTTTATTCAGTAGAAATTTCAAAAGGGTTTATCGTTGATAACGATAAACCCTTTTTTATGGTTGGTTATTTTTTGAGAATTCCATGTACTCAGCTTAAATGAGGTTTTAGTTAAGCACATAATTTATGCGCATAATAATGCCACTAACTCTTGCGGCGTGTCCACTTGATATGTTGGTTGCTCGGCGGCAAGCTCACTACTTGATGCTGTACCATAATTGACGGCAACGCTGGTCATGCCCAAACGGTTGGCCATTTGAATATCATAGATACTGTCACCAATGAATACCGCCTGCGAGATCGACTGCTTAGTGTAGTCTAAGATATCGCTCAGCATTTGCGGATCAGGTTTTGAGCCTGATTCGTCGGCACAGCGCGTGACTGCAAAATAATGATGACTGTCAGAGCCATCTAACACTCGATCTAACCCTCTTCTTTTTTTACCTGTAGCGACTGCAAGCTTTTTGTCTTGCTGCTTTAATGTCAGGAGCATATTTTCAATAGGCGTAAAAAACGGTGTTCGATGGCTGTTCGGAATATAGTAGTCTGCATAACTTTGCTGGATGGCCAGTTTCTGCGCCTCAGTTGCTTGCGGATATAAAATCTCAATGCCATGCATCAAGCTCAGCCCAATAATGTCTCTGACCGCTTGATCAGTGGTTGTAAAGCCATGCGTCTCGCCCGCTATATGCATCGACTCAACAATTAGACCAATCGAATCCATTAAGGTACCGTCCCAATCAAAAATAATCAGGGTTTTATTGGCTAAATGATGGTCAGCTGATAACTCAGAAGTATGAGCTAGTGCTGATTTACTAGCGATAGATGCTGTCATGGACTAACCTTTAACAAATAATAAATGGCAAATATGAAAACGTCACGGTTATTTATTTGGCTAGGACATCATCAAATAAGCAATCGTGACGTTGATACTTCATATTCATTTAAAACTCAAATTTGGACTTGATGCTGAGTTCAAATCGAGATAGCAGCATTTTAAGCTTATTTAGGAAGCTGAATGTCAGCAGGTAACCAGTCTGCCATCTCATCTGGTAATGGTGCGGTAATAGTCTCATAACCAGGAATATCTAAACGCCACGCATGTAAACACAAACGATGCACGCCCGATTTGTCATGCACATTGTATTTATCATCACCTAAGATAGCATGACCAATATGCGCTAAATGCACGCGGATTTGATGGGTACGACCCGTCAACGGTTTTGCTTCAATCAAGCTCACTGGCTGTTCATTCAGCGTAAAACGACCGTGAACGATAACATCTGTCTGACTTTCTTTGGCTTGAGGATCTTGCACATCTACTTTCACGCGGCGCTCACCGCTAGCGAGCGTATATCTTAGTAATGGCGCATCGATACGTTGTTCGTTCAGTGCAGGCTGACCTTTAGCGATACATAGATAATGCTTTTGAATGGTTTTATCGACAAGATGTTGCTGTAGCACTTTCAACGCTGATCGCTTTTTAGAAATCATCAGCAAACCGGAGGTATCTTTATCGATACGGTGGATCAGCTCGAGATATTTTTTGCCCGTCACTTCGCGCATGGCTTCAATAACACCAAAATCTACCCCACTACCGCCATGAACGGCAATACCTGATGGTTTATTGAGCACAATCAAGCCTTCATCTTCGTAGACCACACGCGCCAATAAGTTATTGGCAAACTCAGAGCTGATAATCGGTTTATCACGGGTTGCTAGCTGGACAGGCGCAATACGCACGACGTCTTCGCGCTGCAATCTATCATGCGCTTTACAGCGTTTATTATTGACGCGCACTTCGTCTGAGCGAATCATTTTATAGATATGAGACTTAGGCAACCCTTTTAAGCGATTGAGTAAAAAGTTGTCCAAACGCTGGTCATGCTGATGGCGCGTAACTTCAAGGTAATTCACCTTTTCAAAGTTACTGATTTCGTCATCAGCACTTTGCGGGCGCGTTTTGCTATTAAAGATAGCAGGAGCTTCATGGATAGGTTGATCGGTTGTCATTTTTGAGTTTGTCATTTTTAGTTAGGTATTTACACAAAGATTTGCTATAGTTTAGCATGTTGAGCGCCAATTAAGCAGAGGCTGCGACAATAATTCCTTGTTGTTGCAGACAATATTGCGTCATTCTTACTACTGGGTAGTAAGGCAATGGCTGCGATAAAAGTTGCCAAACTTGTGCGTTTCATCTGATTTTAAGGGTGTTATATCCCTTGATATACCCTATAATGCCCCATAAATTGTAAGAACAACGCTGATAATTATCTATATATAGGATGTATCAGTACCCAAAATTTTTAGTACAACGTTTTTTAGTAATATAGTTTTTTATCAATACAAAACACTGTGATATTAGACAACATCGCTTTGATAAATTGGCTAAAAACAATTTTATTGAGCGCTAACAACTTAACATTTACTCACTATCGCCTAACCACGACTTATTTTGATAATTACTTATCACGCATGATTAGTTATCAGCCAGTCCTTTAGCGCACAGTTGAGCAAGTATGGGTCGTTTAAAGCCAGAATCGAGCATCATTAACTGATTATCGAAAGCTGCCTGAGTATTGGTGGTCAAACAGAGCACGCTAAGTAGGATAGACAAGAGACACCGCGCCGATAAGCCGGTCATTTATTCTGTTTGCCAAGTACGCCCCGCTGATGATTAGAACAGCGCCACCTAGCTTTAAAACACCCCAGATATTATTGACGTGATACCCAAAAGAACGATAAATAAAGAATGACCAATTGCTTTACCTAAATGGATAACCGCTGCACGGCACTGTTTTATGCAACACCACTTATAAATAAAACAGTTCTTTATTAACAGCGATATGATTGCTAGACCTTGATTGATTAATTGTGACAACACGCTGCTTTTTTGGTAATTGTGACCTCTTAAATCTCAGTCCTTATCCATCGCCGCCCTTACAAAGTGTGCGGATTGACCTTGGATAAAATGGCTGTCATATAAGACCACAAACCCGCGCGTGCCTTAATCGTTAGACCAAGCCTACTCATAATACTGATATAGATAGTAGCTTTACACCCTACCTTGTCTATACGAACGTTACCAACATTAGCAGGATAAATCGCTAATATATCTTAGGTCAAAAAGCAGTTGCGAAAAGCTCATGTGCTTGCCGTTATTCTTGCTTTACGTTCTACCGCTCACTAATATCTGCTCAGGTTAATTTATCCTTAACCGCACTTGCTATCTTGCCTTAAAGCCTGCCCCGTCGTTGTTATGCGTACTCATAGGATTCAAATATGAAACGCATTTTAATCAACGCTACTCAAAACGAAGAAATTCGCGTTGCCCTTTGTAAAGGTAATCATCTTTACGATTTCGATTTAGAAAACCGTACCCGCGAACAAAAAAAATCCAACATTTATAAAGGTCACGTCACCCGCGTCGAGCCGTCGCTTGAAGCGGTATTTGTCGAATATGGCTCACAGCGTCAAGGCTTTTTGCCAATTCGCGAAATTTCTGCTGAATATCTGAGTGGTAATCCACGCGATGAAAACATCAAAAAACTCATTAAAGAAGGCGATGAGTTAATCGTCCAAGTTGAAAAAGAAGAGCGCGGTAATAAAGGCGCGGCATTATCAACGTATGTATCCTTAGCAGGTCGTTATCTAGTATTAATGCCAAACAACCCGCGTGGCGGCGGAATTTCGCGTCAAATCTCGGGTAAATTGCGCGAAGATATGAAGCGTATGCTGGGTAATCTTGATTTGCCAAAAGGCATGAGCGTCATCATTCGTACTGCTGGTATTGGTAAGACTCAAGAAGATTTGCAACACGATTTAAATCACTTGCTTAATATCTGGCAAGCCATTCAAGAACAAAATCAAAAATATCCTTCACCGCGATTGGTACACCAAGAAGCGGGCGTGGTCACACGTGCTGTTCGTGATTACCTGCGCGACGACATCAGCGAGATTTGGATTGATAACGAAAATGCTTACATTGAAGCAGCGGGTTTTATCGATGCGGTGATGCCAAAACAAGCAGAAAAATTGCGCAAATATACCGATTATGAGCCGATGTTTTCACGTTTTAATATCGAAAAACAAATCGAAACGGCCTATCAACGTGAAGTTCGCTTGCCATCAGGTGGCTCAATCGTTATTGACCAAACTGAAGCATTGGTTTCTATTGATATCAACTCAGCCAAATCGACCAAAGGCTCAGATGTCGCCGAAACCGCATACCATACCAACCTAGAAGCCGCCGACGAGATTGCTCGCCAGCTACGTCTGCGCGACATGGGTGGCTTGATTGTCATTGACTTCATCGATATGAATGACAATAAACACCAAAAAGAAGTGGAAAAACGTCTGGTTGATGCGACCAAATATGACCGTGCTCGCGTTCAATTTGGCGATATATCAAAATTTGGTTTGATGGAAATGAGCCGTCAACGTCTGCGTCCATCATTAGAAGAATCAACGGGCTATATTTGCCCACGTTGTCATGGCAATGGCATGATTCGTGATTTGCGCTCGCTGTCACTGTCAATTATGCGTCAGATTGAGCAAATCGCTCTTAAAGAACGTCAAGGCGAAGTACAAGCCGAAGTGCCAACTGATATCGCAGCGTTTTTATTAAACGAAAAGCGCGATAGCTTGGTTTATCTTGAGCAAGACAGTGGTACACGAATCACCATCCTACCGCATGCCCATTTAGAATCGCCTAATTTTAAACTGCACTTTAATCGCGATGGTTTTGCCCCATCAAGCTATGAGCGTATCACCGACACGCAGCAGCAAGAACATAGCGATCTTGGCTACAATGTTGATTGGCAAACCGCTGATTCAGTGCGCCCTGAGCAGCAGCCAACGCGTCAGCCACGTCAAGTAGCCGATAATAACAGCAATAACAGTAGCCAATCGACTACTCGTGCCAATAGCCAACAGCATGCACAGCAACACCAACAAAGCTCGACCAGTCATAGTAATGACCATCGTAGCAATGCCAATGCTAACGGTAGCAATGCTTCATCAGCACGCGCATCCCAACGACAAACTCAGCCACAAAGTACGCCGACTGAAGCAACGCAAAGCAACAATGCCGCCGCCGCGCAACCGCAAGCAGTTGCTTGGTTGTCCAATTTATTCGCGCAAGCGCCACAAGCATCAACGACGCCTAACGTCAGTAGTCGTGATGCTGCCGAAGCTATTGAAACACTGGTAAACACGGGCGCGAAAAGCCTTGGTTCGTTTGGGCAAGTCGATAACAGTGCGTTAAATGCTAACAATCAAGCCCCAGTAGCGCCGCAACCAGAGAGCAATCAGGCCGCCAATAACCAACAGTCAAATGCTAATGGTAATCGTCAGCAAGCAGTTGATAGCAATGCCGATGATAATCGAGACGCTGAAGACAGAAGAAGACGTAAACCGCGTAAATCAAGACCTTCTAAAACGCGTCAAAGAAAAGAGCAATCAGATGGAAACAATAATAACGCTACTAGCAACATTGTAGATAGCAGCTCAACCAGCACTGATGACAAACCAGCTGATGGCCAAGATAAACGCCATCAGGACAATAAGGGTTCTAACGACCGTAATCGCAATAATCGTCAAGACGAGGGTCGTAATAGGGATGAAAATCGCACTGGTGAGCGCAGTGACTCTGATAATAAGAACGCTAATGCTACAGATGAGCAATCGCGTACCAAGCGTAAATCAAACAGTCAGCGCCACTCCCGCGGTAAACTTGAGCGCGGTGAAACGTTAAGCGCTGATAATACCCAGCAAAAACAGCCACAAAGCGAACAACAAATTGCCCAGCAAGGTGTTAAGAACGCTGACAATGTCAATGGCAATGACAAAAACCAAACCAGTGCGCGCCGTCATCAAGATCCTGACGAAGTCGTATTACAAGTCAATGAAGCAGCCACGGAACTCAAGTCGCCAGAAGTTGTACATTTATCTTTAGATGACAGTAAATCTGCACCAGCACGCCAAGCTTCTGAAAAGCAAACTTCAGAAAAAGCGCGCAATCGAGCTGATACAGAGCACTCGAGTCAACAAGACAGCAGTTCGAAAAATGCTGATAAGCCTAAAACTGGCGAGCACCATACTGACAACCAAGCAGCTAAGAATAGCAGCGAGATTGATAGCAGTCAAAAGCGTAATAAGCAAGCCGATACTGCTAAAACAGCTAAAAATGACTCAGGACTGGCAGAAGTGAAAACAGATGCAGCACAGCTAAGCGCTACTGAGGATAAAGCACAAAAATCCGATGCCAAATCTGCAGACGGGCATAACGTCGACGCTACAAAACCAGCGGTAGATGAGCAATCAACGTCTAACAGTCGTACTGCTGTCAAGACTGATAGCCAAAAGCAATTGGACGTTAACGCTGACAATGGCGCAGCTACAGAGAAAGCTCAGAAAATTGCTTCTAATGTTGATTCTAGTACGGATGATACCAACAGTAGCAATCCATCGGCGTTTGAGCTTGACCATGAAGCCTTGTTTGCTAAACGCTACGTGACCGCTGAAAAATTTGGCCAAGCCAGCAATGATCCACGCGTGGTACGTCGTCAGCAGGCTCAATCGCCTCAGAAAAATGAGCAAGAAAAGCAGATTGCTACAATCGCTCCAACCATTCGCGGGACGGTTGGTGAGTTTATTCGTGCAACCTTACCAGAGGCGCAAGCACGCTTAGCCGCTGAAGGGGTGATTAACTGCTTTAACGCTGCTATCATTTTGCATTTAGAGCAGACTAATGCGAAAAGCGACAATCTCGATGACAGTGGTGAGCATAAGATTGCAACCAACGAAAGCGCTAACCGTGATTTCGACTTTAGCAACTACGGTTATGAGCCTTTAGCAGTGGATTATCTCGCACGCTTTGAGGCGATGACGCAAGCGGTCAGTCAGTTTGCCGCCGCACAAGGTAAGACAGCCGTTGAGCCACGGCCTATTAGCAAGCGGGCAAGCAACGACCCACGCGGTCAGCATCCTGACTACAAAGAGTCAATCGAAACGACGGCTAACGAAGAGCAGAAAAATGACTCTAAACAAGCAGATAGCGAAGTTGATGCGCATAATGTGGAAGCGACTGCGCTGGCTAATCAAGGTCAAACGGCTGATATCAGCGCAGATAGTGAGCAGCTGCTAAAAGTAGAGCAAGCACTGGAAGCGGATAATGCTGTGCAATCTGAGGTTAATGCTGTAGAAACGGAAAACGTTGCAGCAGCAGATGCTGAGGCTAAAGAGGCTGATTCTGATGTCGAGCAAAGCGAAACCAAGCAAGCATCAGCGTCAACTGAACAGCTATCAGAGCAAGCGACAAAAGAGGAAATTCAGGCGGCGAAGTCAAAAACAACCATCGCCAGTTATAAAAACATGATCGAAAACGTGGCTGAGCAATTACTGCCACAAAAAGGTATGTTTAACTTAACCACGCCAAAAGTACCAAAGGCGCGTACGCGTAAGCCTAAAGCGGAGAATAAAAAGCCAACGCAAACTGAAAAACCAGAATCTGATGGCTCAGGTGCTGATGACTCCGATAGCGAAAGCTAATAACGGTTACAAATAAGTTTTCATAAAATATCAAAGCCCCAAAGTTGTCAGCAACGTTGGGGCTTTTTTACGATTTCTTTACCATGCTTTTTTAATGAATGCAGTCAAAGCAACTGACGAACCACTTAATGCGCAGAGGGCTCGTCTTTATGACGTATTTTATTAATAACTGTAAATAAAGCAACGATAGCGGCACCAATAATAAAGCCGATAACGCCATTTAATAACGCCGTAGTAAAGCTATCAAACACACCAGTCAAATGAGCAATATCCTCAACTTCATGGTGTAAAAAATTAATGCCGTGTACTAAGATACCACCGCCAACTAAGAACATCGCCAAGGTTCCCGCGATCGATAAAAACTTCATCAACTTAGGGGCGGCCGTAAATAGAACCTTACCAACTTTTTGAGTAAATTCGCCCTCTTTCTTCATCATATGAAGACCCAAGTCGTCGATTTTTACAATTCCAGCGACCAAACCATAAATACCGATCGTAATACCGATGGCTAAAATCGACAGTACCAAACTGCGTTGTAACAAAGTGGCTGTGGCCGTTGCTCCAAGCGCGATCACAATAATCTCTGCGGATAAAATAAAATCGGTTCGCACCGCGCCTTTGATTTTCTCTTTTTCGAAAGCCACTAAATCGACGCTTTCATCAGAGTTAGCTTGGCGGCGGGCATTTTGCTCTTCGTCATTCGGCAGAGCATGCGGCCAAAATCGGTGAATGACTTTTTCAGCGCCTTCATAAACCAAAAACAAGCCGCCGCACATAAGCAAAAATGTGATGAGAGGCGGATAAATGGCACTGATAAGAATCGCTGCTGGCACCAAAATCAGCTTATTTAGCAACGAGCCTTTAGCAACCGCCCAAACCACTGGTAGCTCACGATTTGCTTTGACACCAGTGACTTGTTCAGCGTTCAATGCCAAATCATCACCCAACACTCCCGCTGTTTTTTTGGCAGCGATTTTAGTCATGACTGAAACGTCATCGAGTATCACACTGATATCATCGAGTAGGGCTAACAAGCTGGCACCTGCCATACAGTCTCCTTAGAAAGTTAAAAAGAAAATAAAAAAATTGTTTTAATGATTAAGTTAATGTTTATGACCGTAGCCTACCTAGACATAAACCTAGATGAAATAGTGCAAATGTATTTTATATCGACTTTTTAATGGCTATCTGTAAATAATACATTTGCCGATAATATTTACCGTTAATAAAGTTGGCAATGTCAACAAATAGCCTTTAGTGGTTATTTCTAAAAATATGTTAATATAACAAGTATTGCTACTTATCTTTTATTATCAATAAATTGCACCTCATCCTTGAAATATATCGCGCTGACAACAAAATCTAGCGTATATGGGCTAAGCGTTCATACACTATTTATGTCCCTGTTTTTATATCTATATCTTGCTTAGGCATCACCGCCTAAAGGAAACACCCTATGTTTTTACCTTCTTTCTCTAAAGCCACCGCTTCTCACGCTATGTTTTCACGCAAGCCTTTATCGCGGATGATGATGGGCGCATTGCTGATTGTGGTTGCAGCAGGCTGCTCAAATAATGCGGCTGATGCGACCAGCAATACAAGCATCGTCAATAACGCCGAAGCCAAAGTCAGCACTGCGCAAGTCGCCGATAACGACGCAACAGTGGTCAAAGCCTTACAAGCAAATCTAAAAGCCTCAGGGATTGAAGAAGAAATCATTTCAGCCGTACCAACAGATATGGACGATATTTACTGGGTAACGGCATCGGGCTTACCATCGTTTTTTACCGATAAATCTGGCAAACACATTATCCAAGGGCAAATCATCGCCGTTGGGCAAGATGCGCCCGTTGATATCAGTGGCGCCTTGGTCGCCAAAACCGCGCAAGACGCTCTAAAAGCGGTTGATAAAAAAGACATGGTTATTTATCCAGCAAAAGGCGCGACCAAGTCGGTTGTTTATGCGTTTACCGATGCCGACTGCCCTTATTGCACCAAGCTCCATGAAGAAATGGGCGATATCAATGCACGCGGCATTGAAGTGCGCTATTTGGCATGGCCGCGCAGCGAAGGCAGCATTCCAAAGATGGAAGCCATCTGGTGTAGCGAAGATCGCAAAGCTGCGATGGATCAAGCAAAAATGGGCGCCAACGTCCAAGCGCCTAGCTGTAATAGCCCGGTGAAAGAGCAAATCGAGCTTGGAATGTCGCTTGGTGTTCGCGGCACCCCAGCTATCTTTACCGAATCTGGACAACAAATCGGCGGTTATTTACCAGCTGCCCAGTTGGCACAAACAGCGATAGATGCCAGCTAGTCGTCTATCTTGATATTGCTGACTTTAGCGACATTGAGATTGGGTAGACGCCACAAGCGCTTGTCGGTATGATACGATGAAGCGCTAGGTAAAATTAGCCGTATATTTTTATACCCTTCTTCTTTTTATAAGCCGCTTTTTAAGTACTTTTGTAGAAGTGTTTTTATATAAGCGCTGCCATAGAAGCATTTTTATCCAACTCTATAATCTCTTGAGGATACTGTGAGCAAATCCATCAAACTAGCGATACTTGGTCTAGGCACCGTCGGAACGGGCGTGATCAACCTAATCAGTGATAATTTAGATGAATTAAAACGCCGTAGCGGACGCGACATTGTGATTACCGAAGTCGGTACCCGCCGTCAGCGTGACGATATTGACCCTAATATCATGCAAAACAGTGACTTGATGGCGACTGCCGCCAGTGACAACGTCGATATTGTCATCGAAGTGATTGGTGGTACGACACTGGCTAAAGATGTGATTATGCATGCCATCAAACACGGCAAACATGTGGTTACGGCTAATAAAGCATTGCTCGCGGAACACGGTAATGAGATTTTCGCCTTTGCGGAAGCCAATAACGTACACGTTGCTTATGAGGCGGCGGTGGCTGGTGGTATCCCGATTATTAAAGTCATGCGTGAAGCGCTTGCAGCTAATAAGATTGAGTGGCTTGCCGGTATCATTAATGGCACGGGCAACTTTATCATGACCGAAATGCGTGATAAAGGTCGCCCATTTGCTGATGTTTTAAGTGAGGCGCAAGCGCTGGGTTACGCCGAAGCTGATCCAACGTTTGACGTTGAAGGTATTGATGCCGCGCATAAGCTCGCCCTTCTCGCCTCTATCGCCTTTGGTATTCCACTACAGTTTGATAAAGTTTACTGCGAAGGTATCACGGGCATCACTTTACAGGACGTCAACTACGCAGAAGAGCTTGGTTACCGTATTAAGCATCTAGGTTTTGCCGTTCGCCGTGACATCCAAGGCGATGGCCAAGGTAATAATGACGCGGCTGGTATCGAGCTGCGTGTTCATCCAACGTTAATTCCACAAAATGCCTTACTTGCTAACGTTAACGGCGTAAAAAATGCGGTACTGGTCAACTCGCACCCACTTGGGCAAACGCTGTATTGCGGTGATGGCGCTGGTGCTGGAGCAACGGCTTCTGCCGTCATGGCTGATGTGATGGATTTGGTTCGCGTTCTTGGTAGTAAAGATAGCAACAATGAAAGCACGAACGGTCACCATGTGCCGCATCTAGCCTTTATCCCTGAGCAATTATCAAACACGCCTATCTTGCGCGCTGAGCAAATGATTACTGGCTATTACCTGCGTGTACACGCTCATGACAATCCTGGTGTTTTAGCCGATATCACCCGTATTTTGAGTGACGCTGGTATCAATATCGATGCGATTTTACAAAAACCTGCCCATAAGCTTGGTCAAGTACCAGTGATTATTTTGACCCTACCCGTGGTTGAAAGTCAGATGAATCTGGCGATCGAAAAAATTGAGAAGCTAGAGACGATTACTGATAAAGTAGTCCGTATTCGCTTAGATGAGCTGGCATAATTTATCTAGCAATTAGTTTATAAGCCTATGGACTTGGCTTAAAATTTTTATTTTAATGACTAAAAAACTTTCGTTTCAAATACCGAAAAAGGAAAAATAACGATGTCAAATGATGCAATTGTAATTTTAAATGGCGCCCGTACTCCGATGGGCGGTTTTCAAGGCGCCCTAAAAGACGTCAGCGCAACCGAATTGGGTGCAACCGCTATCAAGGCTGCCGTTGAGCGTTCGGGCGTAAGCGTTGATAACATTGATGAAGTAATCATGGGCTGTATCTTGACCGCTGGTCTTGGTCAAGGCCCTGCCCGTCAAGCCATGCGTAAAGCAGGTCTCAACGACGCTACTGGTGCCGTCACCATTAATAAACTTTGTGGTTCTGGTCTAAAAGCGGTTATGCAAGCGCACGATGGTATTAAAGCAGGCAGCTTTAATGTCGCAGTTGCTGGTGGTATGGAATCAATGACCAATGCCCCTTACCTCATGCCAGGGTCGCGCGGCGGTTACCGTATGGGCCATAAAGAAGTCAAAGATCACATGTTCTTAGACGGTTTAGAAGATGCCGAAACTGGCAAATTAATGGGCCAATTTGCCCAAGAAATGGCTGATGAAAAAGGCTATTCCCGTGAGCAAATGGACGAATTTGCGATTGAATCATTAAATCGCGCCTTGACAGCGATTAAAGATGACCATTTTAAAGATGAAATCGAGCCAGTCACTTTCAAATCGCGTAAAGGCGAGCAAACGGTCGATACTGATGAGCAGCCTGCCCTTGCTAATGCAGATCGTATTCCTACGCTGCGTCCTGCGTTTGCAAAAGAAGGCACGATTACAGCGGCAAACGCCAGCTCAATCTCAGACGGCGCTGCTGCGGTTGTGATGATGAAAGAATCTCAAGCCAAAGCCGAAGGTTTGGATTATCAAGCACGTATTATTGCTACCGCTTCTAACTCTCGTCATCCAAGCGAGTTTACCATTGCTCCGATTGGCGCGATTGAAAAAGTACTAGACAAGGCTGGCTGGTCAGTGGCCGATGTTGATCTATGGGAAATCAATGAAGCGTTTGCGATGGTGACCATGGCGGCAATGGATGAGCTTAAAATCGACCACGCTAAAGTCAACGTCGAAGGCGGCGCTTGTGCTCTTGGACATCCAGTTGGCTGCTCTGGCGCACGTATCTTAATCACCCTTATCAACTCGCTTAAGCGTACTGGCGGTAAAAAAGGTGTTGCAACCTTATGTATCGGTGGCGGTGAAGCTGTTGCCGTTGCCATTGAGCTGGCTTAAGTTTAAGCCAATTCAACGCTTAAGATTTTAAAATCGAAGTTCTGATTTAAAATTTCGACTGATTTTCTTAAAGTTTCAAAACCGCACTGCTAATGGCTGTGCGGTTTTTTTATACCTGAAAATGACAAATACCGCAAAGCGGTGCATCACTGTAAGAAAGCCTTAACTTAATTTTATATAGTAACGGCGTCATTTACAGCCTATTACACGCAATTACCTCAAGCGCACACTTTGCTACCTTGCTCATATATCGTATCGAAAAACCTGCTGCTACGATAATAACAAGTTGATGGAGAGGCTATTTATTAACGATAGCTAGTTATTGATTATATTAATAACAACAGAAATATCTTCTTCATCTAATCTTGTTAATTTATAAGCGTTCAGTTTAAAGAAGCATACAACAGTTTTTGGCAATGCAAACTTTATCGCATTGCCATTTTATAAAAAATAATTATTAATCCAATCAAATAAATTTACTCATAAAAAGGAAGACAATAATGAGCCAACTAATTCGTTTAAGAGATATCCAAGCAACTCACCGTGACCTAATTGGTGATGACTATTATGATCCAACTGGTAAAACTGCTTATGGCGTCAATGAAGAAAAAATCGGTAAAATTGAAGGCGCGCTAGTAGAAGATACCACTGGTCGTATCCGTTATTTAATCGTTGACGCAGGCGGTTGGTTCAGCTCAAAAGAAGTGTTGGTTCCAGCAGGTCTCGCTCGTATCGTCGGTGACGACGTTTTCTTTGATAGCTTGACACAAGCACAAGTGGAAGCGATGGAAGTATACGACCACGATTATCAGTATAGCTATAAAGAGCAATATGAAAAAGATCGTCAATCATTCGCGGCTGACACTGTACCAGAGGCAGAGCGTATGGAAATTGCCGATCATTCTTATAATGCACCAAATACGCTAGAGCTACTGGAAGAGCGTTTGACGGTTAATAAAGATCGAATTGTTGCCGGGCTAGTTAAAGTTGGTAAGCATGTGGTGACTGAAGAGCGCAATGTCGATGTTGATCTTGAAGAGGAGCACGCTAACATCCAGCGTACCAATGTAGATCGTCCAACCGACCGCCGCATCGGCGATGCGGATGGTGACCAAACGGTCGAAGTTGAGCTAGAAGCTGAACGTGCCCGTGTAAATAAAGAAACGTATGTAGCGGAAGAAGTTAATGTCGGTAAAACCTCAGAGCATCGTACCGAAACCATCGTTGAAACCATTCAACGTGAAGAGCTAGATATCGATGACCAAGGTAATGTGGTTGACCGTGAAGGCAATCGCTATGATCGTGACGATATCACTGCCGAAGACGTCCGCCGCGCTCGTGGTATGTAACACGCAATGCTTTCATACAGTTGCATGATTTTTGAGAATTGTATTTAAAATTCAATAATAAGTATCGAAATAGGCACTGTATGACAGTCATTAGCAGCTGAGTCATGAGCTCAGTAAATAAGATCAGAGCTCGTCTCTGGTCTTTTTTTATACCTACTTTTTTATGTCTATTCTTTTTACACTTACTCTTAAGGAATACAATCATGACGGCCGATGACAATAAAAACGAACAACAGCAAGTAAAGCAAGAACCCATTAATCAGCAACCAATCAATCAAGAGTCTCATTTAGCGGCAACGTCATCTTCTCACTTGGATAAAATTGCCAATCATAGTGATGAGAATAAACTACCTGCGCCTGACTTATCTGCGCCTGACTTATCTCACTCTATTTCCAATCATCAGCAAGCGGTATCAAACCGCCAACAGGAAAGTTTAACGAATCATGCCAAAGATAATCTAGCTAGTAACGTAGCAAACACAGGTAACGGTGGCTATTTAGAATTATTAGAAGAGCGTCCGGTGATAAATAAAGAACGCTTGGATGTTGGTAAAGTCACAGTGACCAAGCACACACGTTCCAAAACTATTGAAGTCCCTATTGAATTGGTAGAAGAATATATTACCGTTCGCACCGATTATCGGGATGCAGAAAGTCAGGATTTACTATCAGGAAATTATGATGATAAGGACATACTGCGTCACGTTGAACCAGCGTTAGATAGCAAAGCTGTGGTGACCATCAATGGCAAGCAGGTTGAGATTGGTGACGCGCCGATTGAGATAGTTTTATCGCGTCAAGTAGCGACGATTACTAAAGATACCCATGTTATCCAGGAAATAGAGATTAATAAAACCACGCATACCCATACCGATAGTATTCAAGTAGCGTTACAACATGAAGAGTTAGACGTTAATGAAGAAGGTTATTTGGCACACCAACAAGACAATAATACTGTTTATAAAAAATAGCGTTTGTAAAAAATCCATCTCTAAAGTATCAGGCGTTTTTGCTAAAAACTCAATAACCAAACCAAAAAAAAGCAACGTCAACGTTGCTTTTTTTATGCGAGGTGTTTGTTGTTAGGCTGCTGTTTCTGCAGTTTTGTTTTCAGAAGCCTGTGATGTTTTGCATTCATAAGTGCTGACGTTTTCTGAATCGGCACCCGCTGTACGCATCACACCTGTTTCGCGATCTTCATGAGCCACGCGCCATTGGATAAAGCCTTCGCCACCGTCAAATGAAGTATTTAGGTTGAAGACTTCAGGATTAATAGCATCACCATTGGTTTTTGCCAAAGTCACTGTACCTTGAGGGGTTTCAAGGACAACTTGCTTGTCAGCGTCTTTATAAGTCGCTTCAACGGCAAGCGCAGGCGTACACGAATAGCTCATTTGGTTGACGCCAGTAGTGACAGACGCCACGGTATCCTCTTCTACATCACTCACCGGAGTATCTACCACGACATCATTTGGTTCGGCAGGCTCAGCGGACATAGGCACTGACTGCTCTTCACTTATATTGTCTTCTAAGCTCTGCTCTGGCTCTTGTTTTTGCTGACAGGCGCTAATCGTCATGGCGCCAGCGAGCAATCCTGTAAGGACAACAGAGGTACGCAACTGTTTTAATAATTCTATATTCATTATACTCTCCAAAGAAATATATTAAACACTATAGCGTGTCCATAAATTCACGCCTATGTTGAATTTGTAATTAATCACTATAAAGCCGAGGCTATTTATTAATCTTAATTTTTATATCATTTTTTAATATCGTCAAGTTATCTTAAAAACGCCAAGAGGTAAGGTATTACCGGAATAATTTCTTCTATCGAACCGTCTATACTTATAAAAAAAGTCCCTATCTAATCTAGACAGGGACTTTTTATCATAACTTAACAATGGTTGATTATCAATATTTAGATTTTACCATGACACTGTTTGTATTTAAGCCCTGAACCACAAGGACACGGTGCGTTACGGCTGATATTCATATCAGCATAGGGGTCAGGCTCACTTTTACTGCCACTACCGGCAATAGCACCGGCTGAAGCCGCACTGCCAGCAACACTGCGGTTTTGCGCCGCTGCTCTCTCGACGCCGCTATCCATATTATCGATATCACTGTGCTCAAACTGCATTTGCATCTGTGCCGCATTCTCCCGCTGCTGAGCTTCGAGCGCTTCTAACTCTTCTTTGGTCGGAATATGAACACGGGATAAATCTTGAACGGTTTCAGATTTAATCGCGCCGAGCATCATTTGGAACAGCTCAAAAGATTCGCGCTTATATTCCTGCTCAGGATTCTTTTGTGCATAACCGCGCAGATGAATTCCTTTACGCAGCTGATCCATTTGGGTTAAATGCTCTTTCCAATGCTTATCCAAACTTTGTAGCATAAAGTGACGTTCAAGCTGGGCAGCGTCTTTTTCGCCCATTTGTTCACGGCGAGCATGATAACGATCCAATGCTGTTTGGATGATTTTGGTACGTAAGCCTTCTTCATCTAGGCGGCGGTCTTCATCAAGCCAATCGTTAATCGGCATTGAGATTTTAAACTCATCCTCAAGCTCGTCTTCTAAGCCATCGATATTCCACTGATCATCGATAGAGCCCGGCGGAATAAACTGATTGATCATGGCGTTATAGACTTCATGATGCATGATTTCGATGGCCTCTTTTAAATCCATCTCTGCCAATAAATCATCACGCTGACCATAGATCACTTTACGTTGCTCATTGGCAACATCATCATATTTCAACAGATTTTTACGGGCATCAAAATCGCGGCTTTCTACTTTGCCTTGAGCGTTTTCAATCGATTTAGAGACCATTTTATGCTCAATGGCTTCGTCTTCTTTTAATCCCATGGCTCGCATCATATTCACAACGCGGTCACCGGCGAAGATACGCATCAAGTCGTCTTCAAGCGATAAGAAAAAGCGTGACATTCCAGGGTCACCTTGACGACCGGCACGACCACGCAGCTGGTTATCAATACGGCGTGATTCATGACGCTCAGAGCCAATGATATGCAGGCCACCAGCGGCAACGACTTGGTCATGTTTGACTTGCCATTCCGCTTTGAGACGCGCCATCTCTTCCGGACTGACCGCATCAATATCTTCAATAAATGACTGCCAATTACCACCAAGGATAATATCGGTACCACGACCTGCCATGTTAGTCGCAATCGTTACCGCCTTTGGACTTCCTGCTTGGGCAATAATTTCTGCTTCGCGCTCATGCTGCTTAGCGTTTAGGACGTTATGTTTGACACCTTCTTGGTCCAGCAAGTAAGACAACTCTTCACTGGCTTCAATCGTTGCCGTACCCACCAATACGGGCGCGCCTTTGGCTTGAATCTCTTTAATCTCGCGGATAATACCTTTATACTTTCCTAACTTGGTTAAGAAAATTTGATCATCCATATCGATACGGGCAATCGGCTCATGGGTTGGAATCACGATGACATCTAAATCATACGTTGATTTAAATTCTGCCGCTTCGGTATCAGCGGTACCCGTCATACCCGATAATTTGTCATACAGACGGAAATAGTTCTGGAAAGTCGTCGTCGCAAGCGTTTGGTTTTCTGCTTGAATCTCGACGTTTTCTTTGGCTTCTACCGCTTGATGCAAACCTTCTGACCAACGGCGACCGGGCATGGTACGACCGGTGTTTTCATCAACGATAATCACTTCGCCGTCATCAACGATATAATGGACGTTTTTCACAAAGACATGATGAGCACGAATCGCCGCTTGAACGTGAGCGAGCAGAGGCAAACGGCTTGGGCTATATAAACTTTCGTTTTCGCCAAGCTCGCCAACTTCGATTAAGAAGCGCTCAATTTTTTCATAGCCTTTTTCACTAATCTCGATTTGACGGTTTTTTTCATCAATCCAAAAATCTTCTTCTTCATTATTCTTATTGGCTTCTTCGTCTTTTGAACGCTTTAATAGCGGAATAATGGTATTGATCAGGGCGTACATTCGTGACGAATCTTCGGCTTGACCCGAGATAATCAGCGGCGTTCGCGCTTCATCGATTAAGATGGAGTCAATTTCATCAATGATACAAAAATTTAGCGGACGCTGTTTTTTCTCAGCAAGGCTAAAGACCATGTTATCGCGCAGATAATCAAAGCCGTATTCGTTATTGGTACCATATGTGATATCCGCCTGATAAGCGTCGATTTTTTCTTGCGGCGGCTGCTGCGAATAAATGACGCCAACCGTCATGCCCAAAAAGCCAAATAATGGACGGTTTAACTCCGCATCACGCGCCGCCAAATAATCGTTGACCGTCACCAAATGCACGCCTTTGCCGCTAATAGCATTGAGGTACATCGCTAAGGTTCCCATCAAGGTTTTACCCTCACCGGTTTTCATCTCAGCGATTTTGCCTTCGTGCAAGGTGATACCACCGATGAGCTGCACGTCGTAGTGGCGCATGCCATTGACGCGTAAGGAGGCTTCGCGGCAGACGGCAAACGCTTCTGGTAATAAGGCGTCTAAGCTTTCACCTTGTTGGTGTCTTTCTTTAAATTCTGCGGTTTTTTGTTGTAATTGCTCATCAGACAGGGCTTGTATTTCAGCCTCATGTGCGTTGATTTTGCTGACCACGCGGCGCATACGCTTGAGTTCGCGGTCATTTTTGGTGCCAACGACACTGCCTATAATCTTTGATAACATAATTTTTTGACCTATGGAAATATTCGATAATTAGTGCGCATTCGCCAAGGCTCACATACCGCCGCCTTAACATAACAGTCATCACCGACCAAGTACCTCTCAACAAATCACCTTTGAACAAAGTTGCTCTTAACAAAGCACCTCTGAACAAAGTACGGACTAATAAGGCACTGACTAATGATGCGTCGCTTAATGAAGTATCGCCCAATTAAGTGTGCCGTCATTATATATGGTTATGACGCCGATGGATACAAGAGTAGCGAGTAGATATTTGCCGACGTAAAAAGGTCGCTGAACGTGTTAAAATAGCGCCTATACCCTTAATTCAACAGCTTTTTCGCGCCATTAATAAACGCAACTATCTGATAGCTCTCATCGCTAATTTATTCTAAAAAATACCCATTGTGTCTAAGCAAACCCATTTAAGCATCATAAGAGATTCTGCATGACCGTAAAACCATCCGCGCAAAACCCTAACGCCTTAACATTCGATACATCTGGCCCTTTAAACGCTAAGCACGTAAAATCACAGCAAGTAAACGGCGATCAGTTACTAGTCGGCGATGCTATTTATAATTTAGCCGACCATACGCCAATGATGGTGCAATATCTGG
This sequence comes from Psychrobacter sp. UBA6766, assembly GCF_002453355.1. Classification (GTDB taxonomy): domain Bacteria; phylum Pseudomonadota; class Gammaproteobacteria; order Pseudomonadales; family Moraxellaceae; genus Psychrobacter. The sequence goes on along the minus strand of NZ_DKGQ01000025.1, from coordinate 98,785 downwards.
CCATGAAAGCCAACTATCCACAAGCATTATTGCTGTACCGGATGGGTGATTTTTATGAGTTATTTTTTGAGGATGCCAAACGCGCGGCGCAAATACTCGATATCACCCTAACTCGCCGCGGTACGGATAAAGCGGGTAACACCATTGCGATGGCAGGCGTGCCGTTTCATGCCGCTGATAGCTATATGGCGCGGCTAATTGCCGCTGGGCAAACGGTCGTCGTCTGTGAGCAAATTGACGAATCGACAAACGCTACATCCAATAATCCGACCATGGGCGAGAAGCAAAAGAAGGATAAAAGTAAATCGGCGGCAGGTAGTATCATGCGCCGTGAAGTGGTTAAAACCTTGACCGCTGGAACCATCACTGATGACGCTTTAATTGCGCCCAATCATACGCCAACCGTCGTTGCTATTGATATTGCACTGCCAAAAGCTAATAGCAATCAGCCGCTACAAGCTGCGATTAGCCAAATGGACTTGGCTGCTGGGACGTTAACAACGCAAACACTAAACGCCAGCTATAATAACAGCCATAACGATATCGAAGGGTTACAATCCCAAATTCTGACGGTACTGGCACGCTTTGCGCCAAGTGAATGTATCATTAGCGAAGCACTCAGTGAAAAAGCTGGTGAAAACTGGTCGTTGTGGCTACGGCAAAATCTTGACTGCCCTATTATAGAAGTTGCTGCCAATGACTTTCATCGTCAGCATGCCAATGAAACCCTTTGTCAACAGTTTCAGGTGCAACGTCTCGATGGCTTAGGGATTAGCGATGTACCGTTAGCTCAATCTAGCTGTGCAGCTCTTATTCATTATGCACGGCAAACCCAGCAACGTCATATCCCACAAGTCAATCAACTCATAGTCGAGTATAGTGACGATTATCTAATCATTGATGCCAATAGTCAGCAAAATCTTGAGCTCTTTACCCCCGTTAGCAGTAATGGTACATCGCTGATATCTGTGCTTAATCACTGCCAAACCCCGATGGGACGTCGCTTGCTTGTGCAACAAATGAAGCGCCCGCTGCGGCAGCATGCGCGTATTAATTTGCGTTTAGATGCAATCACTAGTCTTTTGCAGAAAACAAATCAAGCTGACGAAAATAAGCGGGTTAATGAAAACTTAGAAAATGATTTATTGGTCAGCCGCCTACGCGAAACGTTAAATTCGATTGGCGATATCGAGCGTATCACTAGCCGAATTGGTTTAATGAGCGCCAAGCCGCGTGACCTGCGTAAATTGGCTGACGGTATTAGAAGTAGCGTTCAGCTGAGCGACTTACTGAGCACTGCCAGTATCAGCCATGAGCAAGCAGGACTGTTGCCCATGCTGATGCAGCAATTGCCGGAGCAGTTACCTGCGGTACAATCTGTCGCCGAGCTGATTGAGCGCGCTATTGTCATAGAGCCACCTGCTCATATCCGAGATGGTGGCATGCTAGCCACGGGCTATGACGAAGAGTTTGACCGCCTCACCCACTTGCATGACAATATCCAAGTAACGTTAGATGAGATGCTAGAGCGCGCGCGTATCGATAACCAATTACCAAGTCTAAAAGTCGGCTTTAATAAGGTCAGCGGTTTTTATTTTGAATTACCTAAAATGCAAGCGAAAAATACCCCTGCGCATTTTATCCGTCGGCAAACGTTAAAAAGTAGCGAGCGCTTTATCACCGATGAACTAAAAAACGTTGAGACCGAATATCTAAGCGCGCAGTCATTAGCTCTAACTCGTGAAAAACAGCTGTATCATGAGCTGTTAACCATATTAGGTAGCCACTTGGCTGAACTGCAACAACTGAGCGCGGCTATCGCGCAAATAGATGTGCTCAGTAATTGGGCACATCTAGCAACGTCTTATAACTGGCAACGCCCTATAATGAGCAATGATTCTAAAAATGGCAATTTTTCAAGAAATGGCCGATATTCGGAAAATGATAGCCAAACCAGCATTGATATCAAGCAAGGTCGCCATGTCGTCGTTGAAGCGGCATTAAATCCTACCAATACTCAAAATACTGTTAATAGCATTAATCAGAGCAACAGCATTCAACCCACGAACCATTTTGTCGCCAATGACTGTGCGCTCGGCAGTGATGATTATCCTGAGCGCCTACTTATGATTACTGGCCCTAATATGGGCGGTAAATCGACCTATATGCGTCAAACCGCGTTAATTGTCCTACTTGCCCATTGCGGCAGCTTTGTCCCAGCAGCTAGCGCTCATATCGGTGACATAGACCGAATTTTTACCCGAATTGGCTCGGCTGATGACTTGGCAGGCGGTAAATCAACTTTTATGGTTGAGATGATTGAAACGGCTAATATTCTTAACCAAGCGACTAATAAATCGCTGGTACTCATGGATGAAGTCGGTCGCGGAACGGCAACCACGGATGGACTAGCAATCGCCCATGCTTGCGTCAACAGGCTAATTGATATTGGTTGCCTGACCTTATTTGCCACTCACTACTTTGAGCTGACAAAATTGGCGCAAAACTATAAAGAAAATAGCGGAAGCAATGAAAATTTTATCCGCAACGTCCACGTCGCCGCTAGTGAAGTCGATGGTCAACTGCTGCTACTGCATCAAATCAAGGACGGCGCGGCAAGCTCCAGCTTTGGATTGCATGTGGCAAAAATGGCGGGGATTCCTACGCAGGTATTAAATGATGCTAAACGGTATTTAGTAGATAATTTAAAAACTGAAAGTGTAAAAACCATTGATGATAAAAATGAATTAACTAAGTCAGTAAAGGATAAAAGAGCACAGGCGTATCTTAGTGAATCAAAGAAAATGAAGGAAGACAGCGTTCGCCCAAGTCAAAGCACTACTACCATTCCACAGCAAAATCAAATATTTAGCTTACAAGAAGAGCTTGCAGCGATTAATCCTGACAACCTAACACCAAAGCAAGCGCACGATTTACTTTATCATTTAAAGGAAATCATTAGTCATTAAAGGGATTTGTCAAATAGTGGCAAAAGCGCTAAAATACGTCTTATTTTTCAGCTAATGTACTTACAATCGTAATTGTACTTTGCCAAACCAATAACAGGTAGACCACTATGACCTTTGTCGTTACAGATAACTGCATTCTTTGCAAATACACCGACTGTGTGGAAGTCTGCCCTGTGGACTGCTTTTATGAAGGCCCGAACTTCCTCGCCATCGACCCTGATGAGTGTATCGATTGCGCGCTATGCGAGCCTGAATGCCCCGCCAATGCGATATTTTCAGAAGATGAAGTACCAAAAGGCCAAGAAGTGTTTATTCAACTAAATGAAGAGCTGGCGCAAAAATGGCCAAACATCACCGAGATGAAAGGTCAATTGCCAGAGGCTGAAAAGTGGGATGGTGTGGAAGGTAAGATTCAGTATTTGGAGAAGTAGCTGGCTCTCTAGAACTGCTCAATATCTTTAGACAATAAAAGACCACCTAATAGCAATATGCTGCTGTTAGGTGGCTTTTTTTACAAATTATTAAGTAATGAGATATGGAATTAAGGCAACACTACACAAGGTGTGCCATTAGGAATATCACATTCGATACGAACATTTGATGGCGCTTTTGCTACAGCAACAATTTTTTGCTGCGTAGATGGTGTCCACCCTGTAGCGTTAGTAATAGTTTCGCAGGCGCTTATGACTGGAGCAATAGGTAGACTACTATTATCCTGGTCATTAAGTTCATAAAAAACATTATTACCATAGTTTTTTGCTTCAGCCAAACAAGAGTTACTTTTGGCTTCGACAATGTACTGATTATACGTGAGAATCGTTATAGCTGCCAATATACCTATGATAGCCACAACGATCATCGTCTCTATTAAAGTAAAGCCAGATTGAGTAGATAATTTACGATGTAGGTGACAATTTCGGACAGTTAGCGAGCAAAATTTCATAGCATTTTATCAGTTACAGGTTTAATAACTAGGGTGCAGAGATTGTACCAAGTGGCTTTGATTTAATAGGGTGCTGCGTTATAGGGTTTTAACCCATCTTTTACGTTTTGATAATAGCTTGAAATTTAATGATAAGATGTTTTACCTTATTCTAAACACAAAAAAACCAAACAGGGCGTTTGGTTTTTTTGGATATTAAACGAGAGTTTTTGTAGATCGGGCATTTTGCCCAGCATTGTAACTTTGTAGAGTTTAAGCTGAGCTAAAGCCGTAGACCATACTCGATTATATTACTCTGCATTTTCACCAGTAGCTTTAAACGTACAAGTAGCTCCAGCTTCGAGATCACAGTTAACGTATTCTTGACCGGCCTTAGCATTTTTAGTTTTGGCAGTGATGAAACGCTTAGAAGTCCCGTCCATAGCTACCTTATCTTCTGTAGCAGCATTTGTTATGCTATCACAAGCCCCTACATTAGGTGCTACAACATCTATATCTTTACTTGGGTCAGTTAGTGCGGCTAATACTGTACCCGCATATGATTTTACTTCAGCTTGACACGCAGCTGCTGAAGATTTTTGAGTATAGTTTTGATAAGCAGGGATGGCAATCGCTGCTAGAATACCAATGATAGCAACAACGATCATTAGTTCGATTAAGGTAAAACCTTTTTGAGCGTTCATAGACTTGTCCTTTAGGATCATATGGCAGCAGAGTTATTGTCTCACTGCCAGTTATAAATTTATTTACTTCTTACTTTAAATGCTGCATATATCGTGCCAAATTTATAATTATAGCTACTTTATAGCATTATTCATTGATCTAGAAATATTATCTATGATTTTTTAGCTTTATTCTTAAGTTAAAAACTTTAAACCTTTCGCTTTGCTACTATCAAATTACTGAAGTTGTCACATTAATTTTATTTGACAGCAAATCGTAACTTCTAACTGACAATTTTTGTCACTTGATAGAATGATTTATCTCCATTCATCGCCAGTGCCGCATGCGGAATCTCGGCATTTAAGACCCTGATGATTAAGCGTGAGCGTACCGTCACTCGCCATTCGTGAGCCTGATTTGGGTTTAGCGCTGATTTCCCATTGGGATGTTAGCGGATTTGGGGAAAAAGTGACCTCATATAGCGGCTTGTCGGCTGGATAGTCGCCGCCAAGGCCAGTTAATAGATCATTGCTATAACGGCCTTGCGCCAACTTTCGGCCCTCAATTTGGCTCGCGATATTTTGCATCTCGCTCATCATGTCTGCACGAATACCTTTTTCCAGATAATCTTGATAGCTTGGATAAGCGATCGCAGATATAATACCAATAATAGCGACAACTATCAGCAGCTCTATAAGCGTAAATCCCCGTTCATCATTTACATCTATCGTATTATTTATCATCATTACCACACCTGAGCATTATTACCACAGTCTACTGACTTAACTGTTATAGCGTCCTTTGTCATACATCTACGCCCAGTGCTAGTCAGCATGAGTTTATGAGCATTTTTAATATACCGATCAGTATTCGGTACTGCCACCATTTTCCATGACCTCCCTGTGACATTATCTACACCTGGCGCTGTTACTAAGCTCTTAGGCGTGCCACTCGTATCTCCATCGACCAAAGTAATACGATAGGTATAATCGTCACCACTACCAGCAGGAACATTAATAATAGTGTCATCCGCGTCTGCATAACCGTAATCAGTATCGTCGCCGCTATCTACTGTTTTCGGTACAAAGCCTTTATAAGTTAAAGCCTTAGCGCGCCACTGTTCAAGCTCAACTTGTAAGCTAAGCATCTTTGCTTGTACCTCACGCTCCGCATTGATAATGACATAATGGCGATAGCTTGGGATAGCGATTGCCGCTAAAACACCAATGATAAAAACGACGATCATGAGCTCAATCAAGGTAAAGCCTTGTTGTTGCCTGACGCTAGGGTGACCAGAACGCGGACACGGAAAGCCAAGGACACAACTCTGTCGCTCACTTTGCCTAATCATTTAAAGGATCCACCGTTTGCTCATACCAGCGAGTGTTAAACAACCGATAGCTTAAGCTGTTTACCTCGCCGCCCCCTGAGCCACTACCGCCTTTTCTATTAGGAACACTGACACCAAAGCAGCTACCCCCAGGGCATATGGTATCTAATCCTGGGCCCGTCGAGGTCAGCGGTCTGCCAGTGTCATAGTCTATTCTACTATCTTTATCTACCAACTCACTAAAGGTTTGTGTTCCCAATAAAACGCGAGTGGTCGGGTTTTTGGGATCAAAAGCGCCAAATGCCAACTCTTGAATGCCCTTTCCTGCTCGTACAAATCCGCCTGTACCGTTGAGCGCCGTATCATTATCTGGTGCTTTTGTTTCGCAAATACCGTAAGGCAAGCAATACATCTGACGCTCAGAGCCTCCCACCACTTGAGCAGAACAGCCACTGACTTCATCGTATTTCATCTCAGGACTATAGGCTGTCATATAATATACATCTCCAATGGCCAATCCATCGCCCATCGACTTGACGTTTTTTATATTACTAAAACCATCAAATAAGTTGAGTGGATAGCTCCAGCCTTGCTGGGTAGCAGCATTGGGACGCATAGACGCTCTTACCACTTCTTTGGATCCCATCGACGATTTATAGGGCAGCTCAGTTAAATCTGTTAAGGTGAGATCTTTAGTAATTATGGTTGCCGCTTCATCTTTACCATATAAGCTTTGTTTGGCTATATCACGGTCTATAATTCCAAACAACCGATTGGACTCTTTTGCGGCATTATCCCGAAGTTTAGATAAAGGATTGCTTCTATCGCCTGATGCGATGTTCATTACCGCAAAGAGAACGCCTGAGTCTTTATGAAAACTGACTGAAGGCTGACCATAAAAGCGATACTGCAATCCTTTTGCCGCAAGCGCTTTAGAAGTTGTATCGCTTAAGCTGTCCCCACTGGTATTTAATACTCTAATTATACGGCGCGTAAAGTTATTGATACCAGTACTACTACTGACGGCTTGACCATTTCTCAGATCTACACGAAACACTTGACCCCCTAGATCACCAAAGTATAGATGATCGATAAGTCCGTCATCATCACGATCTAATGTGGTAATCTTACTAACCACGCTGTGTTTCATTTCATCCACTTTGATATGCTTACCGGAAACACCAGAAGAGCGACCAGAAATAGACCACAATATCGCGCCGGTTTTCGCATCAGCGATATAGACTGCGTTACCATCTGCTACTGGCTTATTTTTACATTCTGAAAATTTATTATCGGCACTATTAAGCTTAAAAGTAGGGTCTTCATAGCACTCATCATAGCCTCCACCGAATACGATGACGTCTTTAACGCTACCTTTACCTGATCCTATTTTGACTTTTCCGGTAACCGGTTCGCTCCACGCCATCCCAAGGGCTTGGTAACCATTTGAAGTATTGTCAATACTAAATAGCATTTTAGGATTATTAAGTTTAGTGACATCTATGCCGTACAAGCCTTTACCGCCTTGACGTAGTCCACCATATATATACAGCTCCTCAGCAGTAATCTGACCAGATGAGTTGGTACTGGTTCTGCTAAAGTCATATTTATAGCTGCCTTTTGTCGTCCACGGGGCATCAACCCCAAATACGGGAGCATTAGCAACGGTACTGCCCGGTTGCAGGGCTGCGATTTGATTTTGTAATATTGTCTTTGGTATAAAGGCCAGACTTTCTTGACCGGTCTGTGCCGATGCAATATGTAACGCACCCTCCATGGAGCCAAACATGACATAATCATCGCGACTAGCGTCGTCATTGGAGACCATTCCTGCATCGTCATCTATCACGCCATCGTTGTCACTATCTTTATCTGTGGCGTTAATATTTGCACCATAAGAGATCAATGCAGGTCTTGAATGAATCACGCCGCCTAAAACTTTAATATCTCCTGGTGGATTGGCAATCAACTTTTCAAGCTCTTTTTGCACACCACGCGCAGAATTATTAATACGATCAGCTTCCGCTTGGGTAGCACTAACGTCATAGCCCAAAAAGCTAAGTAGATACAGCTTGGTTAATGTGGTATATGAATTATCAAGCTCATTAGCACCAAATCCAACCAATTTGCCATCAGTGACGCCAACCCTGACCAGTTTAGTCGAGCCATTGATAGTACTCTCAACATAGACATTTCGAGTGGTATTGTTGGCTTTTTTGGGCGCGGTTAATTGTGCATAAAACCCACCTGCGGTAATTCTATCATTGACATTTACGGTCGCCCCAGCAGCATTGGTGATCGTCTCGTTCTCTTTACTCCAGATGTCCTGAGCATCAGGGTTGAGATCATCTGGAAAGCCGCCTTTATTGTCGCTATCGATATAGAGCCTTTTGCCGCCTTGACCAAATAGTGTGCCTTGCTCGACGTGATATTTTTTAAGATTACCAGGCCAGATGGCAATATCACTTCCTACCTTAGGCTCCAGCATGGGCAAATAAGCATAGGGCTTGACGCTCAAACTGCTCAATGGGTCTTGAGGAACGGTGATGGTTCCTGCTGGAATACTGGGCAGATCCATCTCTAAGTCCTGAATGACGGACAAAACACTACCGACGATGTCTTTGGTGTCTTTAGCAAAATAAAACCCACCCTGACCATAGCCACCGACATTATCAAACTTGCCCGACTCCATGCCTAAGTTACAAGCATTTCGAGCATCAGGATTACTAATTGGTATCTTGTTACAATCATAATATTTTTTATTGTATTTATAGGCTTTACCGTCACTATCTTTAAATTTATCAATTACGCGCTCAACTGAGATATAGTTATTAGGGTCATCAACAGCAGTAAAATCATAACCAAATCCCACCATAGCGGTGGTGACTTGGCGCTGGGTACGAAGCTGGGTTGCAAACTCACCCATACACTTCCATTGGTCTCCGCTGTCATTACCCTCCAATAGTTCACTCGAACACTGAATATTATTCGATACATTCAATGCTTGTTTCATCATCTTTTTTAGGTTAGATTGATTACTTATATTATTAGGAAAGCCATCTGTTAGCAGATATACACCTTTTGCGCCGCACTGCTGCGTTTCAGGGGCGATATATTGATTGTTTCTTACGATAGATGAGTTATTCGTGGATCGCATACCGCTATAATCAGATCCTCCATTATAAGTACTATTGCCTAACATATAGGCAGCTGCTTCTGTAAATGCAGTTGCCATAGGTGTGCCACCTGAAGGGTCTAGCCCTCTTAAAAACCCATAAATCTTTTCTTTCTGAGTAGCATCCAAAGGTTTTGCAGCAACCTTAATTTGACCTTGATAGCTGTTATAACCAAAAGCCCCGATACCCATAATGATGTCTTCATTGACACTGTCAAAAGCTAACAGCTCTAACATAGCTAATTTAAGCTTAGACATTCGATCATAAACTCTTTCGCCATTTTTCTCACAGTACTCCAAACTTACGCCATTGATAGTTTCGTAAATGGGATTATAGTCTTCTGCATAAGTAGTATTGGATTTTTCACTCATAAGACAATACTGTTTATCTGCACCGGTTAAACCTGGCACAGTATATTTTTTGAAACTACTTTCATAAGTGAAATCATTTGGTATATCTGCTTTACTTATGTAATTCCTATATGTAAATTTACCAATACCTATAAAACAAAGAAAACCTTCACATCTAGAAGCCTTATATATATCTTGACGCTGATATACATCGTCTTCTTTAAAGCTATATTTACCCCACATACTCCCTGACTTATCAAGCATCAAAGTGAGTGTTGGTTTATTAGATTCTGTGCTCGGCTGGTAGATTGTCAAGTCCCCAAGCTTATTGTAGCGTTTATTGCCAAACCCATCATCACTCGTTCCAGCTTGACTAAGCATAGGAAGAGTCAGCAGCATTGCCCCTATAGCCATCGTCAACGTAGTCGCTCGAAACGGTCGACGCGGACACTTATTAGATTGACTTGTTTTCATGACGATTCTCACTATATTTGATATATAAGATCTAATACGATTGCTATTTAGAACTACCGTTTGCGGTGACATTTAATATTTTTTGGCACTCATCGCTTATTTTGCCGCTACCCTTACCAAACTTGATGCATTTTTCGGTATTGTTCATATTCTCTAGCTGAACCTCGCCGACGATAACCTTAGCTGGCACCCCGATTTTAGCCAAGCACTCATTACGAGTTTCACCGAAATAAGTTATCTCGCTAGTATCATCATTATCCACACCTGAAGCGATAGCGCTGGCATTCTCACTAGGTTTTTTGAGACACTCTGTAATCTCACTGTCAGAGGCGCTCGATAATGCTGGCAAAAACGAAGTAGAGTGAATCCGAAAATTGGGTGAAGAACTGGCTGCATTGTCTGAGGTGATGGATTGTCCTAAAGGTACGTGCCCAAAAGGCGTTACTGGTATAGATACAGTGTTTGGTCTAGTTACTGAAACTTGTGTCATAACGTTTTGTCTTGCGTTAACAAAATCCTCAGCGTTATTTACTTGACAAAATCCGCCTGAAGCATTGGCTCCCCCTATCAGCTTGCTTTTATTAGAAGGCGTTAGCACCGTCGCCTCTGACATACTAAAAAAGTAATTCTTTCTTGGGCGATAACAAAATACGACTTGGTCACCACGGTTAGAGGTGGCGCCAATATTCATAAAGTAGCCAAAAAAACCAAGAGGTCCTAATAGCTTTACACTTTCATTTTCGTATTTTGCCTCATTGATGATATTTTCAATATTCTTATTAGTATTGTCTGAAGAGGTCAATAATAGAGTGTCAACTTGTTCACTCGTTGCTAATCTTAAAGAAGTTATACTACTTTTAACTGCAATAACGCCTACTAAAATAATAAGCATTAAAAACAATAACACGGCAATGAGCGTGGCTCCCTCTTGAGAGTGACTGATCTGACAGTTTGAATGTCTTTTCATAGTGCAAATATCCAAATAAAATAACCTCAACACGTCATACCCAAACTGCTTTAATGATTGATATTTCTTAACGTGACATTGGATTCAACTACTGTTCTGATATAGTTTTTATTTAAACCTGATTTAAGGGTTAGCTTATTACCTAATACATTGAATGCTGATGGGCCATCCTCAGACAATACGGCATTTCCTGAACGCAGAATCAATCCGTACTTAATTCCAACAATAACAGGCTTTATACTCGACTCTAAACCAAGATACTCCTTAACGGTGTAATAACGTAAAGTAGTATCACCTTTTGGTGTACTGGCTAGAGTTGGATCTTTTTTAGTCATCAGCAAAATATCAAAATAATCTACATTGGTTATGATTTCTTGACCTGTATCACTGAAATCTCGGATACTATTGTTAGTTGTAAAATTAACAGAAGTCGGAAGCTTTTTTTCTGGGATACTTTGCTCCCTATAATCATCCATTATCTCAGTAATGTACTTGCCAGCGTCACAGTATAAAGACAACTCAGAGGGTTTAGATGGGTTGGGCGCTTTGAGATAAAAACGCTCTATAACTACCTGACCATCAATGGTCTCTAGAACACCACCAACTTTTACCTGTCTCGGTCCTAAAGCTAGCCTTCCTTCACAATCATACATATTTTGTGGCGCGCGGTATTGAATGGTGAGCTGTCCACTTTTTAGATTAACGCTACTTACGCCAGTCCACTCATTGTTTTTACCCGTATCGGTTTCATCACCTGTATGAGTAAGTAAAGTAACTTTTAGTGAGTTACCGTCTAGTGTAATGTCCTTAAGACCATTTGTATCAATGTCATCTGGATTTTTTAAATTATCGAGCTGCTTTTTGTTGTCATTATCTTTGGTTGCATTATTAGCGCTCGTTAAAACAATACCTGAGCCCGGCTCGTTATCCTTTGCTTTATCAGATAACCCCAACCCAGCAAGACGAATCTTTTGTTCAATCATTGGTGTATTAAACACTGTATTTTCAATTACATCAGAAGCACCAGACTGAATACCTGCTGTCTTAGTATTAATAATATAGACTTGCATGACTGCTGCAGATATCAATAGCCCTAATACCAGTGATATCATCAGTTCTATTAGCGTAAACCCATATTGGAAATTACACGAAGTTTTCACTAGTAAGCCTCCATAATTAAACAGCTTGAGCCTAACTTATATGCGCCGCTATCATCTCCGCAAGCATGCTTATTGCCCTTACTAAGTATAGGTAGAGTGTTACCCCAAGAAGTGATGACACACTGTCTCGTATTGATATTTGTCATTTCCGGACATGTCGTCATATTTAGCATAATATCTTGTCCGCATGCTAAGTTTGCAGCCTTCCACGCACTTAGTGCAGCAAGTTCTGAGGGAGAGCACGAATCTTTCTTACAACTATCTTTACTAAACTTACTACTTTCTTGGCGAACTTTAGTACAGTAATCTATAATATTGTTGCTGTCTGCGTTAAGTGCATTCAGCTCTTTAGTAAAGTCTTCAGCGCCTGAGTTATTCAAGCGTATATTTTCCGATAGTTGCTTTGATATACTCATTGCTCGACTTCGATTTAAGCTCTCATCTGTTGCTTTTAATGCGTTCATTTGTAGGGCACTAAAGCCGAGAACCGCTACGGCCAACAATAGAACCGCAACTAATACCTCAACCAGTCCAACCCCCCGTTGATGCTGACGCATTAGCAGGTTCCTCCAAGCTGACTAGTGACTTGCCCAATTGCGCTGACCATCACCTGACGCGTAGCCGCCGCTAAGTTACTATCACAAATGGTTATAGTTTCTTCATTGGCAATTTTATAGGACTGGAACTCTACATCATTCCCAGTGATAGTACTCTTAGTATTGTAAGAATAGCTTGCAACGATAGTAGAGCTTGTATCTTTTAATTCAATCTTAATCATGTGCTCATTGTCATCAATTCCTACCTTAATATCCTGCCTGCGAATCAAGCTTTCAGCACGTGCCTCTTTTAATGCGTTTTCTAAAATCGCAGTTGTCGACTTCACGCGCTGATTGGCCAGCTGCGTACTAATATTAGGAGCCGCAATACTAACAATAATAGCAAGCACAGCAATCGTCACCATCAGCTCAATCAGGGTAAACCCTGAGCTGGCCATGCGTAACTTCTTTGCTACGTTATTTTCAGAAACCTTCACTCAAATCCCTATTTATAGCAACCATTAGTATGATATTTACGGTAGTAGCGAGTATTCAAAATTCATGCTAATGCATTTAAAAGCCAATCAACATATTCATCCCTAGCTATGCAATTCTTATTCCACAAAATCAGCTCGTTTTATAGTAGAAAACTTACCCCAACTCACGTTATATTTTTATCTTTCCATACAGCCAGCTTACATTCACTACTTATAAATAGCTGATAAATAACCAAAAAGTTAGTTAAAATACATTGGTAATATAACGTTAAGATAACATATTAGCAACACAAGACTTGTTGTGAAAGGACGTAATTAAGTTTAAGTCTGACTTCCATGCGCTAACGCATATGCAGAAATATCATATTGATTAGAAGTGGAAGAATTAACTCCCGCTATCCCTTTAGATTGACTGCTTAAAACACGGCCTAATGCTTGCAAACTCGCACCTGTGGTTGCTACATCATCAAATAATAATAAACGCTTCACGGGAGGTGTTTCTACTAAAGCAAAAGCGTTGTCTAAATTACCTAAACGTTCGGCACGCGTTAGCCCTTGCTGGCTCACGGTATTGTCGATACGCTCTACGCCATTCCACAGAGGAATATGCCAATGCTTAGATAGCTGCGCGGCCAAAATACTGACAGGGTCAAAGCCCCGTTTAACAAGGCGCTGCTCTGTCGTTGGCATCGCGACCACGACACTATTGTCATAATGACAGCCGTGTGGTCTGGGCAACTGGCGTAATACATGTAGCAATAGCGGCAGCTTGGTCATGTCTTCGTGATGTTTAAAGGCGCGAATAGCTTGACGTATCGGATAGTCGTAATAGGTCGCTGCTTGAATGAATAGTACTTTGCCAGCGGCAATATCAACGTCAAAGGGTTTCGGCAGCCAGACGATACTGTGATGGCAACGGGTGCAAAGCAATCCGCTGTGAAAACGGCCGTTAAATCGTTGACGCAGTTTAATAAAAAGTGATTGCTTGTTTGGCGAGTTGTTTGGCAAGATCAGTGAGGAATGGTTTTGTAAGAGCTGTGATTGCGGCGTACTGCGATAAAGACGGCACAACTGACAGCGTATGTCTCCATACTCTGCCAGCCATAATCCGGTTTGATAAGGCGCTAAGTGTCGCATCACTCGGTGCCCATCGCTGCGTTTATCCTAAAAACCTTTCCAGTCATTTAGTACGATACCAAAACCAATCGAAGTATTTTCGTGGTTATAATCAATAATAGACTCGCCGTAACCTTGGAATAACTGCACAAAGCCATTGACGTTTTTGGTTAATGGGTAGATATAGTCAATCTGCGCGGCGCCTTTATGGGTAGCTGGATTGTAGCGCAGCGTACCACTCAGACTCTGCTGTTCGGGCAAATCATACAAGAACTTTATATCACCATAGCCCATGTAGTCTTCGATATCTGGATTATCCTCACTACTAGAACTCTCATTATTGACGCGAGCCCATAGGCGCGGTATCACTGATAGCTTGCCCCACTCTGCGCCTGCCATCAAATAAGCACGGTTCCACGAGCGTGATAAGGGATCATCTTGGCCGTTTGAGTGGTGAATCGCACCCACCCCTAGCATACGTAGACGACCACCAAAAGGCAGATCCGCTGTCACGGGCTGGGTTAAGAATATCTCAGGCTGATAATCGGTGGCGCGAAATGGCCGCGAGTTGTCTTCGTTATACACCTGCCAGTGCGACTCTTGGGTATAGCCAAACCATAAATCTGCGCTGGTATCAAACAAATCTTCCATCACTTTGGTCTTTAAAGACAGCTGGAATTTTAGCTCAGTATTACGTACATCATTAGAAGTAAAAGGTTCTTTCTCCTGTGATGGTGTACTGGGGCCTAAATTGGGATCAAAGGTATAAAAAAGTGGCATAAGATAAGTGGGGCGATAAGGTCTGACCGTCCACGTGCCGCGCTCGCTGTTTTTATCCAAATCATAAGATAAACTAAGCGGGGTAAATTTTTCGATATCGGTTTGGGTGACACCGACGTTTTCTAACACTTCCGCTTCTCTTTGTGTCAGTCCAACCGTATCCAAACTTTCGCCATCGGCTGATGCACTATTCGCCGCGCCAGTAGCCACAGTATTACCCTTTGCCGAGATGGTGGTATTTTCTTCTACAAGGACAACTTGCGGATTACCAGCAAGGGTACTTTGCAAGGTTTTTGCCAAATCAACAGGCTGTTTGGTCGTCACATAGCTCGGTGTTTTTCCCTGCTCAGCGACTTTATCAAAACAGGCCAAACGTGCGGCACTGGTCTGTACTTGGGTACACTCGTAAAATAACTTTGCTTGCTCGGCGACAAATTCTTTACTGATAACTTTGTCACTTTGGGCGGCTGCGTTCGGATTGACGACGCGCTTACTCACATTCTCTGGAGAATTATTATTTTCATACTCAAATGCGATAGCCTCTACAGGCAACTCTTCGTAGCTTTCGTTGCCATGGGTTTGAGTGCTATTGGCAGCATAACCTTGTAGCGTAAAACAAGAAAGTGCCATACCAACGGCCATCGTTAAATAGCGCTTAGAGCACGTAGATAGCTGAATATTGTTGGTTCTACACGCTTTGATAAGCGCTGACGAGGGTCGCTGTGGAGTAATATGAGAAAACATAAATGTCCTTTATCTCACTGACATGAGCGCCAGCAGAGTATATGTAATAATTAATATAGCCATTAGCGCGAATGCTAAAATAAAAGAAGAACTAAAAGAAAATCAATAAATGTGGAGGTGCAAGGTAGCGCTTACTCATAGTAGTGCGCCTTTAGCAATGTTGCTTTATTGTAATGAAAATAAGTGCACTATACTAGCGTTATCGCTGTCTAATAAAATTGAAAAAACCAACGCCCTATTATCAATGGACGTTGGCTTATTTACGTTAAAAATAATGTGGTATTGATTTAGATTAAATGATTAATTCAATGCCGTTAAGGTTTGCTCAAACTCAGCGCGGCCAATTTCACCCACTTGTTGATTGACCAATTGCCCGTCTTGATAATAAAGCAACGCTGGCGGGCCAAACAGTTGATAGCGCGCTAAGATGGCTTTAGAGTCGGCTGTGGTTTCGGTGATATCAAGTCTGACCAATTGCCAATCTTGCATTTGCGCAGGACGATTATGAAATAAGTTTTTATCCATAATACGGCATTCAATACACCATTCGGCAGTCACATCGACCAGCACTTTAGGATTGGCAGCGATAATGGCATCTAACTCAGCTAGCGTCGTCACCGTCTTATCTGTTGCCTTATTTGCAGGCGGTTGACCAGCAGCCGTTTGCATTATTGGAGCAGCGCCTGACGATGTTAATGATGCCAGCGGATGCAAGCTGTCATTGTTACCCAATGCCGCGCCGACGATTAAACAAGTCGCCCAAATACCAGCAATTAACCCGAGCGCTTGGGTCAGCATACGACCTTTGCCCAACCAGCTCCACGCCCACGTCGCGACCACCATAAACCAGAGCGCCCACACCATTAGCATCACAGGCGAGATAAAGACGCGCTCAATTAATAATAACGCCACGGCAAAAAGCAGTAAAGTAAAGCCCTGCTTGACCCAATTCATCCACTCGCCCGCTTTTGGCATGATTTTACCTTGGGTCGCGCCAATTAAGATAAGCGGTGCCGACAAACCAAAACCTAACATAAATAAGGCAGCAAACCCAAGGAGCGGACTGCCAATCGTTGATACTGCCAATAGCGCGCCAAATAAGGGCGCTGAAACACAAGGCGATACCACGAGTGCCGATAAAAATCCAGCGATTAAACTGCCGCCTGTGCTACCAAGTTTGCTATCTCCCGCTTGGCTTAGACCTTGCATTTTACTGCTAATCGCTCGCGGTAAGCGGATGTTAAACACACCCAGCATATAAAGCGCTAACAAGACAAAAACGATGGCAAAACTAATCAAGATAACAGGGTTTTGCAGCCAACCAATAATGCCTAATGATTCACCAAATACGGCAATGGCCGCACCTAAAATACCGTAAGCGGTGGCGACACCAATAGCATAACTGGTCGTTAAAATGACCCCTTTTTTAACTGTTGGGTTTTGCTGGCGAGCGACAATATTGGCGACAATCGGTAGCATTGGTAACACGCATGGCGTCAATGCCAAGCCCAAACCTGCTAAAAACAATAACACCAGTGCCAACCAGGGATGCGAAGCCAAACCAAAAGGATCTCTATTAATCGCATTATCGCCCGTAACGATATTGTTCGTTGCTGCGCTATCATTGCTATCGTTTGCTGCCGCAGAATTATTTGTTACATCGCTAGCTATTGTCTGTTCATCAGCACCAGAAATCGTATTGGTCGCACCAAGCTCCCCGTCTAGAGCTTCGTCATCTAACAAGGCATAATCAATTACTTCATCATCAGTCAAGGATTGCTCTGCGGCAAGGTTATCAGCGTCAGTCGTAACTGTAGATAACTGCGCAGATACTGCATTGCTATTATTGCTCGCAGAATCTGGAGCTGTATTACTTGAACTATTGGCTGCCGATTGTGGCGCGGCAGCGATATTTACCGTCGTTTTTATCTTTTCCGGCGGATAGCAAAGTCCGGCTTTGGCACAGCCCTGCCAACCTATCGTCACAGCAGCATTTTCTATGCCTTTGCCATTACTACTGCTCAAAATGGTGCTGGCGACCATATTAGCTTGGTCAAACACCAGTACTTTCCCAAAGGTTGGATCATCAATGGAGACTGGCTTTTGGCTAAAGGTGAACGGCGCAGCGGTGACGCCAGCAGGCAGCGTTAGCTTAATTTGGTCTTTATAAACATAATGCTCAAGTGTGATGTCAAAATTAATGGCTAATCGCGTGCCATTATTGGTAGGTTTGCTGCTACTGCTAACTTGAAACGCTTCATCAACGGGCAAAAATTTCGGCTGGGCCGCACTTTTATCACTGCTAAACAAATCGCCTAACCCTGCCGCTTGCGATGCGACTGGCGCAACCGCCAATCCTGTAGCAGCCAATCCTGTCAACAGTGAGCTGGTGGTTAACACAAATGCCAATAGACAAGATTTTTTTGAAGAGTTATTTTCCGCTAATGACGGGGATTTTTCTGCGGTCTTAATGGACATGAAGGGCTACCTATTTATTACCAATATTCGAATTGACCAATTCACTGTCTATTTACATGGTTGCTTCTTTACGTTGCTGTTTATTTACGTACCTTGCCAATGTTTACCGTGGTTTTAATTTTCTCAGGTGGATAGCACAGTCCGGCTTTGGCGCAGCCTTGCCAGCCAATGACTACTGGGACATTTTTTGCGCCTTTACCATTATTGGTGGTGAGCGTAGTGGTAGCAACCACATTTTTTTGCGTAAAAACAGGCACTTTACCAAAGGTGGGGTCGTTAATGGTGACGGGCGATTGACTAAAGCTAAGTGGCGTCGCACTGATGCCCTTAGGAAAACTTACCGTCAGCTTGTTTTTATAAACGTAATGCCCGGGCGTGATATCAAAGGTAATCGATAACTGCGTGCCCTTAGACGTTGCTTTGGTCACACTGCCCACTTGAAAGGCTTCATCAACGGGCAAAAATTTCGCTTGCGCGGCATTATTGTTGCCAAACAATTCGCCTAGACCTGCCGCCTGCGCGCTCAAAGTCGTCATTGATAAACTTGTCATCAACGAGGTGCTCATAAGCGCAATTATCAATAAATGAGATTTTCTAGAAGGGCGTTTATTGATGACAGTTGTTGAAATTGCTGTTTTTATGGACATAGATAACTACCTTTAGTGACGGGTTTTAATAACTGACTATCGTAAATTCACTATAAAAAACGCAGTGCTATTAAGAGAAATTTTGCGCCGCATCGAGCTATGTCGGCACAGCAAGCAAGCAAATAAGCAAGCAAAATTTATCCCAGGAGCGCTTTTGTACCTATTTTATGCTTTAATAAAAAATATCAACCAATAATGCCTTATTGGTTGATATCTAAAAAATTTAACGCCGCTTTACTGCATAAAGTGTGATGATGAGAGAATAACTTACTGCTCATCTCTAATCATTTTAAGGCTAAGCTTATAGCTGGGCATAAATATCCGCATCCTGCCCTTCGCCGCCTTGCTGCCCATCAGCCCCCAACGAAAACAAATCATAAGGGCGACCTTCGCTACCCGGAGCGACATACTGCAATTCGTTTTCCCAACCATCGGTCGGATAGCCGCCTTTGATATAGCCGCCATCAGGATAGTTTTTGGCGTCGGCAGGCGGTGTGGTTAAGGCTTCTAAACCTTGCGCGGTGGTTGGATAACGCGAATTATCAACCTTGTACATATCAAGCGCATTGGATACCGTCGCCAGCGCCGTTTCAGTGGTTTTAACGCGTGCTTTATCGCTTTGCCCAACTACTTTTGGCACGACCAAACCTGCAAGAATGGCCAAAATCACAATCACCACCATAATCTCAATAAGCGTAAATCCAGACTGGCTATGACGCAATAACGGACGATCTTTCAGCGCAGTGGTCGTATTTTTATTCGTATTTTCTGCCTGAAACTTATCGTTATTCATAGCGTTTTTTGGCATCGTCTTTACTTGCATCGTATCAATTGTAGTCATCGCTTTTGTCATCGCTTTTAGTATCAGGTGATATAAATAGGGAAATGGCTTATAGGAAAAATGGCGTTCAGAGCGCATTAAGTTACTCGATAAAGTCAGTGGCTGTAAATTAATGAACACCAAACCGATTTATCACTATAAACCATGCTTTTATTTTTATCCAGCGCTGCAATAGTTTGTTATGAATCTCGACTTTTATGGATACGAGCCATAAGAGAGTGGATAACCGCTAACTTTATAAAAGGTTTATAAGTAAAGCTTTTGACGAGCGCTTACTATAGCGTGATGATTGACTGTGCTCTAGTAAAAATACGCCGCTGTCAACAATCTACAACAGTAAGCAAGGCTTAAGAAAGTTAACGGAAGTTTTAGCAAGAAATAGGTAATCATATTTGAATTGAATGGAGATAAATTAAAAAATTTGAGTGTATATTAGCCTGCTAAATCGTTCATATTCACAATCGGTAGCATCACTGCCATCACGATAATCATGACCACCACGCCCATCAGTACTAGCATCAAAGGCTCAAGTAACGATAGCAAAGTGCTGATAAAGTTGGTTGCTTCCGCTTCTTGCATAGTAGCGGCGCGGCTGAGCATGTTTTCAAGTTCGCCTGAATTTTCTCCACTTTTAATCATTTGCACCATCATTGGCGGAAAATAAGTGGATTTTTCTAACTGACTCGACAAGCTCGAGCCTTCTGTCACTCTATCAGCTGCAGTGATAATGGTTTTTTGAACGTGTAAATTGGTCGTCACTGCCGCGCCAATATGCAGCGCCTCAATCAATGGCACCCCTGAGCGCACCAATATCGCAAGCGTACTGGCAAAACGCGCCGCATTAAGCCCTTTTGACAACCTAGCCAATATTGGTAGTCTAAGCACGATACTGTCTATCGCTAATTTACCTGCCTGCGTTTGGGAAAAGCGATAAAATAAAAACGCCGCCCCTGCCATTATCAGCAGCATTAACCACCACCACTGAGTAATGATATTTGATAAGCTCAAAACAATTTGAGTAATTAAAGGCAGTGCTTGCTCAGATTGCTCAAAAACTTTGACAATTTTAGGAACTACAAAGCTCATCAAGCCCATAATTACCCCAACCGCCATTACCATCAACACAATTGGATAGACCATCGCGCCTTGGATTTTCTTTTGTAGGGCAAAACGGTTTTCGGTGTAGTCTGCCAATTGGTTGAGAATTAAATCTAAATGACCGGACTTCTCCCCTGCCGCAATGGTAGCAATATAAAGAGGCGGAAAACTGGCCGCTTGCTGTAACGCACGCGCGAGGCTCAAGCCTTCTAATACATGCGAGCGAACGGCAAGCATAAGCGATTTGATGTGGGTTTTTGGCGATTGTTTGGCGACGGCAGCGAGCGTTTCTTCTAGGGGAATACCGGCGGCAAGCAATACGGATAATTGACGCGTCAGCAATGCCAACTCATAAGCCGATGGTTTCTTATAGCGGCTTTTATGTTGACTTTGTCTGTCATTAACTGCATTGACTTCAACGGGCGTCCACTGCTTATCGCGCAGTTGCTGGCGTACTTGGCGCGCAGAGTCGCCTTCTATTAGGCCTTTTTGAATACTACCATGATCGTCTAACGCTTTATAATGATAAGCGGGCATAGCAGCAAGTGTCCTAGGGGGTCAATTAGAAATGATAATCAGCAGGATTTTTAAAATAGATTTTAGAGAATAAATGCCTTAAAAAAGCGGCGTAGAATCATTGCTATCCGGCATTAAGCCTTGTAATAATAAAACATCTAAATGCTGTTGTTGCAATTTTTTATCAAAGTCATTGACCTCAGCAATCAGCATTCGCTCGATACGCTTGTCACTGGCAAAGACGCTAAGGCGCGCGCAAATAACCGCCAATTGATAAATACGTTTTTTGCAATAACCATCCAAGCCTTGTAGCAACCTCACCATATGCGGCGTCTCAAGACTGGCATACTCATAGTCACTTACGACCTGCTGACTAAGTGCGGTAACCCCATAACTGATAGATAAATGGGCGCAAAAATAGCAACTAAATAAGTAACCAACCACGTGACCGATATAATAACCGCGGTCATACGTAAAACTACTGACACCAAAGTGCCCAAGTACATAACTGTTTACGCTGCCTTGGTCTAAAATAGGTTTGCCATGTTTGAGCTTACCAACGGTAGGGAAACGTAGCGGATTATGACCATCTTGTGTCGTCAGCTGCCAACCTGCGGGCTGCTGCGCTGGCATATGGCGGACGATATCTTCGATAATATCATCGACCACGTGCAGCTGTTGCCATAAACGCTCTAGCCCATCGGTATCCATAAGACCACGTTTATCAAGCTGCTGCGCCAATAAATATTGCTGATATTCTGCAAACTGTGTTTTTAGCGTTTGCACCAAATACGTAGGACGGGTAGCGGCGGACGCCATATATAGCTGACGTGTGCGCTCATGCTGACGACGATAAAGCGCCACTCGCTGTGCAGCAACACTAGTTTCGCTGCTGTTCGTTTCGCTACTATCCATTTCACTACTGGCAGTATTTAGATTTGCTTGCTCAGAACTTAATTCAGCATTTGGCAAAATAAACAACGCTAGCAACGCCGCCTTATCAAGTGCGGGCGTGACATGATTTTTTTGTTTGTTTTTCGCCATACGCTGTTTGTTTTTCACCTTACCTTTAACATCTTTTTTACCAGCGTTACCGGTCGGTGTTGCGGGCATAGTAGTGCTATGTTGGCTATTTGAGGTCACGGTTGGCTTGGCGGTCGGTTCAGTCATAAAATACCATTAGCTGCAAAAATAAACTTCGCCCAAGTTATCCTAAGTTACTAGGAGATCAGTATTTATAACTAACTACTTACAGGTAGCAGTTATCATACATTACAATAAAGTGCGCTAAAATCTCACACTGGAACTTGGGCGACTCACCATTCTATAGTACCTGAACCTAAGTGTGTTGTCAGCTTTCCATCACCGAAATACTCGGCATCAAAACGAATGATAAAGACTAAATGAACAAGTAAAAATCAGTATGATTGGTATAAAAAAAACGCTAAGGATAAATAACCTTAGCGTTTTTTAGCAATATGGATAATGTAAAAGCTGACTAAGCAAGCGTTTGTTGTTGGTATTGCTGGCGATAAGCTTTTGGCGAGATACCATAGACGCGCTTAAAGGCTTGGCTAAAGGTCGAGTCCGAAGCATAACCAACCAACTCGCTGATACGGCTAATACTATTTTGCTGTAAACGCAGATAACGGGCAGCCAAGCGCAAGCGATAATCCATCAAATAGGTCAGTGGCGGTATACCAACCACCTCTTTAAAGCGCTGCGCAAAGCTTGAGCGCGACATCCCTGCTACTTCAGCGAGCTTATTAATCGTCCAATTTTCGCTTGGCATCTCATGCATGGCTACCAGCGCCTTGGTCAAAAATGGGTCTTTCATGGCGGTTAACCAATTATCGGTGGCTTCAGGCAGACGCTCGATATACACCCGCAAACATTCAATCATCATAATACTTGCCCAATGATTGATGACCGCAGTTTTACCCATGCGCTCGCGTTCCGCCTCCAAAGTCAGGAGCCTAATCTCGACATCAATGACTTCAAACCTACCATCAGCCTCATCGTTAACTTCGGGCAGTATCGATGGCAGCACTGATAATAAAGGACGAATCATCGCTTTATCATACTTACATTCGATCAATATCAATGATGAGTTGGCATTACTATCCCCGTTGCCTTTAAGTTCCAGCGTCCGATCTTTACAATCGATTAGCAACTCATCTAACGGCTGTGCCTCATCACCATTATAATTCAGCGCATAACTCACATGCTTATATGCGTTTGGAATCATAATCATGTCACCGGCACGTGTTTCTCGTGGGCCATTGCCGACATCGATGCAAAAACCCCCTGACATGACCAAATAAAACAAAATCGTATCTTGTCTAGTGATTGAATAAGACCAATTGCCCGTCCCATCTAAACGATAATACTTCGTTTCGAATAAATGCACATTTTGTAGCAACACGCTTAGTGCGTCCATCCCTCATTTCCTCAATAACATGG
The DNA here is from genome assembly GCF_002453355.1 of Psychrobacter sp. UBA6766. Classification (GTDB taxonomy): domain Bacteria; phylum Pseudomonadota; class Gammaproteobacteria; order Pseudomonadales; family Moraxellaceae; genus Psychrobacter. Next base: position 75,037 of record NZ_DKGQ01000025.1, on the reverse strand, counting down.
GCTCGGTAGCCGTCAAGTGGAGACAAAAATATAAAACGTCTCTAAGCGTGAACTTGCTCGATATCCTTAAAGCAACATTTTAATTTTTTGTTTGACTGCAATTTATTTCATTTTATCGCCATTTCTTTAAAATGAGGACAGGCATCAAATAAAAAAATATCTAAAAAATACAAAACAAACATTCTGACTTAAAACCTCAATGTAAAAATGACTGATTTTAGAAAAATGCCAAATTTTAAAAGCCATAGCCAGGTCAATATAAGAAAGGTACAGTGAGACAGTTACAAATCCATGCGATACAAATACCACAACGATTTTTTGAGAATCAACTAGAGACGTAATTTTAATAAATATTTATTAAAAATAACTATCATAAGAAAAAATGCGAAAAAACGCTAGTAGGTAGCGAGATATTAAATGCCTGAAACGTTTTATAATATATAATAATTTTGGCGGCATTCATTAATAGGTAAAAAATAGGCAAAAAAAATGCCCATAAAGGCAAATAGAATGATTTAAAAAAGATTTTTTAATTGAATAAGGAAGGTAATGCAGAATAAAATATGGGGCGACTGATGGGACTCGAACCCACGACAACCGAGATCACAACCCGGGGCTCTACCAACTGAGCTACAACCGCCATAACTATTGCCTGATAAGGCAAGATTGACAGGCTAAATGGTGCGCCTGGCAGGATTCGAACCTGCGGCCACCTCCTTAGAAGGGAGATGCTCTATCCAGCTGAGCTACAGGCGCTCTTAGAGGACTTTTATATATTTTGATCTGTTCATTATGTCAAAAACATCTAACATGAAAAACAATATCATTATACATAAAAAAAAGCCTGTAAGGCTCTTTAAATAGATGGTCGGAGTGATAGGATTCGAACCTACGACCCTCTGGTCCCAAACCAGATGCGCTACCAAACTGCGCCACACTCCGAAATTTTCTATTATCTCGATAGTTTGTTATTTAACTCGTTGTCGGTCATACCGCTAACTTGTTAATGTTCCTCGCTATCGAGGTGCACATATTAAGGGGTAAAGCTGATTGTGTCAACACCTATTTTTGATTATTTTAAAGAATCGTTAAATTCTTTCAAAAATAACCATTTTTCATAAAAATGGCGGTGACGCAACGTTGGTTTTTACCAACCCTAATACTCAATTGCCAACAGCGCTCATTATACTACATTCAAATCTGGAAGCAAGTCACCGTTTACGGTGCCGGTCACCACATTAAAAGGTATCAGCCATAATTTGGCAGGACTTGACTGCTTATTACGTACCGTATGAGCGTCTGCGTCATCATAAGCTTGTTGCTTAAGCAGGATGGGTTGTTTGCTATCGTCCTGTACCGGATAAACCAGCCACCCCTGCTCTGCATGATAAGTCTGTGCATAACTGGTCAACTGATAGGCATCGCTCGCACTAATGGCGCCTGCATGCGGCAAATGTTTCCATTTAATATCAATGACATGACTATAATTGCCTGATTGCCGTGAGTGAAAAGATTTATGCGAGCTAAACCCTACGGTAGCTTTATTAATTGCTTTATCATCAGCTGCTTTATATATCAATAAATCAGGACGAATAGAGAGACACGCCTGCCCTGCTATATCACGTAGCCACACACGTTGGGTTTGAAACAAAGGTTTATAAGCCAAATCAATTTGCTGAAACTGGTCCGCGATACGCTGGCTTGCCCATTGCTCAAACGCTTGGTTCATATCAATCAATAAACATAGGCGCGGTTGAGCGGCATTTTGCTTGGCTAATGTTTGAGGCTTAATCCCATTGCCAGTATGAGCGTCAGATTGCTGCAAAAGCCAATAAGCTAAGTCCAATAATTGCTGCGCCGCTTGTAACTGCTGCCGAGATAAAGGCTGCAGCGCTAATTGGCGTTTTGCTTGTTTATATAGCAGCTCTAATCGCTGAAGCTCATGGCGATTTAGCGTAGAAATTTTTTGCCATAACTGTAATGCTAGGAGCGATTTTGACGGCGACAATAATGGCGTAAGTAACACTAACGCGCTTTTAATCAAACGATTACTGAGCATCTCTTGGCTCAGCACACTACTTTCACAGACAAACTTATGCGGCTTCATACTATTAAAGCGCAGTTGCTCTTTAATCAGTAAGCGACCTTGTAGCGCTGCTTGGTTTTGGATTTGCGTCTGATAATGCTTGGTTGGTTGATAATGAGCCAAGCACTGCAAAAACTGTGCGATAAGCCAATCTGATAATGGTAATGCTTTAGTCGGTAGCGCGGCTAATTGAGGACTAAATTGACCTAGGTTTTTAACATTGAGAAGTTTATTTTTAGCCTGATTGCGATTGGTTAAATCCGCCAACATATCCTGAACCCATCGGCGTGTCTGATTGATATCGTTGGCTTTGGTCGACTCGTATTGTTGTTGGTTGTGATTGGTAGGACTTTTTGTTATCAGTTTGGGCAATATCTCAAGCGTCATACCACTTGGCAATAAGATAACGCCAATATAATGGCCAACCTTTAGCTGCCATTGCCCTTGCTGGCGTTTAATACTAAAAACGCTAAACTCTTGCGCCATTAACCAATGAAAATCTGATAGGTGAACAAAATCTCGCGTGGTTAAACGCTGGTGTTCAAACACAGTAATAATATGAGCATCACGCGTAGTTGCGTTAACGTTATTGGCAATACTCGCACTATTAACGCCGCTATTAACGTTGCTACCTATCGCTTTGCTATCAGACTGTAATACCCTACTCATCACTCGCCAACCACTCTATTAATATAAACGCTCATAGACAACTGGCCTTGCAAACTCAGCAGTGTTATGGATTAAATCTGCATTAATTTTATAACTGCTAGCACTCACAGTCTGACCAAGAAATGAGTGCTGGTCTGCAAACATTCGATTTGGATGGTTAGGGCTGGCTAAGTTATTTACCTCATTATTGATGAGCGCTTGGCTATCTTGTATAAACTGCGCGCTTATCGGCTGCTGCTCGTCTTGAAAAATATATTGCAAAATAGTGATTTGGCCACCCGCTGCTTGTGCTAATTGCGGAATGATTTGCTCAATAAGTGCCGTTTGCAATTGCTCAAGCGTATTTACCGACCATAAAAACGCATGACCTAATTGCGCATCAAGCCCTAGCGTTTGCGTGATGCGATTATTTAAACCAGTTAAAATTTTTGCTAAATCTATCGTTTCTGCCGGATCAACCGTTTCTGAATTACCGGTTTCTGAATTAACTGGATTGACATAAATAACAGGTAATAATTCGGGCTGCGGCGGACAGTCAATAAAGTGAAAACGCCGACGTAATGCCATATCAAGCGGCGCTAGTGAGTGGTCTTGGGTATTCATCGTGGCATAAATATCAACGTTGGCTGGGACGCTAAAGGTTCGCCCAGAATACGCCAAATGAACCATCATCGCGTTTGCCATGCCAGCACGTTTATCTGGCTCAATCAAACTTAATAGCTCACCAAATACCCGTGATACGTTAGCACGATTAATCTCATCGATTAATATGGCATAACGCTGCTCGGGATCATTGGCAGCGCGTTGGCATAGTTTTAAGAACGTCCCATCTTGAATGGCGTAACTCATCTGAGTTGAACTTTTCGTTGTGTGATCAGACGCTGCCATAACAGGACGAATACCTTCGACAAATTCCTCATAACCATAGGCTTGATGAAAGCTGACCAAACTAAAACGCTGTTGGCGAAACTCTTGATTTTGGTTACTATTCTCGCGCTGTGCCTGCTGAAATTCGGCCAATTGCTGCGCTAAATCGCTTAACAAATCCATGCTTTCTGGCAGTAAATACCATGCGCCGCTATTGTCTTTATCAAAATAGGCTTGGCTAGCGCGGTTTTTATAACTCACCGTTTTTGAATTAGCAGGCGTATGCATTTGCAGCACAGACCAGGCAGTATTACTTAAATTTTTCTCACGCGAATTTTGCGCCGCTTTATTGACAAAAAACTCATGATTGACAATTTCTGGCACCTTAACCAAGTCTTGTTTTTTCGACTTAAAATCCAAAAATATTAAGCAAACAACGTCACGCCAACTTAACGGCTGCAAAAGCTGTCCTAATAACTCTTTGTCATTTACGCGAGGCAAATAATTAGTATATTGCTTAGCAATTTGTAATAAACGATAGGTTTTACCTGTACCAGCAACGCCCGTATAGATGATATTGGTTGGTTTTCGAGAAGATATATCAGGCATAGCATTATCCAACATAACATTATTTAGCAATAGAAAGTCACGGCGAAATATTTCAGCCGCACTAAAATCTGACTATTATAACTTTGCTCGTTAAAATTAAGCGACCGAGCAGGCAATAAGCGATATCACAATCGGCTTCGATATTTCTGCCCTCTAAGATATCGTTACGTTAGTCATATTTTATTGTCAGTCACTATAAAATACTGCGGTTTAGAGCAGGTATATAAGGCGACATCGCTTGTCGCAAATCGTCTTTAAAGACTTGCTAGTTTGCCATGCTTTTGCCACACTAGAGTAATGAAAACACTCAAACTACGCATCAAAGACAAGCACATAACAGAGCTTAATCGCCTAAGCGGTTCAGTCAATTATGTGTGGAACTATGTGAATGCGTTAAGTTTTGAGCATCTAAAACGCACAGGTAAGTTTTTTAGTGCTTACGACTTAAGTGAATACACCAAAGGTAGTGGCGACTGTCTAGGCCTACATAGTCAAACCCTACAAGCCATCAATGAAACTCATGCTAAATCTCGTAGGCAGTTTAAAAAAGCCAAACTTAACTGGCGTACCAGCCGTCCTAATGCTAAACGTAAATCACTTGGCTGGATACCTTTTAAGAAGTCTGCTATTAAGCACTTAAACACAAGACAGACTGGAAAGAAAGCGCTTAAAAGTACTATTGGGCTATCTTTGTCTAAAGGTCAAAAGCTAATTATTGATGTGTGGGATAGCTACAATCTGAGCCTATATCAAATTAACACCCTTGAGATAGTACAAGACCGCCGTAATCGCTGGTATGCCTGTATTACTGTTAAGGACTACCCAAAACAAATAAGTGGTAAAGGCAGTGTCGGTATTGACTTAGGCTTAAAAGAGGCTGCTACTACATCAACTGGCGACAAATTACAGATCAAACAAACGCTTAAATATGCTGAAAAGTTAGCTATTGCTCAACGTGCTAAAAACAAAAAACGTGCTAAGGCGATTCATGCCAAGATTAAAAATGCAAGGCAAGACATCATCCATAAATTCACCACCAATCTTGTACAAAACAATGCATTGATTGTGGTTGGAGATATTAAATCACATTCATTTACCAATAAGAAAACCAAACTAACTAAATCTATATACGATGCAGGATGGTTTGAGATCAAAAGACAACTGGAATATAAGTGCAAGCATGCAGGTTGTCATCTTGAGATGGTAAATGAGAGTTACACTACCCAGATCTGCTCGTGCTGTCGCAAAATAAGCGATAGTAGTCCGAAAGGTAGAGCAGGACTTGGAATCAGAAGATGGACTTGTGCTGAGTGTAGCACATGGCATGATAGAGATATCAATGCCGCAAAGAACATCCTCGCGGTCGGGCTTGACCGTCTAGCTGTAGGAATCCCCTCTGTTTAGTGAGGAGAGGAAGTCAAAAGCGCGGTAGTTCATGTTAATAATAGTAGCGATACGGCGCTTGATGTACCATAACTAAAATAGTTGCTAAGATAAAAAGCATGATAAAAAGAATTAGCCGCCTCATCCATCGTCTAAACCTTTTTATCCCAGTGGCAAAGCATCAGCAGCAAAAAACCAGTAGTAAGTATCGTAAATCCCACTTCAAATTGAGGAATGTTGTATGTCAGGATTATTAAAAAAACTCCCTAGCAAACTGAGTAGCAAACTGCCGGCCAAGGTTTCTGACAACACTAAAGTGCCAGTCGAACAACCAAATAGTACGCTAAAACCTATTAGCAACCAATTTACCAAGTTGTTGTCTGTCACCAAATATTTGCCTGCGGGGGCGCGCGCCAGCATTTTATCAAAAGCCTTTGGGAAAGTAGTGCCGTATGTGGGCACGACAGGCATCTATTATGAGACAGTCGATCCCAATCAAGTGGTGGTTAGCTTAAATAATACCAGAGCGGTACAAAATCATATTGGCTCAGTCCATGCCGTCGCCATCACCTTGCTTGCTGAAACCGCGACAGGGTTCATTTTAGGTTTAAACCTACCTTCTGACCGTGTATTATTAATTAAGTCTTATTCAGTGAATTTTTATCGCCCGATTAAAAAAGGTCAAATTGCCGCCGTAGCCTCATTATCTGATGAGCAGCGTTTGGATATTTTAAATACGCCAAAAGGCGAGATGATCATTCCCTGCGTGATTCATGACCGTGAGTCCGATAGCGACCGCGACCCCATCGTCGTTGAGATGACCTGGGCTTGGATTCCGAAATCTGAATTAGAAGCGCGCCGTCAAGGTAAAGCAGCTAAACAGTTAGAGAGTGAACAACTTGAGAATGAGCAATCCAAAAACGAACAGATTGAGAGTGAAGAAGATAATCAGTCTTCTTCAAAAATTCTAGAGAGCAATGAATTATAATTTATTATAAAAAACTATAGCACCTAAAAATGGACTTAAAAAACATCATAATAAGGAGACAAGCATGTCTACATATACCAATAAACTGACGACCAATTTATCTAAAGCCTTGCTAATTAGCGCCTGTTCACTAGGAGTTGCAGTTAATGCCAATGCGGCGCCAGCGTCGAATAACGCTACCATTACCAAATCGAGCCCTGTATTTCTTGGTGACGGCGGCAATTATCCGTTTTCAGAAGCGGTGCGTATAGGCGATACGTTATACATGTCCGGACAAATTGGTTTTAAAGACGGTAAATTGGTCAAAGGCGGTGTCAAAGCGGAAGCCAAACAAGCGCTCGACAATATCAATGAAACCTTATTAAAGTACGGCTATCAAAAGTCAGATATCGTCAAATGCATGGCAATGCTAACCGATATGGACGACTTTGATGACTTTAATAAAGTCTATAAAGCAGAACTGACTAAGCCTTATCCTGTTCGCTCAGCCTTTGGCGTCGCAGAGCTAGCAGCCGGTGCTAGCGTCGAGGTTGAATGTATCGCCGCAAAATAGCGGCGTCAAAAGCCATTCTAGGCAAAAAACTAACTCCTATTAACTAAGGATAGCGTCATCGGTTAGGGCGCTTTCTTTGGTGACTCGCAGAACTTCTTCTAACGTCGTTCGACCTTCTATGACTTTGCGTAGCCCATCAGCACGTATCGATGGGGTTTGCTGGCGAGCGTATTCTTCTAGCTCGTATTCAGCCGTGTTACTATGAATCATCCGACGCAGGGTATCGTCAATTGGCACCACTTCATAGATTGCCGTCCGCCCTTTAAACCCTGAATTATTACATTTATCACAGCCAACGGGTTTGGGCAGATTAATCGCCTTTTCTTCTAAGTTTTCCGTTCCTGTGTTTGCAGCACTTGGCGTCACACCAATTTCAGTAAATAATTTGGCTTGCTCGCTATCTGCAGTTTGCCAGTCGTGACAATATGTGCATAAGGTTCGCACCAAACGCTGGGCGACGACACCAATCAGCGATGACGATAATAAAAATGGCTCAACACCCATATCTTGCAAACGCGTCACCGCGCCGATGGCAGTATTGGTATGCAGCGTTGATAACACCAAATGTCCTGTCAGCGACGCTTGGACGGCAATTTCTGCGGTTTCTAAATCACGAATTTCACCAACCATGACCACGTCTGGATCTTGACGTAACATGGCGCGCAGACTTTTCGCAAAGGTCATATCCACTTTATTATTGACTTGCGTCTGACCAATACCATCGAGCTGGAATTCAATCGGATCTTCCGCGGTCAAAATATTGCGGGTTTGGTCATTCAAATCGGTTAATGCAGAATACAACGTGGTAGTTTTCCCTGACCCCGTTGGTCCCGTTACCAAAATAATGCCATGCGGACGATGGATTAAGCGCTTAAGCTCGCTATAGTCATTATCAGAAAGCCCTAAATAAGTCATATTGAGACGACCTGCTTGCTTATCGAGTAGCCGCATAACGACCCGCTCGCCAAAGCTCGACGGCAGCGTTGATACCCGAACATCGACCTCGCGCCCTGCTAGCCTTAAGCTAATACGACCATCTTGTGGTACACGCTTTTCGGCGATATCTAATTTAGCCATCACTTTAATACGTGAGACGAGTAACGGCGCTAATTGGCGTTTTGGGGTAATGATTTCTTTTAACTCGCCATCAACTCGAAATCGTACCACTAGCCGTTTTTCAAAAGTTTCAATATGAATATCTGAGGCATTTAAACGGATCGCTTCGGACAATAGCGCATTAATCAGACGAATAATCGGCGCATCGTCTTGTTGATCCATCAAATCTTCTGTTTCAGGGACGCTATCGGCTAAGCTATCCAGGTCAGGATGGTCTTCAAGCCCGGCGGCAATGTGCTGCGACTCGCCCGTGTTTCCGGCATAAGCGGCATTCATCCGTTTTTCGAAATCATCGGCGCTGATACTTTCGTAGTTTGGAACGCCGCGCGCGCCTTGCTGCTGCAAAAAACGCACCGCTTCATTAATCGCGGACAGTGGCGTAACTTTGGTCAATACCAAAGTCGGTGGCAACTCGGGGTCAATAGCCAAAATGGCCAAAATTTGATGGCGTTTTGCGAAGCTGTATGGCAGTTGCATCATATAGACGACCTAGTGAATGACAAATTAAAAAAATAGCGTCGATTAAAAATAACGTAGCTTAGAGAGTTTAGAAAATTTAGCCGATAATCAATGTCAAAAGTACTGCTGACTTTCCTCTTTTAAGTCGCCTGCCTAAATCGTTAAACTGGGTAAAGATTGTCAGTAAGCGCGCATGAGTTTGTTATAATAACATTTTGTTTTACGCAAGTAGCAAGGCTTTCCTATGATTTATGACTTTGCTGTTTAGACAGTCATACACTAACATTCCTTGTCGCAAACTTTTAGTTCCATGACGACCACTTACGTTTAACTACTGATACTATTAATATAAATTCTTGTTCATCATTTTATAAATAACCTTGTTAGCTACCTCTGTTCGCCCGCTATTAGGATCAATCTTATGTCAAAACACACAACTTCTCATGCCAATCCAATGTCATTGTCCTCGCAGGACAATCTCTCACAAGACAACCTTTTACAAGATAATCTTTCACAAGACACTTTCACAGTTGGCAGTCGTACCTTCTCGTCTCGATTGTTGGTTGGAACTGGAAAATATAAAGATATGGCTGAAACGGGTGCGGCTATTGGCGCCTCAGAAGCTGAAATTGTCACCGTTGCCATTCGCCGTACCAATATCGGACAAAACAGCGATGAGCCAAATTTATTAGATGTCATTTCACCGGATAAATATACTATTTTACCCAATACGGCGGGCTGCTTTGATGCCGAAACTGCGGTTCGCACTTGTAAGCTTGCTCGCGAACTATTGGGCGGACATAATCTGGTGAAGCTAGAAGTGTTGGGCGATGAAAAGTCTCTTTATCCAAATGTGATGGAAACCTTAAAAGCCGCCAAAGTGTTAATTAATGATGGCTTTGAAGTCATGGTTTATACGTCAGACGACCCTATTGTCGCTCAAGAATTAGAAAGCATGGGCTGCGTGGCGATTATGCCGCTTGGAAGTTTGATCGGTTCTGGTCTTGGTTTGCTTAATCGCCATACACTTAGCCTGATTATTGAAAATGCTAAAGTGCCCGTTTTGGTTGATGCTGGGGTTGGTACAGCTTCTGATGCCGCAATTGCTATGGAGCTTGGTTGTGATGGCGTGCTGATGAACTCAGCGATTGCCAATGCGCAAAACCCTGTTTTGATGGCGCAGGCCATGAAACATGCTATTTGGGCAGGTCGTCAAGCTTTCTTAGCTGGTCGTATGCCGATGCGCAAAATGGCCATTGCTAGCTCGCCGCAGACTGGCTACTTTTTTCAGTAGCGGTTTCAGCTAAGTTTTTTCAAATCTTTTATTTAGGTTTTTAGCAAAAATAATTTATAAAATGATAAGAATGTCGTCATAGATATTTTTATCATTAATAAGACTTTTCAGTTATTTTATAATCGTTTGGCCTTTGTTTCATTGAATATCTTTTCATTTTTATAAAAGGATTTATTATGCGACTTCTAACAGCAGTCGACCAGTTGTTTTTACTTCTTGAGTCGCGTAAACAGCCCATGCATGTTGGCGGTCTTCTCTTATTCGAATTACCAAAAAATGCAGATAGCGATTTTGTCTGCCAATTGGTCAAACAAATGCAGCACTCTGATGTGCCACCAACTTTTCCATTTAACCAAGTGCTTGAGCATCTGATATTTTGGAAAAAAGACAAACACTTTGACGTTGAGCATCACTTACACCATGTGGCGCTACCAAAACCTGCCCGCGTACGCGAGCTGTTGATGTATGTATCAAGGGAACATGGTCGCCTTTTAGACCGCGCAATGCCGCTGTGGGAATGTCATGTTATTGAAGGCATTCAGCCGGAAAGCGAAGGCGCTCCTGAGCGTTTTGCTTTATATTTTAAAATCCATCATTCCTTGGTTGATGGCATCGCAGCGATGCGCTTGGTCAAAAAATCCTTATCTCAATCGCCAACCGAACCGGTCACGCTACCGATTTGGTCATTAATGGCGCGCCATCGTAATCAAGTCGATGCGCTCCTGCCAAAAGAGCGCTCAGCGCGGCGGATTATCAAAGAGCAAATATCCACCATTAAACCAGTATTTACAGAACTGCTCGATAATTTGAAACATCTCGGTGACGACAGTTATGTCAGCACTTTTGCGGCGCCGATGAGTATCCTCAATAAACGCATTTCAGCCTCACGGCGCATCGCCGCCCAGTCGTATGATATTCAGCGTTTTAACGATATTGCTGAGCGTCTAAATATCAGTAAAAACGATGTTGTGCTTGCCGTTTGTGCGGGTGCCATTCGCCGCTATTTGCTAGCGATGGATGCGCTACCAAGCAAGCCATTGATTGCTTTTGTACCGATGTCATTACGTACGGATAATAGCGTATCGGGTAATCAACTGTCATTTGTACTGGCCAATTTGGGAACGCATTTAGATGACCCATTAAGCAGAATTAAGCTGATTCACCGCAGTATGAATAATGGCAAGCGCCGCTTTCGGCGTATGAATCAGGCGCAAGTGATTAACTATAGTGTGATTGCCTATGCTTGGGAAGGCATCAATTTGGCAACAAACATATTTCCTAAAAAGCAGGCTTTCAACCTTATTATCTCGAACGTTCCCGGTTCTGAAAAACCGCTTTATTGGAATGGCGCGCGCTTGCAATCTTTGTATCCGGCGTCGATCGTATTTAACGGTCAAGCGATGAATATTACCCTTGCCAGCTATTTGGACAAGATTGAGTTTGGTATTACCGCTTGTAGTAAAGCTTTGCCGCATGTGCAAGACATGCTCGTGTTGATAGAAGAAGAGTTGCAGCTATTAGAGCGCACCAGTAAAGCGCTTGAATTTCAAGGTATTACGGTTACAGATAAAAGTAGCGACAAAGAAAACGGTAAAACAAAAAAGCTGGCTCCATAACGGGACCAGCTTTTTGCTATTAACATTAAATCATCTATACCTTAGACAGCAGAGAACTACAAAATATCGCCCCATGTTGGGACAACGACTTGCATCAAAGGTTTTAGTAGTTTGACGTTACAGGCAAAGATAGAGCCTGAAGTCATTGAGTTGTGTGCGCCAGTATGGTCAACGACGACGCCGCGTGCTTCGGTTACGATAAGCTCGCCAGCAGCGATATCCCAAGGCTTGATAGACATCTCAAAGTAGCCATCAAAACGACCAGCGGCGACATAACATAAATCAAGCGCAGCTGAACCTAAACGGCGAATTTGACCGCCCGCTTCAGAGATTTTCTGTAAGCTTTCAAAATGCTGCTTGGCATAAGAGATGACTTCACCATTGCGTTTACGCTCAAGCGGATGACCAGTAGTAAACAGGCCGCCGTCGATGGTTTTACGCTCGCTCACATTGATACGGCGTTGGTTTAACCGCGCACCTTTACCACGGCTAGCAGAGAACATCTCATCACGAACAGGATCATAGATAACGCCGTGTTGGGTCACGCCTTTATGCTGCACAGCGATAGAAACACAAAACTGCGGCACACCATGGACGAAGTTTTTGGTGCCATCTAACGGATCGATAATCCAACACCAGTCAGCATCTTCACCGCGACCTTCTTGCATACCAAATTCTTCACCCAAGAATGAGTGATTTGGGTAGCTGGCTTTTAAGGTTTCAATCGTCAGCTCTTCGCTGAAGCGATCAATACGCGTAACCAAACCATCAAGCCCTTTTGACTCGATATCCAGCTCAATTTTATGACGGTTTTGATGCGCATATAAAATCTCTTTACCAACTTTTTCAGCAGCACGCGCTGCGATGACGACCATGGGTTCCATAAATAACCTATTTGTTTGATGAATGAATACTACTTAAAAGATGGGACTTACAAAATGTACGAAAAATAAAACCTATTTAAAGCTGAATCATATTCATAACTAATGAAAACCATCGCCGACTAGCAAGCCAAATCTATGATTGCTAGTAGTGGTGCTGCCCAAGTTGTCAAATAATTCACACCTACGGCAAGTAGGCGAGGTTTAAGCAAAAATGCTTTATTTTTCAGTCCGCTATTTTAGCAATTTTTTATTAGTGATAGGGTTTTATTTTAGCAACTGCTGAAGCTGACTAACGACGCCTGCAACATCCAAACCACAGTCGGCCATTTGCTCTGCCTGCGAACCATGAGCAATAAAGCGATCAGGAATGCCAATATTACAAATAGCTGGGCGACTATTTTTAAAGGCGGCCGATTCGTTTAGCAGATACTCATTTACCGCACTGCCCGCGCCGCCCATAATCATATGCTCTTCTAGGGTTGCAATATGGGTGATACCTTGCTCAATTAAGCTTTCGAGAAAATGAGTATCCAAAGGTTTTACCCAACGCATATTGACCACATGAATCTGACAATCTGATGTTATATTATCATTAATCAGGCTTTTTGCGGCTTGCTCAGCGGTAGCCACCATGGTACCAAAGGCTAATAATGCCAACTTATTAGGTGCGTTATCTTGACCTAATACCGATTCTACCACCGCTTTACCAATAGGATAAACTTGAGCTGGCTGCTCTATAACTGCGCCAGTTCCTGTACCACGCGGATAGCGTACTGCTGTACAGCCTTGATATTCATAACAAGTATTAAGCAGATGATAGCATTCATTTTCGTCTTTTGGCGCGGCAATCAGCATATTCGGAACACAGCGTAAAAAGGCAAAATCGAATACACCAGCATGGGTAGCACCATCTTCACCGACCAAACCGGCACGGTCAATGGCAAACATTACATCAAGATTCTGCAGCGCCACATCATGAATCAGCTGATCGTAGCCACGTTGCAAAAATGTCGAATAAATCACCACGATTGGCTTGACGCCTTGGGTTGCCATTCCGCCCGCCAAAGTTACGGCATGTTGCTCAGCAATCGCTACATCAAAAAAACGATTTGGGAATTGACGGGCAAACTCAATCATTCCCGAGCCTTCTTCCATGGCGGGGGTAATCGCGAGTAGCTTATCATCAGCTGCGGCTTTGTCGCATAAAAACTGGCCAAATACTTGCGAGTATTTTAATAGCGGCTTGCTAGTTGTCAGACTGTCTTTTAATGCTTTCTTTTCACTAGCTTCGGCAGGTAACTTACTAATGGCATGATAGCCTACGGGATCTAATTCAGCAGGTGCAAAGCCTTTACCTTTAGTGGTATAAATATGGACTAACACCGGGCCTTTTAATTGCTTGGCAATCGACAGCACGCGCAGTAGCTCAGGGATATTATGCCCATCAAATGGGCCAAAGTAAGTAAAACCAATGGCTTTAAACAAATTGTCTTCTAATTGCGGCACATCGCGCAGCTCATTATGACGTTTTCGGCGGTCATAAGCCTGCATATCAGGGCGCTGGCATAGTATTGGCTCGCCTGCATCAGAGATATCAACTTGATACCCTGACTCCCATAACGTCGCTAAATGCCGCGAAAAGCCACCAATTGAACAAGATATCGACATATCATTGTCATTTAAAATGACCAACAAATCCGCATCTTGCTGCACGGCGTCATTCATCGCTTCAAACGCCATACCACCTGTCATGGCGCCGTCACCAATAATACAGGCAACGGTTTGTGCCCGGCCTTGATAGCGCAGCGCTAAACTCATACCAAGACCGGCTGAAATAGAGGTCGATGAATGGCCCACCCCAAAAGTATCGAAGACAGACTCGGCGCGTTCAGGAAAAGCAGTCAAACCATCTTTTGAGCGGATGGTGCCAAGCTTTTCACGGCGCCCTGTCAACACTTTATGAGCATAAGCCTGATGGCCGACGTCCCAAACAATCTGATCTTGCGGCGCATCTAACAGATAATGCAGCGCAATGGTCAATTCAATAACGCCTAAATTGGCCCCAAAATGACCGCCACTTTGACCCGCTGAATACAAGAGAAAAAGCCGCAGCTCATCCGCCAAAGTAATTAGCTGTGCCTCATTAAAGGCTTTAAGGTCAGCGGGCGCTGCTACCGTATCAAGCAGGGGCGTATGTGGACGCTCACGTGGAATAACTGCATAGGTTTTTTGCAGGTTCGATAGCGGTGCAGCAGAATCAATGGCTGACGCAGATAATGACTTAGACTGTGGGGAGTGAGGTGACTGCTGCATAGAACGTACGATACCTACCAATCTGCTGACAAGATGCTACCTTAGAATACCGAGACGGCGTTGCCACGGCTGACATTCTAAGTGGCGTTAATAATAGCGTGGACATCATAAACTGATAAATGCCATCGACTATATGATTATTGATACAGCTTTTAAAATAACTGTTAAAATAATTGTGAATAACGAAAAATACGCTATTTAAAATAAAGCAACTCTTTCAAATGTGAACTTTTTATCGCCATTTTAAAATAAGGACATGGCCTAATACAAAACCCGATGCGGCCTGCTAATTTTGCCTTCATATCGGACGTTAGTGACGACATAGTAATGTAAGGGCAAAGACTTGTCACTGTATCCGTCAAAATAGTATGGCATAATAGCATTTATTTTTAATTGTCGCTTTAATCATCGTGCGCCGTCTGTGAACTTTGTGTGTATTTCCACTAGGCAGCATCCGTATGCTATTTCTCTTAGCAGTCTATCTGCTTTACTTTGACTACTATTATATAGTATAGAGTGGTAGTCGCAGACCGTAGCGTCACGATGATCAGCTTATGCAGGACATTAATGTCATATCAATTTATCACTAGCGCCAAGCTTCCTACTCGTCACGGCGAGTTTGATATTCATGTCTTCGAAAATGAAGACGGTCAAGAGCATGTGATGCTTACCGTGGGTTTGCCTGTGGCCGATCAAGCCAATGTTTTAAATCAGCAGGTCGCAGCATTAAGCCGAAATAATAACGCACCAAAAGAAGCCCCTATTCCGCTGATTCGTATTCACTCTGAATGCTTAACTGGCGATGCCTTTAGCTCACTAAAATGCGATTGTGGGCCACAGCTTAATACAGCGATGCAAGCGATACAAGAGACGGGCTGTGGGGCAATATTATACTTGCGTCAAGAAGGTCGCGGTATCGGTTTGACCAATAAAATCCGTGCTTACGCTTTGCAAGATCAAGGGCATGATACCCTAGATGCCAATCTTATGTTAGGGTTACCGGCTGATGCGCGCGTTTATGATATGTGTGGACCGATGCTCGCCCATGTTGGCGTCGATAGCGTTCGACTTATTACCAACAACCCCGATAAAGTGGCTTATTTAACGGAGCATGGCATCAATGTCGTTGAGCGCGTGCCGTTGTTGGTCGGGGTGAACGATATGAATGCTGACTATCTAGCAACCAAACGCGATCGTATGGGACATCTGCTGGATAAAGACTTCAATACCGCTTTACACCTAAATAAATAGTAAATAATTAGATATTTTATGACCATACCAAATATAGATAACAATGACAATTTGTCAGAAACCAATGCAGTAGTAACGCCAACTCACGATGACATCAGACGTGTTCGCGAGTTCTTAGTGGATTTGCAAGCGCGAATCTGCCGAGCCTTAGAGGCGCAAGAGCGTGACGGCAGTAGCAATGACAATCCAGCAACTTTCGTTCCCGACGATTGGGAGCGCCCTGAGGGCGGCGGCGGTCGTTCTTGCGTGATGGCAGATGGCGAAGTCATCGAGAAAGCGGGCGTGATGTTTAGTCATATTCATGTCCATAACCTACCCGCCTCGGCAACCGCACGTCATCCTGACATTGCCGGTCGTAAAGCACAAGCACTGGGTGTATCACTGGTTGTTCATCCTAAAAATCCTAATGTGCCAACCAGTCACGCTAATGTGCGTTTATTCGTTGCTGAGGCCGAGGGCGAAGACCCGATTTGGTGGTTTGGTGGCGGCTTTGATTTGACCCCATTTTACCCTGTCCTCGCCGACTGCGTTCATTGGCATCAGGTCTGTTATGACCTTTGCGCGCCTTTTGGCGATAGCGTTTATCCTGACTTTAAACAATGGTGTGATGAATATTTTCATCTGCGTCATCGTGATGAGCAGCGCGGTATCGGCGGACTGTTTTATGATGACGTCAATACCGAGAGCCGTGGCTGGGATTTTGAAACTTGCTTTAACTTTATGCAAGCGGTCGGCAATGGTTATCTTGAAGGCATTTTGCCAATTTTTGAGCAGCGTAAAAACACCCCTTATACCGAAGCGCAGCGTGAATTTCAGCTCTATCGCCGCGGACGCTACGTCGAATATAACCTCGTTTATGACCGTGGTACCCTGTTTGGGCTACAAAGTAATGGACGCATTGAATCCATCCTAGTCAGTATGCCGCCGCTTGCCAGTTGGCATTATCGCTTTGAACCTGCACCAGAAACACCTGAGTTTGAATTAACCAATTTTTATCTAAAACCGCGTGATTGGTTGACTTTATAGCCGTCATTGGCATAATAAGTCGCAGACAGCGTTGAGGTTTTTGTATAAATCCTGCTATTTGATTTCTATAATAATAAAGACGAACATGATAAAGGTCAGCGTTTACTGCTGACCTTTATCATTTAATATCTGTTATTTAAATATAAACCAACTTGCTAAGTCAGTATTCTTTATTTTATAGAGGTTTGAAAGGACATTACAAAAAGGTACTTTATTGACCTATTTTATCTTAGTCTATTAAGGTTTAATTAACAGCAGTATAGATTAAATCAAATATACTATAAAAAACTGGAACATCGCTGTCTTTAGTACTTAAAACAACAACATAACATTTATATTCATAGTAGTAATTTAATAGGTGGCGAGCATGCAAATGCTACGGCACCTTTTTATTAGCCGCGTATAAGG
The DNA here is from genome assembly GCF_002453355.1 of Psychrobacter sp. UBA6766. GTDB lineage: Bacteria > Pseudomonadota > Gammaproteobacteria > Pseudomonadales > Moraxellaceae > Psychrobacter. The sequence goes on along the minus strand of NZ_DKGQ01000025.1, from coordinate 57,515 downwards.
AGCAATACAGATGGCACAGGTCTCTAATAACAACACATTCAAGTCTATCATTGGCATCACTTTAATGGCAGCCATCTTAGGCCTGACAGCTTGTAGCACGCCAGTTGACCCTGATGTCAAAGCGCGCCAAGACAGTATGAAAAGCTGGGGCGATGCGATGGGCATCATGGGTGATATGGCAGAAGCACCAGATACGTTTGATGCCGATATATTTAAAGAACAAGCGGCATTTTTAGCCGAAGACTCAGCCAATCCTTGGAGTCATTTTGAAAATCAAGAAGCCACTGGTAATGCAACTGAAGCGGTTTGGAGTAACACTGATGATTTCCGCGCAAAGGCAGATGACTTTCAAAAAGCCACTGCTGAGTTAAATGCGGCGGCGCAAACAGCAACCAGTATCGATCAAGTAATGCCAGCGCTTGGTCAAGTGGGTGAAAGCTGTAAATCGTGCCATACCGATTTTAGAGTGAAAAAAGACTAAACAGTATTCACTTTCGAATATAAAAAAGCCGCCATATTAAAAATAGCGGCTTTTTTATGAATAAAGGTTTCAAACTAACCAACATTTTTAGACCTATTAACACTCTAAAAAAGTTTTTCAAATTCATAGAATTATAAGGGTTTTATAAAACTAAGCCATTAAGTCTGCTTGCACAATTTCAATCCAGTAACCGTCAACGTCTTTAATAAAGGCGATATTTTTCATACTGCCATCTTCTGGACGTTTTTTAAATTCGACATTGTTTTCATCAAACCAAGCAACTGCCTCATCAAGGTTTGGCACACTAAAGCAGATATGACCAAAGCCTTGAGGTTCACCATTCCCATCGTGATAACTAAAATCTGCTTGAGTCTCAGTACCGTAGTTATGGGTCAACTCCAAAATACCGCGCTGACGGAAGGCAAAAATCTCTAAGTCGTCACCCGCTGGCAAGTTGTCACGCTCGCTCTCAGTGAGCTTGGCTAAAAAGTATAAATCAAAATCCATCGCTGGGAATTTTTTTACCGCCAATAACGTCATACCCAAAATACCAGTGTAAAAGGCTAATGATTTGGCCGGGTCTTTTACTCGTAGCATGGTATGGTTAAAGGTATAACCTATCGTCTGAGCTGAAATTGGCTGAACACCTTCTGCTTTTACGCTGCTCTTAGGTTGAGCAATCGTTGTCTGATTATTGGGTTTTTGGTTGTTGGCTTTTTGGTTATTGGCCAAGTTTTCTGAATCAGTCATAGTTATTCCAATATTTAAGTGTTTTTAGTCATCAATTATCTATCATCAATCGTTAATAGCGGATACCTTCATAATTCACTCGTAGCCACTATTTTAGTCGTTGAATGATAAGACATTCACTGACAAGACGTTTAATGATAAATAGCTATTAAGTATCTAAAAAGCGTACTTTTCCAGTCTCTAAATTGTATTCAGCGCCAACGACGAGTAGCTGGCCGCTACTGGTTAAGTCTTCTAAGGCGCGCGAACCGTGCTTTAATTGGCTGACCGACATGCGCACATTGGCACGAATAGAGCGATCAACCAGCTCATCCGCATCGACATCTTGACCGTTGGCAGTCGCCAGCTCATGCAAGTTATAAACACTTGGGCGGATACGATCGACGATGGACTGTAGATTTGGCGAGTAGTTTTGTTCAGGATTAATGAGCGCATCGACGCAAGCGGTTACCGCTCCGCAATGCGAATGTCCAAGTACTACCACCAGTTTGGTGCCAAATTTTTCAGCAGCAAACTCAATCGAGCCGATTTGTGATGGTGCAACCACGTTTCCTGCCACGCGTATAACAAACAAATCGCCCAGACCTTGATCAAATACAATCTCAACGGGAACGCGGGCATCTGAACAACCCAAGATAATTGCTAACGGGTCTTGATCACTGATCAGCTCGGGACGTTTTTGCATACAGGGGTCGGTGCTGGTCAAACTTTCCACGTAGCGCACATTACCTTCTTTGAGTAGTGCCAGTGCTTCTTGACCAGTTTTTGGGCGGTTACTGTTAGGCATAAGGGGTCCTTGTTTATCAAAAGGGTTAAAATTATAAATTGCTCTAGCCGGCTGTTTTCTGCTTTAACTTACAGTTTTCATCTAAGCTTATTTTTTCAGCTTAGTTGTTTGCTATTGCAAATATCTTTGTATTTAGCATACACAAAATTATTGTAGCGCAAGCAACGCAAGAAAACGGTAAAAATTCTTTATTTTAAACGCACGATATTCCAAACAGCGTTTATCCTGCTTATTCTATTAAAAACTTAATCCAACCAACCGATAACGAACTTGCACTGATTTATAGCAAGGGTTTGTTATAATACGCAGCAACCAGACCCCATATATAGCTATCGCTTATCGCCATACTTAACAACATTTAATAAATTGCTGCCAGTATCTAGTGTTTTAGCGCTACTGCGCATTTGGTGTTTTAGGAATCAACTTTATGACCGAATCAAATGTAAACCTGCAAACCGCGCCTGCGTCGCCCAATACTGATAAGGTGCTGCTAAAGCTGACTGGTCTCCAAAAGATTTACGATCAAACCGAAGTGTTAAAGGATATTAACCTCGATATTCAGCATGGTGAGTTTATCACTTTGCTCGGGCCGTCAGGATGCGGTAAAACGACCTTGTTACGGTTGATTGCTGGTTTTGAGCAGCCGAATGCTGGGGCAATTTATCTTGATGGTATGCAAATGGCAGGCTTGCCAGCGGATAAGCGTCCGGTCAATACCGTGTTTCAGCAATATGCGTTATTTCCGCATATGACGGTGGCGCAAAATGTCGCTTACGGACTTAAACTCAAGAAAGTGCCAAAAGATGAGATTCAAACGCGGGTGCGTGAGATGCTGTCGATGGTACAACTTGAGCATTTGGCCAATCGTCGACCGCAAGATTTATCGGGCGGTCAGCAGCAGCGAGTAGCGATTGCGCGCGCGGTGATTAATCGTCCTAAACTATTATTGCTCGACGAGCCTTTATCAGCGCTCGACCATAAACTGCGCTTGCAAATGCAATCTGAACTCAAACGTCTGCAACGGGAGCTTGGCATTACCTTTGTTTTTGTCACCCACGACCAAGAAGAAGCGCTGTCGATGTCGGATCGTATTGCGGTGATGAAAGACGGCAGATTTCAGCAAATTGGCACACCGATTGAGATTTATGAAACCCCTGCCAATCTATTTACTGCCAAGTTTATCGGGGAGACCAATTTATTCAAAGCGGAAGTTAAAGGCGTTTATCCTGAGCAGGCCGATCGCGATGGTCGCGTGACCAATGGGCGTATTGAAGTCGAGGTCTGCGAAGCACAAGCGCAGGAAGGCCCGATTACTTTACGCAATTTGCGCCGTCCCAACTTTGCCAATGACGTGCAAGTTGGCGATATCGTCAATTTACTATTGCGTCCAGAAGATTTGCGCATTTACGACCCCAATGATAAAGAACATACTGGTTTATTGGGACGGGTGATTGAAAGCAATTATAAAGGCAGTACTTTAGACTCGATTATTGAGCTGGCTAACGGGCATATTATTAAAGCCTCAGAATTCTTTGATGAAGATGACCCAAGTTTTGATTATAAACTTTATGAAGGTGTTAAAGTATCTTGGGTTGACGGCTGGGAATGGGTATTACCAGAAGATGGAACGCTTGACGAAGAAGCGAATAATAAAGCGACTGGAATTACAGCGAACAGTCTAGCTGCGCAAAAGGATATCAGCTAATGGCGCGCCTTGGCTTAAAGAATAAAAACGTCAGTAATAAAAGCCCTTTTCGTACCGCAACGCTGTGGCTTATTTGGGGTTGGCTGCTTATTTTTGCATTATTGCCAAATATCCTAGTCATTGCAGTCAGCTTTTTAACCCGTGATAGCAGCGCTTTTATAAATTTACCGGTGACTATCGACAGCTACGCGCGCATGATTGACCCGCTTTATTTTGATGTCTTTGTGCATTCGTTATGGATGGCGGGCATCACCACGGTCATTTGCTTATTGCTTGGCTACCCGTTTGCTTGGTTTGTATCAAGAGTGGATAAACGCTGGCAGCCACTGTTGATGCTTATGCTGATATTGCCATTTTGGACCAACTCTTTGGTACGAACTTATGCGCTCAAATTATTATTTGCCAGTAATGGTTTGATTAATAAAGCCTTATTAGCCATCGGCATCATCGATGCGCCCATAGATATTTTATACACCCAAGGGGCGGTGATTGCCGGTTTAACCTATTTGCTATTTCCTTTTATGGTGCTGCCACTGTATGCAGTATTTAGCGATTTGCGCAATGATATGCTCCTTGCCTCACAAGATCTGGGCGCCTCGAAAAAACAAACCTTTTGGCATGTGGTACTGCCTTTGACCACACCGGGTATTATCTCGGGGGTACTATTGGTACTACTGCCAGCGATGGGGATGTTTTATGTTGCTGATATTTTGGGCGGCTCACGCAATTTATTGGTCGGTAATATCATCAAAAACCAATTTTTAGATGCTCGAGATTGGCCATTTGGCGCTGCAGCCAGTGTGCTATTAACGCTTGCGATGGCTGTATTATTACTCGCCTACCGTGCCAGTAGCCGCCGTATTGGCAAAACCGACTTTAACGAGGTGGCCTAATGTCTGGCAATTCAACCAATAACTCGTCAATGCATCGCTCACCAACAAAAACCAAACGCGCTATCGAGCGGCTTAGCATCGCTAATATTGCCGCTAAAGGCTATCTCGGTCTGATTTATACTTTATTATATCTGCCCATCATTGTATTGGTGGTGATGTCATTTAATAAATCAAAAATCGGTTATCACTGGGACGGCTTTAGTTTAAAGTGGTACGAGTCGTTATTTAACAATCAGGCAATGCTTGATGCTTTTTGGCATTCTATTGTGCTGGGCCTGGTTGCTGCCACGGTTTCCACAATCATCGGCACGTTGACTGCTCTTGCGCTACATCGCTATGATTTTCGCGGCAAGGGCCTGCTAAATGGCTTGTTATTTGTGCTAATGATGTCGCCTGAGATTGTGTTAGCGATATCGCTATTGGCGCTGTTTTTATTGGTTGGGCTGCAATTAGGATTCGTCTCGTTGCTATTGGCACACATTACTTTTTGCCTACCGTTTGTGGTCATCACCGTTTTTGCACGCTTAAGTAGCTTGGATGAGCGCCTGATGGAAGCGGCACGCGATTTAGGCGCTAACGAGTCAACGATGGTGCGTACCGTATTAATTCCAGTAATTTTTCCTGCGGTCATGGCAGGTTGGTTACTTGCTTTTACCTTGTCACTCGATGATGTGGTGGTATCGACCTTTGTCACTGGTCCCAGCTATGAGATTCTACCGCTGCGTATTTATTCTATGGTGCGCGTGGGACTTAAACCTGAAGTTAATGCGATTGGGACGATTTTACTGGTTGCTTCGTTAATTTTGGTGGTTATCTCGCAATTGTTATTACGTCGGCGTTAGTTGTAACTTTTATGGCGAAAATATCTATAATGTAAAAACAGGCAAAAAGTGCCTACGACTTTTCAATATTTCAAACACGACATTTCCTATTTTTTAACTTCAGTGGTTAGGTTATTTTATGCTAGAGCTGCGTCATCTTAATACACTAACTGCGCTGCGAGCCCATGGATCGTTGGCTGCGGCGGCTGATGAACTTCATGTCACTGCCTCTGCCGTCTCGCATCAGTTAAAAGAATTAGAGAATTACTATAATATCAGTTTGGTCAATCGCCGCACACGTCCGCTAACTTTTACGCCTGCTGGAAAGATAGTATTGGCACTGGCAGACAGCATCATGCCGCAGGTCACCCGCACCAAAGCAAATTTAAAGCGCTTGGCTCATGGCCAAGCAGGAAGGTTGCGATTGGCGTCTGAATGTCATAGCTGCTTTGATTGGTTGATGCCGATTCTTAATCATTATCGCCGCGAATGGTCGGATGTCGAATTGGACTTTGCCACTGGTTTTGAGCCTGAGCCACATCATTTATTGATGGAAGGTGATATCGACTTATTAATTACGACCAGTAATTTACCAATAGAAGGTATCAGCTATCAGCCATTGTTTGAGTACGAGAGCCGGTTGGTGTTGTCGCCGACTCACGAATTGGCAGAGCAAAAAATCATTCATGCCCAAGACTTGGTTGATGAAATCTTGATTGCCTACCCAGTAGAAGCGAAGCGCCTAGATATCATTGCTAATTTTATGACGCCAGCACAGGTCAGTTTTAAAAGTATGCGTACCACCGAGCTGACCGCCATGTTAATTCAATTGGTTGCCAGCGAACGCGGCGTGGCGGCTTTACCCGACTGGGTGGTTGCTGAATATGAAAAAAAAGGCTGGGTAGTGTCACGCCCGTTAGGCAGTGGCGTCTACTGTCAGCTCTATGCAGCAACGCGTACCTCGAGCCAAGATACCGCCTATATGCAAGGATTTGCCAGTTTGTTAGAAGGGATAGTCAAACCAATATAGTGGGTTTTTTAAAATTGTTGTAATAAAAAAAGCATGTTAAATAATGAGCACGTCTCTTTTTATGCGCCTTTACTTATCAATATTCAGTAACAGCAATTTTATAAAACCATTTTAAAAAGATGAAAGCCTAGCGCGGTAGCCAATAAGGTTAGCCCAACATGTAGACCAATTAAAATCAGTCCCGATAACAAGCGACCATCATTAATTAAGGTAAAAGTTTCAGCACTAAAGGTACTAAAAGTCGTCAATCCCCCTAAAAAGCCAGTGACAACAAATAGCCTGACATGAGGCGATAAGTTGCTACCCGTACTCTCAAACCATACCAATGCCATTCCTATTAGTAGCCCGCCTAATATATTGGCACCTAATGTTCCTAGGGGAATCCAGCTGTGCTGCGGATTAAACCGTCCAAGCCATGCTCGCAAGCATGCGCCAATGGCAGCACCTAATCCTATCGCAAGCCACTGCATAAGTCATCCTTGAGTGAGATAAAATTTAATAGTTGGGTATCATCTAACGGTTAGCATCTATAGCGCAGGTAGCTCGGTCATCGGCCAACGCGGTACGCAGCTGACGGCCAAATCATCGGCCTGCCCTGCTTGCAAACGCTCGTAACCGGCATACGCAATCATTGCGCCATTGTCGGTACACAACGCTGGCGGTGCATAATGAACCGTGGCATTTATTTTAGTGAGCTCACGCTCTAGTGTCTCACGCAAATGACTATTGGCACTGACGCCGCCTGCGATGACTAAGCGGCTCATCTCAACTTGTTTTAACGCCTTAACACATTTCCTCACTAGCGTATCGACCACGGCATGTTGGAAGCTTGCGGCAATATCAGCACGAACTTGCGAATCGCTATCAGAACCAGCGGTATCCTTGATAAGATTATGGACCGCTGTTTTCATACCGCTGAAGGAAAAATCTAAACCGCGATGTAACATTGGACGTGGTAAATCATAGGCATTTTGATCGCCCATTTCTGCTAATTTGGCAATATTAGGGCCACCAGGATATGGCAAACCAAGCATTTTTGCTGCTTTATCAAAGCACTCGCCCGCCGCATCATCGATGGATTCGCCTAGAATTTCGTATTGTCCGATACCATGGGCAGCAATCAGTAATGTATGACCGCCAGAAACCAGTAACGATACGAACGGAAATGCCGGTGGATTCGCTCCCATCAGTGGCGCTAAAAGATGGCCTTCCATATGGTGAACGCCAATCGCTGGCACATCCAATCCATAAGCCAAGCTGCGACCAAATAATGCTCCCGTCATTAGAGCGCCGATAAGCCCTGGGCCTTTGGTGTAAGCAATGGCATTAATCTCATCTTTAGTGATGTTGCACTGCTCTAGCAATTCGTTGAATAACGGCACCAATTTACGAATATGATCGCGGCTCGCAAGCTCAGGCACGACACCACCATATAGGGCGTGAAGCTCTATTTGAGAATATAGTACTTGCCCGAGCAAACCTTTATTTTCACTCGTTATTTGCTCGCTATCAAAAATTGCCAGACCCGTCTCATCGCAAGAGGTCTCTAAACCCAATACTTTCATTTATGCGCCTTTATATTTTGCTTTACCGCGTTTAGGACGGTACATCTTGTATATTTACTATACAAAGCTTACTGCTTAAAGAACTTTTTAGAAATATAATTTGTGGTGCCATTTTTTCAATAATAAAGAAACCGCCACTGTTAGCTTACAATGGCGGTCAGTCTAGTAAATTTCAACAAGCAATACTAGTGTTAGCTGGCAGCGGCAACCATATAATCTACGGCGGCATGAACTTGCGCTTCGCTTACATTATCATTGGCCTGTGGTGGCATTTTATTAAAGCCTTTCGCAGAATGCATGTGTAGCGTCTCTATGTCTTTTTCAAGATGCGGTGCCCAATCGGCTTTGTCACCAAATTTAGGTGCACCCAACAATCCTGTTGCATGACAGGCCTTACACTGCTTTTCATACAACTGCTCGCCCGCATTAGCTGCTAATACTTCAGGTTCAGCCGCTTCTTCAGCAGGTGCAGGTGCTTCTTGGGGTTCCTCTACAGGAACTTCAGCGGGCTCTGCTTCAACTGCAGGCTCAGGCGTTGCTACTTCAGTTTCTGCAACCGGCGTTTCCGGCTCTACCACCACTGTTTCGGTGTCATTAGTAGCGGTTGGTTCTTCAGCTGCCGTATTGTCACCGCCACTACAAGCACTAAGTGCCAAAAGCGCACTAAGGCCTATACTCGTTAGCGCCAATTTAGCCACTGATTTTTCTTTCATTGTGTTTTGCTGCATAGTCATAGTTATTCCCTCATCTATAGATTGTTGATGTAAATCTCAATGTCATTGCTGGCATATTAATAGTAATAGTAGCTGGCAGTGATGAATCGATATTATGGACTGAGTACGCGGCTTACTTACTCAATTTTATCTACTTCTATTAATTTGTTGCAGGCTCGGTAGTCGTGGCCGCCGAATCTGAATCTGTTGTTTCTGTACTAGCAGTAGAAGCCGCGTCTGTATCAGCGTTTGCAGTAGCCGTATTTCCTGCCGTATCTGTCGTTGCGCCATCTTCTGCAGTCGTAGCTTCAGTTCCCGCAGCCCCTTCTTCTGTACCTTCCGTCGTGTCAGCAGCAGGCATTGGCGCTGTTTCTGGGAAGTCCATATCTTCTGCTTCAGGAGCGTTTTTACGTGCAAGCGCTGATGCGTCATCGACTCTATCGGTTGCTAACACCTCACCCGACTCTGCGCCCGCTTCCTCTTTTTCGTTGCTACAAGCACTTAAACTAACGCCCATCGTAAGAAGCAATGTTGCCCATAGCGCGGTACTAACTGCAGTTTTTTTCATGCCAATTTTCATTAAAAGATCCTTAATATGATTGCTATCAAAGCGTTGTAGAATCTGCCGAAGACGCTATTTTTAAGCACCTATTTTTAAAACTTAAAGATTAGGGCTCAAGACTGAACGGCAGATTATATATAGAATACCATACACCCACTAGAAGTCGTTATTGCTAAACAGCTGTTTTGTCCATGATTTATTGATTATTTGTTAAAAGATTATTAATAATATTAACACCGAAGCTTTATTTTATATTTCATCATATTTTTACTGCTCAGTTAAAGTTTATTGGTTATTATTTGACCTTTATCTAATAGAGATACGCTAAAGTCTTTGACTTTGCTGCTATTTTTGATTAAAATAAGCGCCCTTGTGCTATTGTGCAAGACTGTCCTAGTTTGAGCTGATGCCGATAATCTTGAGATATTACGGCTAAATACTAATACACAGCCAAACTAATGCCCTTATATCTCATCCTAATCAAGGAGATTTCATGCCTGCAGTTAAGGTTAAAGAAAACGAACCAGTTGACATCGCTATCCGTCGTTTTAAACGTGCTTGTGAAAAAGCCGGCGTTCTATCAGACGTTCGTAAGCGTGAATTTTATGAAAAACCAACGCAAGTGCGCAAGCGCAAAAAAGCCGCTGCTGTAAAGCGTTATAAGAAAAAATTACAACGCGAAACTATTCGTACCACTCGTATGTACTAATCACCAATACGATTAGCTAAATACCAGCGCTACACTAACGCCACTGTTATCGATGAATAACAGTGGCGTTTTTTATGCTACAATTTTTGTTATTACTGCTGATCAATGATTGGCAGATTTTATTTAGCATTTTATCCCCAATTACTTTACCAACAATTATTTTACCCATACTTATAAGGAATAATAACAGTGAGTCAACTGAAACAGACGTTATCTGACACCATCAAAACTTCGATGAAAGCGCGTGAGCTTGAGCGTGTCAAAGTGCTCCGCAATGTGCAAGCGGTCATTAAACAAATTGAGATTGACCGCCAGACCGAACTTGACGATGCGCAAGTATTAGAAGTGCTCCAAAAACAGCTCAAGCAGCGTCAGGAGTCACTAACTATTTTTACCGAAAATGGTCGCGATGATTTAGCAACTAAAGAGCAGTTTGAGATTGATATCATCAATGAGTTTATGCCAAAACAAATGGATGATGCTGAGCTTGCGGTCTTAGTTAATGCCGAAATCGCCCAACAAGGCGCAACCTCAATGCGCGATATGGGTAGCGTGATGGGTGTATTAAAAAATAAAACGGCGGGCCGCGCTGACCCCGCATTAATTTCTAAATTGGTAAAAGACGCGCTGCAGTGTTAACCAAAGGTAAAAAAGTTATCATTAGTTTAAAATGAAATCGATACGTGAGTAGCGACGTGCGACTGATATAAATCTTCCTTGCTTGCTGCTATGACAGAGGCTACGAAAAATTCGTCTCAGTCGCCCTATATTGGTTTTAAAGTCAGACTGCTATATATGCTTAATTCTTATAAAACCCAAGCTAGCAACAACCGCCTAAGGCTTAAAGTCTTTGGCGGTTTTTACCGCTTTGATTTCCGCATTAATATTGGCAAGTAGTGGTCGAGCGCTACTGGCCTGAGCGGTTTTCTGCATTTGCTCAGTCAATTGCTTGGCTTGCGTCAAAGAAGTCAGAGCACGCTCATAGCGTCCACTCCATAGCTGATCATGACTTCGATAACGCAATGCATTAATCGTGGCGATTTTTGCCAGCTGCGGCGATTCTGTGGTTTTGGCGATTTTTTCATTGGCCAATTGTAAGCTTTGCCATGCATAACGGTCACTTGGTTGCTGCTCGGTCAAGGGTTTGAGCAACGCTTGCGCTTCCGCTGGTTGGTTTCCGTTGGTCAGAGCTTCAGCTAGATATAGACGCAGGTCGCGACGCTCGGGATACAGGCGCTGCTGACTTTCTAGCAGTTCAGCCGCTTGTTGCCATTTATTTTGTTCCGTGAGAATCTGACTTTGGGTAATGGATAATAACGGCTCTAATATCTGGCGCTTGGGCGTTGGCAACGCTGACAGTTCGGTATACAGCTCACTGGCCTCACGAAAGCGTTGCTGCTCGCCGTACCAATACATCAATGCCAATTTTGCCCCGATACTATTTTTAGCAGCAGTTATAAGCTCCGTTTCAGAAACATGCTTCCCCGTACTCTGTACACGCCAGTAAAGCAAATCAAATAATGCTTGATGACGCTGCTGCTTGGATAATGGCAGTGAATCGTAGCGCTGAGCGCGGCTTTGTGACTCGCTTAAACGCTCATTACTTAAAGGATGTGAGCGTACGAAACTGGGCAGGAATTGATTGGCGGTTTGGTTCAGCTGGCTTTTTTGATTCATTGTCGCAAAAAATCGCGGCATCGCCCGTGGATCGTAACCCGCTTGGTTCATTATTTGCATACCAACGCGGTCAGCATCACGCTCATTATTACGACTAAAAGCCATGCTGCTATTCATAGTAGCAGTCTGACTACCCATCATGACGGCGGCTGCGGCATCACCATCGACTGCTGAGGCGGCAATCGCCGCCAGCATACCGCCTATTTGCATCAGCAAGGCTTTTTTGCGCTCATCGGCCCCGCTCTCATAATGGTGCTGACTAATATGTGCCACCTCATGCGCGACGACACTGGCAATCTCATCCATGCTGCTCGCCGCGAGTATCGTTCCTGTATTAAGACCAATTACCCCACCGGGCGCGGCAAAAGCATTGATACTGGGATTATCAATAATAACCAAACCCAATGGTGCTTGCTGACGGGCTTGCGCATTTAACCGCCAAGTCATGTCTTTTATGGTTTCATAAATCCAAGGATCGTGCTCCATTTTAGCGCGACCATTGATGTTCCTTAATGACCACTCACCAAGTAATTTGTTTTGATATTGCTCAGCAAAACTTAATCCCGGTCCGCGCAAATTGGGTAAATCCAATTCTTCAGCATTGGACGTCTGCCATGAACCGTAAGTAAATGGCGCGGCTTGCGTGCCAGCACTATTGGCCGTAGTTGTCAGTGCCAGTAATGCAGCAGATACTCCTAAGTTTAGAGCAAACGCTAATCTCGATGGAAATAACTTGAACGCTGGTAGCTTATTTGATGACTGAGCAAAAGCACATTTATCCAATGTGTTTATTGTCAGCTTCTTAAGCTTCGATGATCTATGAGAGAAGTACAAATGCCTGTCCTATACGAGTGACCATAACGTCTTTTTGACTATACGAGCTTGTTTATCTAAGGTCAATTGTAGTCTACTTTTGGCTACCAATAACGCTGCCACGCGTCACGATTGCGCAACATGTTTGTGCAAATTTAAAGCATCGATTGATGGTTTTAGCCTATAAGATAAACCTATCTATAAATATAATGTCTAGTATTAATAAGATGTCCTGATTGACCAATGATTATGATCACTATATTCAACTGCAATTGAGGGATGGCAATTTGCTATAATAGCTCTTGATGAAAGCTTGTTAATAAGGCGCTATTAAATCCGGCATTCTCAAACATTGATATTCTAAAGGTTTATTTTATGTCTGCTAGTAATCAATCTGTCATTGAAAGCGGCTCATACCCTATTCGTTTCGCCGAAACTTTGTCTGAATCCCAGCAACAGACGATAACGCAACTGCTAGATTTATTATCAGCAGGTAGTTTCAATCTAACAGATGATTTTAACTTAAATGATAATGTGAACTGGAAAAAGCCCATAATTATTATTAAAAATATGGTGGATGGTCGTGGACTTGCTTGCCCAATGCCACTGTTAAAAACCAAAGTAGCGCTTCGTGATGTGACTGTTGGTGAGTCATTATACGTGGTTGCCACTGACCCAAACTCGCAAGCAGATATCAGCGCTTTTTGTCAGCAAAGCCAGCAAACAGAAGCAATAAATCCTTTATTATTAGTGGTAAATCAGACGACAGCCTCAGGTAGTGAAAGTGGGTCATCAACTCATTCTAAAAAGGTAGTTGATACAATATATCACTTCATCATTACCAAAACTGATAGCAACTAAACCGCGCTATCCTTTACAATTATAACTATAAAGATTTTTATCTGACTCATTGCTTATCTATTTTAACCAAGGTCAAGAATATGGCTAATACTCCTAATGACGCTGCAAATACCCGTAAAAAAGACAGCGCAGCACCTGAGAAAAACGAAGCACGCGATGCGGCACTAAAAGCGGCGGCGGCACGCCCGCCTTATGATGCAAGCACACTTAGCGACACGCGTACCCGTGATTTAGTGCCTGCCATGCCAACACATCTATCAGCGCCTGGCGTAAACTTGGGTGCTTATATCAATACCGTCCATCAAATTCCGATTTTGACACCAACGCAAGAGCAGGAGCTTGCCCATCGCTATTATGATGAGGGCGATGTCGAAGCTGCGCGCCTGCTCGTGATGTCGCACCTGCGCTTTGTGATTCATATAGCACGTAGCTACTCAGGCTATGGTTTGCCGCAAGCAGATTTGATTCAAGAAGGCAATCTAGGATTAATGAAAGCCGTCAAACGCTTTGATCCCAATAAAGGTGTGCGTTTGGTATCCTTTGCCGTGCATTGGATTAAGGCTGAGATTCACGAATTCGTCATTCGTAATTGGCGAATTGTTAAAGTGGCTACTACTAAAGCGCATCGTAAATTATTCTTTAACTTACGCAGTCTTAAAAAGACCAATAACCAGTTGACCATCGAAGAAGCCGACGCCATTGCTAATGACTTAAATGTGACGCGCAAACAAGTGCTCGAAATGGAGTCACGCCTGACATCTTATGATGCCTCATTTGAAGCGCAATCAAGCGATGATGACGATGGTCGCTACGCACCACAGCTCTTTTTAGAGGATGGCATCGACCCTGCTGAGATGATTGAAGAAACAGATTGGGAAGAAAACAATTCATCTGCACTACTTGCGGCAATGGACACCTTAGATGATCGTTCACGCGATATCGTCGAGCAGCGCTGGCTTTCTGAGCAAAAATCAACCTTGCATGAGCTAGCAGCGGTTTACTCTATTTCAGCAGAGCGCGTCCGCCAAATCGAAAAAAATGCCATGGATAAAATTCGTGAAGCAATGACCATTGATAGCGTTATTTTACCTGATGATATTCAATAAACTTTAGCTTGTGAGTCAGAAAACACCTATTATTAAAGCTTCATTTATAAGACGATTTTTATCATGCTAAATTGGATAAGTATTGCGGCGATTAATATGGCTATTGCCGTTGCTTTGGGTGCATTTGGTGCTCATGGTCTCAAAAATTCGATCAGCATCCAGCAGCTTGAATGGTGGCAAACGGCGACCTTATACTGGTTCATACACGGACTAGGGTTGTTGCTCGTTGGTGTGTTAATTCGCCTCAATTATACGACCCAAACAACAGCTTGGCTTCTACAAATCGGGGCGCTCATCTTTGCAGGTAGTTTATATGCGATGACGCTTGGTGCACCGCGCTGGTTTGGGGCGATTACACCTATTGGTGGGGTGCTGATGATTGCGGGTTGGCTATGGCTTGCCATCTCGACATTTCGTTTAGGTCAATAGGAAAAGCTGCTTAGATTGAGAATATGTTTAATAGGAATTTTCTTAATAGCTACTGCCATCCAAGTGACTAAAATACTTAAACGCCCCGTCAAAACTGATGACGCAACTGATCAGCAGCTACAATAAATAATCTAAATAAACTTGGTAAAAGGAATATTCAATTATTAGGGAGCACATATTATGAGTACGATTAGTGTCAATGGTAAAAGATTACAAACTACGCATCAAACTGTACAAATGGTCGTCAACGAGCTCGGACTTAGTAAAGGTCGTTATGCCGTTGAAATTGACGGTGAACTGGTGCCAAAAAGCGAGCTTGATAAACTACGTATCATTGAAGGCATGAATATAGAAGTCGTCCAAGCGGTTGGTGGCGGTTAAACCACACGCCCATGCCTCATATATTAAAATCAAGCCAATGAGTTCTGAAGTAGCATGCTTTCGACTGGATATTTTTAAACTTGATCACAAAAAAAGACCTCTGACGTTGACACGTTGAGGTCTTTTTTAGTCGGTCCTACTTTTGAGTAACTAAATCGTTTTAATGACTAAATTGTCCATCGTTTTAATATATTTGCTTAATAACCATGCTTTTTATAATAATTATCTTATAGGCTAAAGTTTATCAAACAATAATGGCAACAGAGCCATCTACGACTTAAAGCTATGACAGACAAACTACATCGCTGGAGCAGCGTCATCCGTCGTTAAATCTTCATAGCGTCCATCACGCCCAGCACCCTGTAGTTTTTGACGGTCTTGACGGGTTTTGTATTTACGCACTTGTCTATCAAGCTTGTCTGCCATCTCATTAATGGCTTTATACATATCGTCTTCACAGGCTTGGACAAACATTTCTTGACCTGCGACTCGCATAATTGCCTCGGCTTTATGAGTCTTCTTACCGCCATCACTTGAGCCACTATTGTCTAGCGATAATTTTACTTGAATACTTTGAATCTGATCGAAGTGACGCTCTACTTTTACAAGTTTTTCGCGAACGGCATTGTCCATGGCTTCGGTAACACTGATATGGTGACCACTGATAGAAACATTCATATTATCGTCCTTTTATTATTGCTTATATTGTTACTTACAATCAAATCAGCAGATGATCTCGCTTCACAGCTTGTATCATTCCGCCTTACCAATGATTTACCGAGTACCTTTCTTATCATAAAGTTTGGCCTGTCAGTTATTAATAACTAATGGCTTTATTCTTCTACTCCTTTATTGATATGAAAATGCATTTTTATCATATTAATATGATCAAAATAGGCCAAACCGGTACTTGGTTTTCTTTGTTGGTATGTCTCTAATTTGTCATGAAAACGGAAGAGTAGCAAGCCATACAATTGTAAGTAAATGTAATATTAAATGATGTTTCCCTCATGTTTCTATATAATCAAAAAATTTTATTTTTTATTTATGTACAAATTGGCTTAATTATGGCGGTACAACATTTATAAGATATTGAATGGCAACATTTAATATTTTTGTTTTCGCTGAGTGGAGGAGCCGATATTCATCGCTTCACGATATTTGGCAACCGTTCGTCTAGCGATATCGATACCTTCTGTAAATAAAAAATCTTTTATGCGGCTATCAGATAAGGGCTTTTTAGGGTCTTCATCAGCGATGAGTTGTTTAATCATGGCGCTAATAGCGGTTGAGGAGATATCACCATCGCTACTGCTAACGTGTGAAGAGAAGAAGTGCTTGAGGGAAAACAGCCCTTGCGGGGTTAAGATGGTTTTACTTGTCGTTAGACGCGAAACGGTCGATTCGTGCAAACCAACCTCTTCGGCAATGGCTTTTAAAACAAGGGGCTGCATGGCAGTTGCGCCATATTGCAAAAACTCTTGCTGATAGCGCACGATACTGGTTGCTACTTTTAACAGGTTCTGGTTACGCTCTTCGATACTTCGAATAAATAAGCGCGCGTCGGTAAGATTTTCACGCAGATATTGATTGTCAGGGCTGTCATCGCCACGTTTGACTAAGTTGGCGTATTCTTGATTAATCCGTAGCTTTGGTAGGGTCTCAGGATTAAGGCGTACGTACCAGCCGTCTTCTTGCGCAGTCGTATTGCTTTTGTTGGTATGGTGGCGCCGAATAGGCGTGACCAACACATCAGGAATATCGTAGCTTTCTGATGGTTGCATATAATCGGGCTGGCTACTTTGAAACAGCAAACCAGGTGAAGGATTTAACGTACGTAGTAAATTAAGCGCGGGGGTAATTTGTTCAGGCACAAGTCCTGTGAGTTCAGTGAGTGCTTTGATATTATTGCTGACCAAGTGCTCGCTGGCAGACAACAATGCCTGCGCTTCTCTTAAATAGCCAGTAGTAGGATGCAGTTTAGATAATTGAATCGCCAAGCACTCATTTAGATTGCGTGCGCCAACCCCAAGCGGGTCGCATGACTGAATAATGCGTAGTACCACCATGACCTCATCGTGCTCAACGCGCTCATCCCATTGATAAAAACTCGCCATGGTATCAAAGCTTTGTAGCAAGTCATCGATGTCAAGGCGCACAAAGCCCATCTCATCCATGGAGTCTATCAAGTATTCAGCGATAAGTGTGTCTGTTTCGGAGAGATGCTTAAAGTTCAATTGCCAGCGTACATGGTCTTGAATTGACGCGCTGGTGCTGCCTTGGTAGCTATCAAAGTCTTCATTGCCTCCATGCCCTGATTGAGTTGAAAGACTACCTGAGCCTGTCGCGGCAGAGGCATCACTACCACTGTCAAAGCCGCTATAATCGTCGGCGTCCAATGCATGGTTGTCGATCGCTTCATCATCAAAACTGGCTTGCTGTAACTTATCTAAGCTATCGCTGATAGTGTCATTAAAGACAGTGTCGTCGCTGCTATTGTTATCATAATGCACACCATCCTCTGATGAATGAGTAGACGTAGAAAACGAATCAACGCTCGTGCTTTGATTCCAACTGTCTAGCGTTAATGACTCTCCAAACTCATTTAGCCCCTCAGTGTTACTGCTGTCGTAATTATCGTAGTCCTCTTCATCATCTTCGACACGCTCAAGCAATGGATTACTGTCAAGCTTCGCCTGCACCTCCTGCGCGAGCTCAAGACTAGAGAGCTGCAGCAATTTAATGGCTTGCTGCATCTGCGGGGTCAGTTTTTGTGAGGTGCTTAGCGTGGCCGCTAATCCAAACGACATACTCATGGGTGACTTATTACACTCCGATCGTGGTGAGATTCAATATGTTATGCTGGTTAAAGCCTGCACTTATTAGTGCTTAGCATCATTAATAAGCGCTTTACCCTATCAGGTCATGACGATAGCATTTTTTGCTACAATGTTGCTACGTTAATTTATATCCTGTGCGCTTGAAGCATTCGTAATCATTTGCTCAAGCGTTAAGAAGTTAGTAATCTTTATAAGTACTCAGGACTTAGACAATGCCAAAACTGTTCACTAAGACCATGCATCCAAACCACGATTAAAGACTAAAATTTCAAATATTAAATGAAAACAAAATAAAAATAAGGAAGAGCAAAAGCTCTATACAGCTTAAAAATTGAGAATACTATTATGAATGAGTTAACAAAGAACCAATCAATGACGATTGCTGCCGTCCAAATGAATAGCCAGCAAAACATCGAAGACAATTTAGCTGATATAAAGGCCGCTATCATCGATGCGCGCGCACAAGGCGCCAAGTTGGTCGTTTTACCAGAAAACTGCTGTAGCATGGGCAAGCAATTTGTTACCGCTGAGCGTTTCGATGAGCTATCGGCCACGATGGCAGAATATGCGCGCAGCTATGGTATTTATGTATTAGCAGGCTCGCTACCCTGCTCTTATCGTCCTGATGGCGCCATTGTACCTAATAATAGGCTACGTCAAGTCAGTCAGCTATTTGCCCCCGATGGGACGCGAGTGGCTCGCTATGACAAGATTCACTTATTTACCGCAACCGTTGCTGATAAGCAAGGCAGCTATAATGAAGCGGCAACCTTTGAACCAGGTACACAAACGGTTGTCGTGCCACTTGAAATCGATGCAGCCGTTTATCAGCTCGGTATGATGGTTTGCTTTGATTTACGCTTTCCAGCATTGGCGCAGCGACTGCGGCAAGCGGGCGCAGAACTATTAAGTGCGCCATCGGCATTTACTTATTTAACGGGACAAGCGCATTGGTCGCTATTGCTACGCGCGCGGGCTTTGGATAGTCAATGCATGGTGATTGGCGCCGCGCAAGGTGGCGAGCACACTTATAAGGACGATAATACCCGCCAAACATGGGGGCATACAACGATTAGCGCTTATGATGGCACAATTATCAATAGCTACGAGGATAGTGAGTTGAATAAACAAGCGGTAAATAAAGAGCAGAAGAATTATGCCATCGTCTTAGCAACGTTAGACAAAGCCACTCAAGCGCAAGGACGACAAAAAATGCCTATCTTTGATTGTCATCGTTTGGCATAAATGTAGGATTGAAGGGTTAAAAATGAAATTGAAACTTAACTGATATCATCATTTCGACCATGAGTCGCGCGTGGATGGGCGCGATCATAAACTTGTGTCAATTTAGCAAAATCGACATGGGTATAAATCTGCGTGGTACTAATATCACTATGCCCGAGCATTTCTTGAACAGCGCGCAAATCGCCACTTCCTGAAAGCATGTGCGACGCAAAGCAGTGACGCAGTAGATGTGGATACATATTTTGTGCGATTCCAGCGCGCGTAGCAGCAACTTTGAGACGCTGCTGCACTGCCCGTGTTGATAAGCGCGTACCTAATTTCTCACTAATAAATAACGCACTATCCATCTGCTCGACCCACAAATTGCGATGTGGTAGATAACGTTTAATGGCCTCTGCTGCTTTATTTCCTAATGGTACTAAGCGCGTTTTATTACCTTTACCCGTCACGCGAACGCGTAAGTCAGCCAAATCCACATCTGCCATATCGAGCGCAACCAACTCACCGACTCGCAGTCCGCTGCTATAAAGCAATTCAAACATCGCTTTATCGCGTAACCACAAGCGCGCCTGCTCTGGCGTACCTGGAATTCCTTGGTCTAGCAATTGCGTCAGTAAATCAACATCAGCAATAGATGGTAGAGGTCTGGGGCTACGCTTGAGCTGATAGCCAGTGGTTGGATTGATACGCGCTAAACCCTCTTCTATCAGCCAACCATAAAAATGACGGATAGCGGATAGCTCTTGTTGGACACTAGCCAGTGCCAGCTTATCTTCATCAAGGCGCTGACTGATATGTTGGGCTAATTGGCGCTTGTCACAGCGCGACCACGTCAAACGCTTCCCACGTAAAAATAACGCCAATTGGTTTAGTCCCGCAAAATAAGCCGTCAGCGTATGCTCAGAATGATTTCGCACTGATAGTGTGTTTAGCCAACGATGTACTGGCGCTAACAGTTCACACAGCATGCTATCTGCTTCGATAGATTTTGCCAATTCTGCTGATAGCCATGTGTTTGACTCAGTGTTTGACTTAATATCCGAGCTAGGCGCTGTCGTCATGATTTATTAGCCTTCTGGATTGGGGGCGATTCCCGCTTGCGCCATCAGACCATCTGGGCTAAAGACACCTTCATAGACAAAGGCCGTTGGACCAGTCATCATCACTGAATAACCCGGCTGCCATTTGACAATCATGCTGCCGCCATAAAGCTGCGCGCGTACGTCTTCGCCTTCATCGAGCCAGCCTTCACGGATACCCACAGCTACTGCCGCACAAGCGCCTGTACCGCAAGCTTGAGTCTCACCGACACCGCGCTCATAAACCCGCAGACGAATATGACGCTGATTCATGACTTGCATAAAGCCAACATTGACGCGCTCTGGAAAGGCCGGATGTGATTCAATGGCTTTGCCCAAGGTTTCAACATCAGCTTCAAGGACGTCATCAACCCTGATTACCGCATGCGGATTTCCCATATTGGCGACATACAGCTGTACCGGCGTGCCATTGACGTTTAAATGATAGGCGTTTTGGATTTTGGTCGTTGCTCTTGGAGTAAAAGGAATCTCGCTTGGCTCAAACTTGGGCTTTCCCATATCGACTTCGACCCAGCCATAACGGTCAGTCGTCAAGGAGATAATGCCGCTTGCCGTTTCAACACGCAGACGCTGCTTAAATGACAATTTTCGGGCTTGCACAAAACGGGCAAAACAGCGTGCACCATTGCCACATTGCTCAACCTCAGTACCATCGGTGTTAAAAATGCGATAACTGAAATCAACGTCGGGACGCATTGGTGGCTCAACCACAAGCAGTTGATCAAAGCCGATACCCAAATGACGATCACCCAACAGTTGCACCAAATCCTTGGTTAACTCTAAGCGCTGGGTCACCAAATCGATGACCATAAAATCATTGCCCAGCCCATGCATTTTTGTAAATTCTATTAGCATATCCTTGTTATCCTATCCTATTTTTATGTATGCCTTATATTAGCACGCTGTCAGATACAATCATAATTATCACCGCTACCAAGTGCTAAGTTAACGTTATGCTAAATAAGTCTTATGCCGTCAAATTATGTCTCTTAATAGACTTTTCATTAAAGCAAGCAATAAAAAACCCATTGTCGTTATAACAATGGGTCATTTTTAATTAAAAAAACTCGTAAACACTAAATTGGCTAAAGGAACTATTGATCTTGCCACAACACTTCATCAGCATATAAAGATTCAAGCGTTTCACGTTTGCGAATCAGTTGGTGACGGTCATCAGCTACCATCACCTCACTGGCGCGAGGTCGTGAATTATAATTGCTACTCATGGTAAAGCCATACGCGCCGGCACCAGTGATGGCTAACACGTCGCCCGTCGAGAGAGACAATAAACGATCTTTTGCTAAAAAGTCACCCGTCTCACAAATTGCGCCGACGATATCCCATGGCTGCGTGCCGTCAGTATCGATGTCGTTTTTAGGCAAAACGCTTGGAATCACGGCCATTTCGGCCTGATATAAAGCAGGGCGAATCAAATCATTCATTGCCGCGTCAACAATGACAAAGTTCTTATGTGGCGTCGGTTTGAGCACATCAACTCTGGTTAATAACACGCCAGCATTGGCCACGATACTACGACCTGGCTCAAAAAGCACCATTAAGCCAAGCTCGCTCAGTTTTGGCAATAATGCTTGGGCAAATGCATCGATAGATACGGGCGTCTCATCAATATAACGAACGCCAAGTCCGCCGCCCAAATCGATATGACGCAGCTCGATACCTTTATCACGCAGGCTATGTATCAGCTCAATCACTTTATCTAGTGCCGCTACAAATGGTGCAACCTCAGTTAATTGTGAGCCGATATGGCAGTCGATACCAACGATATCGATATGCGATAACTGCGCCGCTTGCTCATAAACGACAACAGCTTCTTCATGGGCAATACCAAATTTATTGTCTTTTAAGCCTGTTGAGATATACGGATGGGTTTTGGCGTCGACATTTGGATTGACCCGTAGTGAAATTGGCGCTTTCTTATCAAGCTGCTTTGCGACTTCGTTGATTAGCGCCAATTCACTGATTGACTCGACGTTAAAGCAGCCGATACCTTGATTCAGCGCATATTCGATTTCGCTGTACATTTTGCCAACGCCTGAAAAAACCACGCGCGCAGCCTCGCCACCGGCTGCCAACACGCGCATTAACTCGCCACGAGATACGATATCAAATCCTGCTCCTGCTTGCGCCAAGACGCCAAGTACGGCAAGGTTAGAATTGGCTTTTACGGCATAACATATCTGGTGCGGTAGACTGGCAAAACTAGCAGTATAAGCCTGATAAACGTCTAAAATCGCTTGTTTTGAATACACATAGCACGGCGTACCATAGTGCTTAACCACCTCATTAATACTTACCTGCTCCATATATAGCGTATCTTCGCGATAACCCAGTGCGGGCAAATGGGCGGTTAAAGCTTCAGGATGCACATATAATCCCTGCTCAGTTTGGGTAGTGACGGAATCGTCCGTTTGACGCTCAGAATGACTCATATAAATATCTCTAATCTCATCAGGTGATTTAGGTAAACATTAAACGTTGGGATAAACTTAAAAAGCTTTGGGAAAGATTGCTTTTTTAATAAAAATTAGTAATCGTTGGGATCGTCACTTGGCTCAGGTAGTACTTGCTGCTGCTCCAGATAGCGCTGTTTTTGATAGTCATCATCGTCGATACCAGTAAAGGCAGCATCCTGTGGATGACTGGAACTCTCAAGCGCAGGTACATTATCTTTAACCGTTTGACTACTGGGCTCTGTCAAGTACAAATCGCCTTTTTGCCCGCAGCCTACCAATGACGCTGACCCTATCACGAGCGTCGCGACAATGAGCTTATAGATAGCAGAAGATTTGAAAACAACGCTGAAATTAGGGCTGTTAAAATTTGAGGTACGGCGTATAGTAAACATAAAATGGTTAACCTTTCATCTTGCAGTGGTTTGCAGGCGATAA
>NZ_DKGQ01000025.1:0-34077 GCF_002453355.1 Psychrobacter sp. UBA6766 | reverse complement strand
AATCACTATCAGCGAAAATAAGGCTGCAATCGGGATAATAGGACAATTTTTTAATCATAGCATTATTCGACAAAGCTGTGCGCCTACTACCTCTGACTGACGCATAAATTTATTAGAATTAGGAACTGACGTGACGGTCTATCCTAATTCAAATCTGATAGTTGTCGTGGTATGAGATTTAAAATATGGTACATTATAGTTAGCCCTTACACCTGTAATGAGGTGCTAGGATGCGTTTTATTGACCTTAAAAGCAGTAATATTTTCGGCATTTTATATTTTTTTAAGAGGCTTTAAAAAGCCTGTAAGTCCAAAAATGATAAAAATTAATAATAAAAATCAGCGATATAATTGTTGCGTATGTCAGTTGTTTGACATACGCCAGCAAGGATATGGCTGGTTTTTGTGTATACAGCCGGTGATAATCGATGTCGATTCATCACTTACCAATATCCACTTACATATCTCCACTCACAACATAAAATCTAAGGATAGAGTATGAGCGCTGGCGTAACCAACACTTTTAATAATAAAAACTCTGAAGCATTAACCCTAAATAATCCCACTTTAGTCCTCAACTGCGGCTCCTCTTCCATCAAATATGCTTTGATTAGCGATGACGATAGCACGCGTATCACGGGTCTGGCAGAAAACTTAGGTCTTGATACCGCCCGTATTAAACACACGACGTTAAATGGTGAAAAACTAGAAATCGCCATTGCTGGTGGTCGTCACAAGCTTGCCTTAACGAAAATCCTTGAGTTATTAAGACAGTATCACTTTATTGCCGTTGGTCATCGGGTGGTACATGGCGGCCGAGAATACTCAGAAGCTGTGCGGGTCGATGCGCATGTCTTAGAAGAAGTAAAACGACTAAAAGTGCTAGCGCCTCTACATAATCCTGCCAATGCTTTGGGTATTGAAGCAGTACAAGCTATTTATCCTGAGATTCCGCAAGCGGTGGTATTTGATACCGCTTTTCACCAAACCATGCCACCCGTTGCTTTCCGTTATCCGCTTCCAAAAGTCCTTTATGAAGAATATAAAATTCGTCGTTATGGCTTTCATGGCACCTCGCACGCTTATGTCTCAGAACGCGCCAGCAACATTACCAGTGCCAAAGGGCCGCATGGCTGGTTAACCGCCCATCTAGGGAATGGTTGCTCAGCCACTGCTGTCTATGATGGCAAAAGTCTAGATACCAGCATGGGATTGACGCCGCTTGAAGGCCTCATGATGGGGACACGCAGCGGTGATGTCGATCCAAGCTTACACATTCATCTCAAGCGCCAACTGGGAATGAGCTTAGAAGAAACGGATAAAATGCTCAATAATGAAAGCGGTCTGCTTGGCATCTCAGGCTTGTCAAATGATTTACGTACCATTGAACAAGCGGCTAGTGAGGGGCATCAAGATGCACGGCTTGCGATTGAGATGTTCTGCTACCGCATCGCCAAATACCTCGCCAGCTTTAGCTGTGCCCTACCGGACTTTACCGGAATTGTCTTTACAGGCGGTATCGGCGAAAACTCGGTCACCACGCGTGCGCGCATTTTAGAGATGATGCCGCATTTTGGTATCAAAGTAGATGCTGATAAAAACGCCAGCTTGGTCGGTGGCCGTGAAGGCAGTTTTCATGCTGAAGGTAGTAGTGTTGAGCTGTGGGTTGTGCCAACCGATGAAGAGTGCCGCATCGCACAAGAAACGCGTCAAGCGCTGGGTTTATAAGGATAGGTTTATAAGGCTGGATTCTATAAATGTTGAATCTACAATAAAAACAACCCTCTGCTATAAGAGAACACGATATTTTTCTTGTAGCGCGAGAATAATAGGCTTTTTAACACGCCCACCCTTTAAAAATAGAATAAATAGTAGGATACATTATGCAAACTTTTTTACTTGTGCCCATCAGTCGCGGTATCGGAGTGACGTCGGCGGCATTAGGTTTGATTCGTGCGTTTGACTATAACGGTATCAAAGCAGGATTTATGAAACCGTTTTTACAAGACGACCCTCTTGATAAACAAAGTAGCTTAGACAGCTCAAGCGCCTTAGCCATGCATGCTTTTGGCCTTAATCCGCCCAAATCTATCAGCCGTCAACGCGTTGAGCGGATGCTTGGTGATGACAATCTTGACGCCTTGATGGAAGAGGTGGTCGTTAACTATCATACCCTCGGTGATGACTACGATGTGGTCATTTGCGAAGGCCTAGTATCAACGACCGAGATCTCTTATGCCTCACAAATCAATCGCGCTATTGCCCATGCTTTAGATGCCAAAATCATCTTTGTCAGTACTGCAGATACCAGTAAACCTGCTTATTTAGCCGATAAGCTCGACGTATATGCCCGTGAATTTGGTGGCGTCGCCAGCGATCGCACGTTAGGCTGTATTTTAATGCGTATGCATGATTTGCCAAATGTTCAAGCTACCATCGAAAATCAAATGGTCGCTCCAGGCGAAGCCATCGTCCATTTAGACGACGGCTTTATGCAAGAAGTTCAGCGCCTATCACCGTATTTTAATACTGAGCAGTTCCGAATCATCGGGGTCGTCCCGTTTAGTGACTCGCTCTCTGTTCCTCGTACATGGGACATCGCCGCTGAACTTGATGCCACATGGCTAAACGTTGGTGAAGCAAAATCTCGCCGTATCACGCGAATCAGTCTGACTGCTCGCTCGGTTGCACGCGTCGATGAAGTGTTTAAACGCGGCACGCTTGTCGTTGTTCCAGGTGACCGCGATGATTTATTATTGGCAGCAGGACTTGCCTGTATCAACGGTATTCCTTTAGCAGGATTGGTATTGACGGGCGGCGTGGTTCCAAGCCCAACGGTCACTGAGCTTTGGCAATCAGCATTAAAAACCGGCATTCCTGTCATGAGTGTTGAAAGTGACAGTTATGAGACGGTTCAAAGCCTTGTGCACATGAGCGCTGAGATTCCAAGCGATGACACCGAGCGCGCCGAAGAAGTGGCGCGTTATGTCGCCGCGCATCTAGACCTTAACTGGATTAAAGAATATTTTAGCCACGAGTATGAGACGCGTCTGTCACCTTCCGCATTTCGTCATCAGGTAGTCAAAAAGGCGCAAAAGGCCAAAAAACGTATCATCCTGCCAGAAGGTTCTGAGCCGCGAACGGTCGAAGCTGCGTGCATCTGCCAAAGCCGTGGTATTGCCAATTGTGTGCTTCTCGCTAAACGCAGTGACGTTGAACAAGTGGCAAAAAATCGCGATTTGGTCTTGCCCGAAGGCATAGAGATTATCGACCCTGACACCCTTGATATGGATAAATATATCGCAGCGGTAGTCGAGCGCCGTAAGGGTAAAACCAACGAAGAGGTCGCCGCTGAATATTTAAAAGATACCGTTTATCTAGGGACGACCATGCTCCAGATGGGTGAAGTCGACGGTCTCGTTTCTGGGGCGGAACATACCACGGCTAATACCGTTCGCCCAGCATTTCAGTTGATTAAAACCGCGCCGCAGTACTCGCTGGTTTCGTCCGTTTTCTTTATGCTGTTGCCTGAGCAAGTGGTGGTTTATGGCGACTGTGCCATTAACCCAGATCCGAACGCCGAAGAGCTGGCTGAAATCGCTATTCAATCGGCACAATCGGCCGCTGCTTTTGGTATCGATCCAAAAGTTGCGATGATTAGCTACTCAACAGGCTCATCAGGAACAGGAGCCGACGTCGAAAAAGTCACCCGCGCGACCCAAATCGTTCGTGAGCGTGCGCCTGATCTAAAAGTCGATGGCCCATTGCAATATGACGCGGCTTCTGTGATGAGCGTTGGTAAACAAAAAGCGCCTGACTCACCCGTTGCCGGTCAAGCCAATGTCTTTATTTTCCCCGATCTAAATACAGGAAACACTACCTATAAAGCCGTTCAACGGAGCGCCAATGTGGTCAGTGTTGGGCCGATGCTACAAGGTTTAAATAAACCCGTTAATGACTTGTCACGTGGGGCCTTGGTCGATGATATTATTTACACCATCGCCCTGACCGCCATCCAAGCGCACAGCGACGCGATTTAATAGCATCAAAATGATGCTTAATCATCCTATATTTAACCGACTATCAACATGATGGTCGGTTTTTTAGTAAAGGTAAGCGTTTTTGACGCCGTGAGCCTACTTGGCTGCTCGCAATAATGCTATAGTTCACCTAAAGTCATTTAACCACAACGCCCAGAAGCAGTAATTTTTGCTTATTTATGTCTAATTCTACCGCTCATCATTTTATCAAAAACCCTGCGCCCGCCATTCGCGCCTATTTGGGCGGCTCATTTGATCCTGTCCATAACGGTCATTTGCAAATGGCGTTGTATATTTATCAGAGTTTATTACCGATAGCTACGCTACAACAGCGTAAGCTTCAGGTGTCATTATTGCCCAATGCGCGCTCGCCCTTTAAAGAACAAAGCACCAATCCTGAGCACCGATTGGCCATGTTAAAGCTGGCCATAAAAGATACCCCGCTACAAATTAATGAGCTTGAGCTGTGGCAAACGCCGCCTGTCTATACGATCAATAGCGTAAAAACCTTACGTGCACGCTATCCGCATGACAGTCTGATATTTATTATGGGAATGGACAGCGCCCAGAGTTTAGATAAATGGAATGACGGTTTGGTACTGACTGATTATGTCAGTTTATGGATTTTCAATCGTGTTAGCATTTCCCAAAACGACAGCTCTGCTAAAAATCCTGATGAAAATAAACAACGCGCTGATAACGATTTGGTAATGCAAAACTCAACTGCTCTGCAATCTCAGCTTCCCATACCACTGCAAAGCTTAGTCGCTGACTCAGCTACTGACCTCGTCACGCCAAATTTGCAGCATTTAACAGACCGCACCAACTTGAAAAATGTCATACGAGGCCGCATTTATATAGACTCGCGCCCTGTGACAGCGATATCGAGCACCCAAGTTCGCCAGAAGCTGCGCCAGCAATTGCCGCGAGCGCCGCAATTGATGGATATAAAACACACTGCCAAAATGCAAATCGCAACTTTTCAGTCAATAAATGCTATCATTAACCCTACTACACCCAATTCATTTGCTAAATGGCTAAATCCTGCCGTTTATCAATATATTATCGCCCATCAGCTATATTCTGCTGCTCAATTCCGTTAAAATCGCCTTATACTTTTAATATTGCCTACTTTCTCCCATTTGCCGCAAAAAACGATTGCCCACCTATCTCACTGTTGAAGGCCTCGTTAGCTCAGCCAATGGGACGATTTACTATTTTATTTTTAATATTTATGATTGAAGAGATGACCATTTATGACCAATACCATGACTGAAGAACGCTTAAAAGAATGCTTAGCAGTAGTCGAAAACACGCTTGACGACATGAAAGCGAAAAATATCACCGTCCTAAACGTAGAAAACTTAACTGACGTGATGGAACGCATCATTATCGCTGACGGAACCTCAAAACGCCACGTCCGCGCGATGGCTGACAGCGTCGGTGCCGAAGCTAAGCAAGCAGGTTTTATGCCACTTGGCCGTGAAGGTGGTACAGATTCCGACTGGACTTTGATTGATTTGGGCGCGGTTGTCGTGCATATGATGACGCCGCAAGCCCGTGAATTTTATGACTTAGAAGGTCTATGGTCATCGCCTGATCAATTGGCTGAGCTGGTTGCCGTGCCGCGTGAAAAGAAAACTGCTGGTCGCCGCAATAAAAACAAATAAGGCTGTCTATTACCAAAATGGCTTCATAAAAAGACCAGATATCTATTCTGGTCTTTTTTTATTTAAATTTTAAGGCATTGATAAACTTTAAAATACCGAAACCGTATAATCAGGCGCATGATTAAGCTAAGATAATAACCACTATAAATATCTATAACACTATCGTCACTTACCTAATAAATTCCCCTGAATTAGGAAATCTAATGAGCATGGAACAAATAGACTCTGCCATCAAAGAAAACATCATCGACTTTAACCAAACACTGCCGCTACATATCGCCAATTTAACCTGCGTCCGAGCAGGTAAAGCCATGCCGTTTGCTCGTGAGCAGATAAGCGCGATTGATAAAGCACCTATCGAAGCGCCTGTTGCTGTCAATTTTATGGGCTTAACTACCGATGAGCAAGCCGATAGACGCCATCATGGCGGCCCGCTAAAAGCTGTGCATCAACTAGCAACGGCAACTTACGATAAAATTAACGCTGAGTTTGGTCTAAAGGTACGCATTGGAACCTTGGGTGAAAACTTAACAACTGAAGCGGTAAACGGTTTGCCAGAAATGGACGAGTCTAACGTTTGTATTGGTGACGTCTTTGAATATGGTAGGCAGTATGGCGATATTGACACTAATGACAGCGTACAATTACGTATTGTGCAACCGCGCCGCCCTTGCTTCAAAATCAACGACCAAATCGGTCAGTTTAAATTGAGTAAAGTGCCAAATATCGCCTCTTGGGTAACCAAACAAGGTATCGCTGGTTGGTATTTTGACGTCGTTCGTGATGGCATGATTAACGCTGATTTGCCGATTTATTTAATTGAGCGCCCCTATCCTTTTGCGACGCTGGAAAAGTTATGGCAGCTGGCTAATTCAAAAGAGAAGTTTGATGCAGAGGTGATTGGGCCGTGGCTGGCGATTGAGTGTTTGGAGGACAGCTGGAAAACCGTTTTGGCGAAGAAGATTAAACAAGGTTAATCGTTCATGGTAAAAAATCTCTTTTTAGCATTTGTCCTAACGCTGCCCCTAATTGGCTGCGTGACGACTACTAATATCCAAATAGCGAACCCTAAACCTTTCGTCGTTGATAGCGAGACTTATCAGGCAACGGGCAAAAGCGAGCGCATCAAAACCATTATCCTGCACTATACGGTGAGCAACAATGCCCGCGCTATTAAGCTTTTGACCACCGGTGATGTCAGCGCTCACTACTTAATTTTAGATCATGACGATAATAAAATTTATAACTTAGTTCCTGAAAGTGAACGTGCTTGGCATGCAGGCAATGGCGGCTTTGCAGGCAGAACGATACTTAACGATACCTCTATCGGCATCGAGATTGTCAATGCAGGCATCAAGCCTGAATATCGAAACGCTTTAAAAAATAGCGAACTCGACTACCATCCTTATGAGCATTATGTAGAATTTAATGAGGTTCAGATTAAAAAAGTCGCGCAATTGGTGCAGGATTTGTCAAAGCGCTATCACATCTCTCCCAAGAATGTCATTGGTCATGCCGATATGGCACCCTCGCGTAAAATCGACCCCGGTGCCAAGTTCCCTTGGGAGCGCCTGTATAAAGAGCACGGCATCGGCGCTTGGTATGATGACTTTGATAAGCAATTTTTTATGAATCAAGATGCATTTTCAGCAGCAACGATACCTGAGATTAAGCAAGCGTTTCGCGATTATGGTTATCAAATCAATGATAGCGATGAATGGGATAAAGCCAGTCGCAATGTCGTTTATGCCTTTCAATTACATTTCAGACCGCAGCAGCCAACGGGCGAGCTAGATTTAGAAACCTATGCAATATTACAAGCACTGAACAAGAAGTATGCTGGTCGTGATGACTTTTATTAAGTGACAAAAATATGAGGAGACCTAAGCCATGAGTAATTCTCAATACAATGATAAAGATGAACAAGACGAACTTCAGAAATATCTAGAAGAAAAGGCCAATCAAGCACATGAAAAAGAGCAGGAAACTGAGCCACTCTCTGCGTATGAGGCTTGTGTCCTTAGAGAGAGCGCGAAGATTCATGAGTTGATTGCTAAGGCGCAAGGCGAGGCTCTTGAGAATTCGAAGGATGAATAGCCATCTAACTGTCAATACCTTCTATCATTGGCATGATGACTGGCATCCTTCTTTATATTGTGCTCTATCCTTTAGTTGAGAAAGCATTGCTTGCGTATCATCTCCTTCAGCCGAATCACACTTTACGCAAAAGTGTCTACATCAAAGCGAGAATACAGTTGCTTATTATAGGATTGTTGCCTGGGCTACTTATTGCGATGAGCTAATGATAGAATTACCGCCTACGGGATTATAGACAGCATCATTGCTCGAACCATATCGTTGGTTTTCCTATCGTTGGTTTTACTGAAGATAGGATATGTGTAGCTTTGATAGATTGTTCCCATTAGCAGTCCTAATATCTACATTACCAGTATTTGCATTACCAATGAAGACTCTAAGAATATCAAAAAGGAATATTTATGTATCAGGCGTTTCAAAAACATTTACAGCAAGAAATCAGCGATATACGCGCGGCGGGACTGTATAAAACTGAGCGCATTATCACCTCCCCACAAGATGCGCTCATCAAGATCACCGATGGCCGTGAGGTGCTTAACTTCTGTGCCAATAACTATCTTGGACTGTCTGACCATCCTGAGATTAAAAAAGCGGCTATCCGAGCCATTGAAAACTCAGGTTATGGCATGTCATCGGTACGTTTTATTTGTGGAACGCAAGATTTGCATAAGCAATTAGAAGCGTCGATTTCTAAGTTTTTTAATACCGAAGATACGATTCTTTATGCGGCCTGTTTTGATGCCAATGGCGGTGCCTTTGAGCCACTGCTGACCGCCGAGGATGCCATTATTTCTGATTCGTTAAACCATGCCTCAATCATTGACGGTGTGCGCCTGTGTAAAGCCGCGCGTTATCGCTATGCCAATGCAGATATGCAAGATTTAGAGACTCAGCTACAAGCGGCGCAAGCACAGCGTTTTCGTTTAATTGTCACCGATGGTGTGTTTTCAATGGACGGTAATGTCGCACCAATGGATGAGATTTATGCGTTGGCACAAAAATATGATGCCATGGTAATGATTGACGAGTCGCATTCAGCAGGCGTCGTCGGTCGCACCGGTGGCGGCGTGACTGAATTGTTTGATCTACGCGGTGATATTGAGCTGATCACTGGAACCTTGGGCAAGGCATTTGGCGGTGCTATTGGCGGCTTTACGACGGGTAAAAAAGAAATCATTGAGATGCTCCGTCAACGCTCACGCCCCTATCTATTTTCAAACTCCATTCCTCCTATGGTGGCTGCGGCTGGCGTAAAAGCGTTTGAGATGTTATCGCAAGACAATACTCTACAAGATAAACTGCATGAAAATACCGCCTATTTTGTCAAGCAAATGCAAGATGCCGGCTTCGATATCAAGCCTACTGAATCGGCCATTTGTGCGGTGATGCTTTATGACGCCAATGTCTCACAACAAATGGCAGATGCGCTGCTTGAAGAAGGCATTTATGTGATTGGCTTCTTCTACCCTGTCGTACCCAAAGATGAGGCTCGCATTCGTGTCCAGCTCTCTGCCGCCCATACTCGCGAGCAGCTAGACCAGTGTATCGCCGCCTTTATCAAAGTCGCCAAGCAAATGAAAGTAATTGATTAAGGCATGTTTAACACCCCCTAAGCGTAGTTCAGTATTTATTTTTTAAACACAGCTAAATAAGAGAAAAGTATGAAAGCACTGGTTAAAGCACATGATAAAAAAGGCATCTGGATGCAAGACATGCCAGAACCGACAGTCGGCATCAATGACGTTAAAATAAAAATTAAAAAAACCGCCATTTGTGGCACAGATTTGCACATTTATAAGTGGGATGAATGGTCACAAAACACCATCAAGACGCCGATGATTATTGGACATGAATACGTCGGTATCATTAGTGAAGTGGGCGATGGTGTCAAGCATTTTAAAGTGGGTGACCGAGTCACAGGCGAAGGCCATATCGCTTGCGGACATTGCCGCAACTGCCGCCGTGGTAAGCTACATGTGTGTGAAAACACTATCGGCGTGGGCGTTGACCGCGATGGCGCGTTTGCCGAATATTTGGTGATTCCTGCCGATAATGTCATCAAACTTGATGAGCGTATCAGTGACGAGATGGCCGCCATTATGGACCCATTTGGCAACGCCACTCATACTGCCTTATCCTTTCCTGTACTTGGTGAAGACGTACTGATTACAGGTGCGGGACTGATTGGTTCAATGGCAACGGCGATTTGCCGCTTCGCAGGAGCACGTAATATTGTGGTCAGTGATATCAGCGATTATCGCTTAGAGCTTGCCAAAAGAATGGGCGCTACGATGACCATCAACCCAGCCAAAGGTGAAACCATCGAAGGCGCCATCGATACCTTAAACATGCACGGCTTTGATATTGGTCTTGAGATGTCAGGCTCGCCGCAGGCCTTTGACTCAATGATTAGTAATATGTATAACGGCTCTAAAATCTCCCTCTTGGGCATTTTACCCAATACTACCACGGTGGATTGGAGCAAAATTATCTTCAAGGCGTTAACTCTAAAGGGTATTTATGGGCGCGAGATGTGGGAGACGTGGTATCAGATGGAGCAAATGCTGATTAGCGGTATTGATTTGTCGCCAATCGTTACCCATCGCATGCACATCGATGACTTCCAAGAAGGCTTTGATATCATGGAAAGTGGGCAATGCGGTAAGGTGATTTTAAGCTGGGATTGATTTTGTTGATTCGTGCTTAGCTTTTATATTGTGACGACTTATAAAACGGTGCTGATTTCAGTGCCGTTTTTTATATGGTAAAAATCATAGGGAGGATAAACTATGGGCTATTCTGAAGCATATAAACTTGAAAAGTATTTAGTAGAAAAAGCCAAACAAGATCAGGCAAAGGAGCAGTATGAACCGCCCCGACTATATCGGAGAGTGTTTTATTTGAGTCAGGCAGCAATACCTGACAGGATTAAATTATCATAATACCGCTTTTCAAACTCAAAGGGTGGCACATAACCAATCGTGCTATGTAGACGCTTCTTGTTGAACCAGTCTACCCATTCAAGGGTTGCCAATTCAACATCATTAACGCCAGTCCAGCTCTCCTTTAGATACTCAATCACCTCAGACTTATAGAGTCCATTGACCGTTTCAGCCAAGGCATTGTCGTATGAATCGCCTGTTGTACCGACCGAAGCAATCACGCCAGAGTCAGCCATTTTATCAGTATAGCGAATGGATAAGTACTGAACCCCGCGATCACTGTGATGAATGGCATCCTTAGGATTATTCCTATCTGCTATCGCCTGATTTAACGCCGCCATCACCATATCTGTGTTCATACGATTAGATACTTTCCAGCCCACAATAGCGCGGGCAAACACATCAATGATAAAAGCGGTATAGACCCAGCCGCTCAATGTCTTAATATAGGTAAAGTCCGCCACCCATAGCTGATTGGGTTGACGTGCATTAAAGTTGCGATTGACCAAGTCATCAGCACGCTTCTGGTCGTCACGGCTGTTGGTGGTAATCTTACCCTTACCGCGCCAGACACCTTGTAAGCCATGCTGTCTCATTAAACGCTCTACAGTGCAACGAGCAACCTGTAGCCCGTCCGCTTTCATCTGCTGCCAGACTTTACGAACACCGTAACGGCATTTACTGTCCTGCCAAATACGTTTGATTTTACTGATATAGTAGTCGTCATGCTGACTTCGTAATGAGCGCTTCTCAGGACAGTCCTCTAAGTCTTTAGCACGATAATAGGTTGATGGGGCAATTGGTAGGACTCTACAAATTGACTCGATCCCGTATTGACATTTATACTCATCGATAAACCTAACCATTTTCTTAGTCAGCGGCCCGTCTCCGCCTGGGCGAAAAAAGCGGCTGCTTTGCGTATAATTTCATTAGCTTGCTTAAGCTCTTTATTCTCGCGTTCAAGCTCTTTAATACGTGCAGCTTGATCCTGAGCTTGAACATTAGCTGGTATAGTTTTATCTATGTGCTTTTTATGCCACGATCGCAAGGTTTCAGGCGTGCAGCCAATCTTAGAAGCAATGGCTTGAATAGCTGACCATGTGGAGGGATAGTCGCCTGCTGCTTCAATCAGCATGCGAACGGCGCGTTCTTTAATCTCAGGAGTGTAGGTTTGTCTTTTCATTGTCGTATTCTCTCAGAAAGTTAGGTCTCCGACAATCACGGGGCGGTTCATAGTTACATTTATTTTACTATCTGATATATCGACACTCTCTTGTGAAAGAAGCGACTTTAAAGTTAGCGGTACACAGCTCATTGGTAGAGGAAATTCATTTATGTAGTCGATTATTTTCGTCATTCAAATAGTATCCATAACGTAAATTCAATAAAGTAAAAGTCGCGGTTTTATAAGATGAAATAACTAAACCACAATAGATGGTAGCAAGAACGCGATGTCACCGCTAGCCCCGACTGAAACAGTATTCTGCTAATTTGGGCAAGTTGCGGTAGCTAGGTTTTGGGATGGCGACGCGAAACAAGCGACGACCCAAACCGTAGCCATCGCCGCGCCCAGACTGGCAGATACAAGCGGAAGGCGGGAAATAGCTCCCACATAAAATCAAACCCCCCACACAAAAAAGGTGAGCCTAAGCCCACCTTTTTCATTATCTAAAACTAACTCAACTTATCCTAGCGTAACCAAGCTCGGGCATTACGGAACATACGCATCCACGCGCCGTCCTCGTCCCACGCATCCGTAATACCACCGAGTGCGTGACCAAGATAAGATTGGCTATTTTTGATCAATTAAGCTTCGGCAATTAACTCAGGCTTTTTATTCAATAAGCGCATTAATGTAACCGCAGCCCCTGTTGGGTTTCTGGTACCTTGCTCCCAATTTTGTAAGGTACGCGAACTGATATTAAGTTTATCGGCAAACTGCTGTTGCGATAGCCCTGTCTTAGTTCTTATTTCCTTAATACTGGGCATGTCATGGGTAAACTGGCGGCTAGGCTGAGCCTGCCCTTTAGCAATCGCCAATGCTTGATTGAGTGATGTAGACAAATCATCGTAAAATTCATTGCTCATGGCTATACACCTCTTTAATTTGTTGAGTCAGTTTGTATAAACTAGACTTCTCTTCGCTTGATAGAGAGGCTTGTTCATTCTTCGGATAAGCTAGCAGCATAAAAAATATGCCCTGACTATTCACAAAATAATAGATAATCCGAATGCCGCCACTCTTACCTTGGCTAAGTGCCCATCTGGTTTTTCGAACGCCTCCTGTACCTTGAATCAAATCACCTTGTTCTGGATTATTAATTGGATTTTCCTGCAGCTCTTTATAAGCTTCATCATCTAATAGTTTCAGTACTTGCTTAGTAAATATTGGCGTTTCGATAAAATGTAACATTCAGTACCCTTTATCTTTACGTTTCATTATATACGCCATTGAAGTACTTATCTACATATTTTTTCTGAATCTAATTGAGCTAAATATTCCAAACATAAAAAAGGTGAGCTTCACGCCCACCTTTTCATTTTAAAAAATAGCTATCTAAAACAATAATCTAAACAAGCTTAGTCAATCTTAACGCAACCAAGCTCGGGCATTACGGAACATACGCATCCACGCGCCGTCCTCGTCCCACGCTTCTGGTTTCCAGCTGTGGTTATAGGCTTTTAGGTTACGCTCAGGATGCGGCATCATGAGGGTGACGCGACCGTCGGTGCTACATAGACCCGTGACACCGCCAAGCGAACCGTTTGGATTGAGCGGATAAGTCTCGGTTGGATGACCTTGGCTATCGACAAAGCGCATGGCGAGCTGACCATGTTTTGCCATGCCGTCGATTTCGGTGGCGTTCAGTGTGGCATAACCTTCACCGTGCGCCACAGCGATTGGCAAGATGCTGTCCTGCATACCTTTGAAGAAGATCGATTTGGTACGCTCGATTTTGACATTGACCGTTCGCCCTTCAAAACGCGCTGATTTATTAGCGATAAAGCGCGGGAAATTCTCCGCGCCTGGGATGAGGTCTTTTAACTGCGCCATCATCTGACAGCCGTTACAGACACCCAAGCTAAAGGTATCTGGACGGGCAAAGAAGCGCACAAACTGCATGCGCAATTCGTCATGGAACAAGATAGAGTTCGCCCAACCAGAGCCCGCGCCGAGTACGTCACCATAGCTAAAGCCGCCACAAGCGACCAAACCATCGAAGTCACGAAGGTTGATGCGACCGCTGAGCAAGTCACTCATATGGACGTCAACCGCTTCAAAGCCTGCTTGGGTAAAGCCTGCTGCCATCTCCGTCTGACCGTTGACGCCTTGCTCACGCAGGATGGCGACTCTTGGTTTGCTTTCACGACTATTTAAGTAGGGCGCCTCTATCCGTTGATTGAGGTCAAAGTTTGGCGCAGCAATAAGCCCTTGATGGCTGGCGTCACTAATCAAATCATACTCTTGCTGGACACATGCAGGATTGTCACGGCGACGGGCGATTTGATAGCTGACCTGACTCCACTCTTGTTGCAGCTCGCTTCGGCTAAAGCGCAAGGTATCATCACCCATATGTAGCGGCGTTTGAATGATAAGACTGTCTTCTTCAGTGCTTTGACCAACAAGGCTTAGCATATCGCTAACATTAAATTCTTCTGCCAACTGCATGAGAGCCGCGACATTTTCTGGCAATACTTGAATCACCGCGCCCAGCTCTTCGCTAAATAATTGACCCAGTAGGTTTTTATCGTCCAATGACAGCTTGATGCCTTGACGGCTAGTAAATTGCATCTCAGCGATAGTCGCAAGTAGACCACCATCACCAATATCGTGATAGGCGCTGATGACGTTTTGGGCGTTGCCCGCTTGGATAAAGTTAAAGAAATCGATTAAATCGCTTGGCTGAGTGAGGTCGGGGCATTCATTACCCAATTGGCTAGCCGTTTGCGCCAAGATTGAACCGCCAAGGCGCAGTTTGCCTTTTGATAAATCAATACGGTAAAACGCGCTATCACCTTTGATTAGCTCAGGCGTTAGGGTTTTTGCCACATCGACGACAGGAGCAAAAGCAGTGATCACAAGGCTCATTGGTGAGACAACAGATTTATCTTGCTCAGTATTATCATCCGACCAGTTAGCACGCATCGATAACGAGTCTTTACCGACTGGAATAGCAATACCCAGTGCTGGGCATAGTTCTTCGCCGATAGCATGGACGGCGTCAAAAAGGGCAGCATCTTCCGCATCATCACCACAGGCTGCCATCCAGTTCGCTGACATGGTGATATCAGACAACTGGTTAATACGAGCGCCGGCGATATTGGTAATCGCTTCACCGACGGCCAAACGCGCAGAGGCTTTTGGATTAATAAGGGCAACTGGCGTTCGTTCACCGACACTCATCACTTCACCGCTCATTGGCTGACCGTCAATCGCTAATAAACCAGACGCGGTAACGGCGCAATCAGCGACAGGCACTTGATAGCGACCAACATATTGATCGCGGACGACCATTCCCGTAATAGAGCGGTCACCAATGCTAACTAAGAATGATTTACTGGCAACGGTTGGATGACGTAGCACATCTTTGATAGATTCAGTTAAGTTAAAGTCATTCAGCTCAAGCGGCGGTAATTCTTTCTCTTGACGACTAAAGCTGCGCTGCATTTTTGGCGTTCCACCAAGTAATACTTGCATTGGCATATCGACTGGCTGCTCATCAAGCAGCTCGTCATCAACGATAAGCTGACGGACTTCGGTCGCTTCGCCTAAGATGGCGTACGGGCAGCGCTCACGAGCACAAATCGCATCGAATTGTTCTTTACTTTCAGGGCGAATAGCAAGGACATAACGCTCTTGTGCTTCGTTTGACCAAATCGCCATTGGCGACATGCCCGCTTCTAGCGATGGAATACGACGCAAATTTAGATGCGCCCCCATTTCGTGGTCATTGACCAACTCTGGCATGGCGTTCGATAGACCGCCGGCGCCAACATCATGTAGCGACACGATGGGATTGCCATCTTTTCCGCCATTGCTTGCGTCAACATCATTGCCGGCCAGCGCCCAGCAGCGATCGATGACTTCTTGACAGCGGCGCTCCATTTCGGCGTTATCGCGCTGCACAGAAGCAAAGTCCAAGCCTTCATCTAACTCGCCACTATCCACAGACGATGCTGCACCGCCGCCCAACCCAATTTGCATCGCAGGACCACCAAGGACAATTAATAAGTCACCTTGTTGAATGGCGTTTTTTTCAATGAGGTTACGTTTGATATTGCCGTAACCACCTGCCAACATGATTGGCTTATGATAACCGCGCATTTGGCTACCATCTTTTGCCGCTGAAGTATCCAATTGGAAACTACGGAAATAACCGCATAGATTTGGACGACCAAACTCGTTTGAGAAGTTGGCACTACCTAATGGCGCTTCGGTCATAATCTCAAGACTGGTTGCCATGCGATCAGGCGTACCATAATCTTGGGTGTTGACCTGGCCAGACTGCTCCCATTTTTCGCTAAGCTCTGGAATATGTAAGTGCGACACATGAAAGCCTGTCAAACCAGCTTTTGGCTTACCTCCGCGACCCGTTGCACCTTCATCACGAATTTCACCGCCCGCACCTGTCGCTGCACCTGCATAAGGCGCAATCGCCGTTGGATGATTATGGGTTTCAACTTTCATTAAGATGTCGATTTCTTCTTGATGAAAATCGTAAGGATGGGCAGCATTTACATCCATCGCGTCAGTCGGAACGGGATAATAACGCAGCCCCTTGGCACCAGCCATCACCGCCGCGTTGTCTTTATAAGCCGACAAGATACCTTGTGGATTGGCTTGATAGGTATTCTTAATCATCTGAAACAATGATTTTGGCTGAACCTCACCATCAACCGTCCACTCAGCGTTAAAAATCTTATGACGGCAATGCTCAGAGTTGGCCTGCGCAAACATCATCAGTTCAACGTCAGTTGGATTACGCTTTAGCTCATTAACGTACGCATTCATGAGATAGTCGATATCTTCGCTCGATAACGCAAAACCAAATTCTCTATTGGCCGACTCAAGCGCCGCTTGACCTTGACCGATGACATCAATGCGATTAAGCGCGGCTGGCGCCTCATCTTCAAACAGTTTACTGACATCATTTAAATCATAAACCAAGCTTTGGGTCATGCGGTCAAACAATAATTGTTCAACGGTAGCAGACAATGTTGAGGGAGTTTCACCAGCGATAGTTAGCGTATAAACGATGACGCGCTCGACGCGATTGATCTCGATTTCGCAGTTATTAAAAATATCGGTCGCTTTACTGGCCCATGGCGAAATCGTACCAAAACGCGGGCCAACGATAACTTGTATTTGATTGTCTTTTGGGGCTAGGAGGTCAATACCTTCATGAATGGCAAACAAATCTAGCGCTTTTTTATGCTCGTCACCAGACAATTCTCGCGATAGCACATAAACTTGCTGAGTGTTTATTTGATTGACATTTAGCTCGGTTTTTTGCTGAAACTGATTGATGAGTTGTTGCGTCTGAAAATCGGTGAGAAACGGTTGTCCGGCGATGGTCATCATAAAGGCATAATCCGTAAGATCAAGGCATCTCTGCCATGCTAGGTAAATGGTCTGCGTATTATAACAAGAAGCCCCGAAATAAGCAGGTCAAAACCGAGATAAAAAGTTTTTCAAAAGAGAAATGTCGCTCAGCTAGCGTCACAATTTTTACCTAATTCCTGTAAACCTTACAAACACTCACATCGTATTACTGGCAACCTATATAAATAGTGCACTAGTAATCGGTATTCTAGATGGCAGTTGCGATGAGTTAAGCGCCTCATAACGAGCATTATAACTATAACTATAATCTGCTCAAAAAAATTATTATAAACGGCGCTAGCTTGTCTAAACTGCCTTATCAATAAATAACCATAATTTAAACAAAGAACGATTCATTATAATGAAAAAGGATAATTTAATGAGTAACCAAGAGCATATCGCGAAAATTCAAGAAGTGATTAAAGACGTAAAATTTGCCATGATGAGCACTACGAATACAAAGGGTGATATTCATGCGTGGCCAATGACCACCAACAAAGCAGATATCAGCGCCAAAGAAATTTGGTTTATCGGTGACAAAACCTCGGATGTCGTAAAAGATATTCAGAACGACCCAAGAGTTGGTCTGACGTACGCGACACAAGACGAAAAAAACTATGTTTCTATTAGTGGCAATGCTGAATTATCAACAGATAAAGGCAAACTAGATGAGCTATGGTCGCCCGTTTACAATGCATTTTATGCCGAAGGCAAAGAAGATGAAAACGTTCAATTGATTAAAGTAGTTCCTCATGGCGCTGAATGTTGGCTCAGCGGTAGCTCAGTCGTCAATGTGTTTAAAATGGCGACCGCCGCGGTTCAAGAGGGCAAAACTGTCGAAGATTTAGGCGAAACCTTTTCAGTTTCTCTCTAACCTTACTATCTCTATAACTTCAGTATCCCTATAAACTTTGCTGTCTTAATAATAAAAATAAACAACAAGACGCCTGCTTAAACGCCAGTAAATTCTTATTTATTGGCGTTTTTTTGCCTTAACTCCTGCTGTTATTGTTATAGATTTATCTCATTTTATCAAAATGTTAGAGCTTACAAAGCGTCACAGCCCATTACAGACTGCCTATATAGTTCTATTCAGTAATTTTATTATATTAATAACTGATTCTACATCTAATGAACCATTGACTAAGATTTTATTAAAAATAAGCCGTTTCATTTGTAGAAAGCTTTAAACCCAAAATTTTGAACTAAATATTTCAATAGTAAAGGATAACTATTATGAGTAAACAGGCGCAAATGGATACCATTCAAGCAATGGTAAAAGATATTAAATATACGATGATGACCACGCGCAACAGCGAAAATCATCTGCATTCTTGTCCGATGAATACCACCGAAACCAGTATTGGCGCTAAAGAGATTTGGTTCATTGGCCATACGCCATCCGAGACCGTTGATAATATTAAGCAAAACGCAGAAGTGAATTTGGCCTATACCACTAAAGACGATGATAAGTATTTATCTATTTCTGGAACCGCTGAATTGGTCGAAGATTCAGAGAAACTCAACGAGCTATGGTCGGTTATGTATAACGCCTATTTTGAACAAGGAAAGGAAGATCCAAGGGTACAGCTGATTAAAGTGGTTCCTCATGGTGCAGAATACTGGGCGAATGGTAATGCCATTACCAGTGCGGTTAAAATGACGGCAGCGGCTGTCTCCGATACCGCCATTGAAAAAAGCTTAGGTGAGAATTTTTCTATACAACTGTAATTCTTAATTTATTCATTAACTAAAATAGAAAAACGCCAGTGGCTGATGCGACTGGCGTTTTTTATGGTTGAGATTTAATCATAGCTATTTAACTATAGATATTAAATCATAGGTATTTAACCACTTCTCTTTAAATACGGCCAAGCAGCTCTTAGATAAATCATCATCGACCATAAGGTTAATATCACCGCTGCCACCATCAATATATAGCCTATCATCTCAAGCGATTGCCAGTTTAATAATAACACAGTGATCGCTATCATCTGAAAAGTGGTTTTGAGTTTACCAACATAAGACACGGCGACACTGGTGCGATTGCCAAGCTCCGCCATCCATTCACGAAGCGCTGAGACAGCAATTTCACGCGAGATAATCACAATCGCGGCAATCGCCATAATGATATTGGGGTGCCACTGAACTAAGATAATCAGCGCTGCTGCGACCATTAACTTGTCAGCAACGGGATCTAAAAATCGACCAAAAGCGGACACTACATTGAGCTTACGAGCAAAATAACCATCGAGCCAGTCGGTAATCGCCGCGATAATAAACACGCTAGTCAGAAGTAAATGGCGCAATAAACTGTCGCTAAATTCGCTCATGCCTACCCGAGCAATGACATTGTCCGAAATCGCTGGCATACCAATTCCCATGGCAGGCGGCCAATAAGCAATCGCCACAAATAGCGGAATCATTAAAATACGCGCAATCGTCAGATTATTGGGTAAATTAAAAATGCTTTTGTCGTTTGGCGTTGGTAATGGTTTTTGTTCTGGCGTGTGCAGCGGTGTACTCTCGGTCATGGCAAACCCAGTCTATAGTGGACGATAAGAATGTGGCTAGCTTAGCATTTTTCTGGCATGTCGTCATGCCTCTCTGCGGCTTGGTTTTGGCTTTACTCAATTGATAATGCTTCTAGTCAAAAAATCCTTACCAAAACGCTTATTATTATGCTTTTCAAAGATACATAGCATATGAACACCTAACAAGCCAAAACGTAATGACATGTAAGTAAGCTAGGTAAATCAGCGAATTTCGGTTATGATGACCAAGTAATAAATACAGTTGTACACTGGAAGTTGTAAGCAGATGTAAGAATGCCTTGAAATATGGTGTTTTGACATTATCTTTATATTAACAATAATAAATATTGATGAATTTATTTGTGATCTGTTAACGTTGATAGTAAATAGTAGCTCGATTACATGATAAGTTTTCCTCAGCCCACGACTCCTCCTTCGTGGGCTCTTTTTTTGCCTATAAATATCTGATTTATATCACTTATTCATTTAATATTATTGAGTTGACCATCAGTTTAAATATACTTGTCTAAATTTAAATACAGTTGCCTAAAACTTTCATTTCCTCATTAACTTAAAGTAAATCTTAAGCGTGACCAATAATTTCCAGAACTGTTTATTTAGCATTTCCTAATATATAAATACTCATCAATAATAACAATAAATAGTTGTTTCAAGGCTATGAATCAACTACAGTTGGTTAAAATACAATCGTTTGGTGGTCGCTATGAAAAAGCTATTAGCGGTAAGTCTAGTGTTGGTGCTAAGTGGATGC
This sequence comes from Psychrobacter sp. UBA6766, assembly GCF_002453355.1. GTDB lineage: Bacteria > Pseudomonadota > Gammaproteobacteria > Pseudomonadales > Moraxellaceae > Psychrobacter. Next base: position 13,419 of record NZ_DKGQ01000025.1, on the reverse strand, counting down.
GGTGGCGGATTTGACGATATGGACGCTGCAAGACCTGGCGGCGGTATTGGCAATACTGGTTCAGATAATAATCTGCCTAGCAATCCTGAAGAAAAAACACAGTGGCAATATTCCTCCATAAGTAGCGGTAGCGGCATTTTTTCATTAAGAGCAACTAACCATGCGCTAAATTTCTATTATGATCCACAACTTACCGACATTAAGCATAAGCCTTGGATTCAGCTTGAGAAGCGTAAAAGCAGTAGCGGCGCTGTAACCAGTACTGTAGCGATTTTTGTCAATTCAAACCTGTCCTGTACGCCATCCTGCAAAGTAGCCATGAACTTTGATGGTAATCGAGCGACCTACGAGATGCGTAATAGCAGTGATGGCGTCCTTGTGCCCATTAACGAATTTACAGAAAATCAATTATTTAATAAATTCACTACCTCAAATAGCGCTATCGTTAGCCTACCTATTATCGGGTTATCGCAACCATTTGATGCCAATTTTGACTTGCGTGGTTATGATATTAATAAAATGACATTTTAGTCTGTAAGTTGATTCAGTATATATCTGCCTCTATGTAAAAAAGCCGCGCTATCTTTGATAACACGGCTTTTTTCTTTAACCTATTTAACAGTTAACAGTCGCTCCCTTGATGAAGTGATTTTTGCTAAAGGCTGGTTATGATGGTTTTTAAACCTCTATAACCGCCGCTATTCTCCACGTTCAGCCTTGACCGTTTCGACCAGCTCATTGATGACAGAGCTGTCGGCAAGCGTAGATAAATCACCCAATCCAACATATTGCCCTGCCGCGAGATTGCGTAGGATACGGCGCATGATTTTACCAGAGCGCGTCTTGGGTAACACATCAACCATATAAATGGCATCTAAGTTAGCAATTGGACCAATCTCTGTGCGTACGTGACGGTTGAGCTCTGCTTTTAAGGCATCCGTTGCGGTTTCGCCCGATTTTAGAATAATAAAGGCACAAACACCCATGCCGCGAATATCATGCGGCATACCAACGATAGCCGCCTCAGCTGTTGCTGGATGAGCGACCACCGCGCTTTCAATCTCTGCGGTGCCCAATCGATGCCCTGCGACATTGAGCACATCATCCACCCGTCCGGTAATCCAGTAGTGCCCATCTTCGTCACGCTGCGCGCCATCGCCAGTAAAATAGTAGCCCGGATATTCTGTAAAGTAGGTTTTTAAAAAACGCTCATGATCGTTATAAATCGTGCGCATTTGTCCCGGCCAGCCGCCAGCAATCGCAAGATTGCCTTCCGCAGCACCTTCTAACTCTACCCCATCACTATCGACGATGACTGGTATGATACCGTATAACGGATTCATCGCTGCCCCAGGCTTCATGTCTACGGTGCCCGGAATTGGTGCCAGTAATATACCGCCTGTTTCTGTCTGCCACCACGTATCGACAATCGGACATCGGCCGCCACCGACGACATTATAATACCAATCCCAAGCTTCTGGATTAATCGGCTCACCAACGGAGCCAAGCAAGCGCAGACTTGAGCGATCCGACTCACGGACAAAGCTATCGCCCTCTTTCATCATGGCGCGGATGGCCGTTGGCGCGGTGTATAATATTGTGACTTGGTGCTTATCAACGATATGTCCAATACGCGCCCAAGTTGGATATTCTGGCACGCCCTCAAACATCACCGTCGTCGTACCATTGGCAAGCGGTGCATACGTAGTATAGGTATGACCAGTGACCCAGCCGACATCGGCAGTACACCAATAGACATCATCTTCTTTGATATCGAATACATCGCGGAAGGTTGAGAGGGCATAAGTAATATAACCACCCGTGGTATGCAACACGCCTTTAGGCTTGCCCGTTGAGCCCGAGGTATATAATAAAAATAGTGGATCTTCAGCATTCATCACTTCAGGTTCACAATGCTCTGACTCTCCATCAATCAAGTTATGATACCAGACGTCTCGGCGACCACTCATCGGTACCGAATTGCCGGTACGATGCACGACAATAACATTGGTCACGCTGTCAGTGCCATCCATATCTAATGCCCGATCGACATTGGCTTTGAGCGGCGTGTGCTTATTTCCACGAACCCCTTCGTCTGCAGTGATGATGACTTTTGGGCGACTGTCAATCAAACGATTACCAAGACTCTCCGCCGAGAACCCGCCAAATACCACCGAATGCACCGCTCCAATACGCGCACACGCCAGCATGCCGACCATCGCCTCCGGAATCATCGGCAGATACAAGGCCACCCGATCGCCTTTTTCAACGCCAAGCTTACGAAGTGCGTTTCCTAATCGACATACTTCCTCATGAAGCTCTTTAAACGAGATGATTTTGTGCAGAGATGGATGGTCACCCTCCCAAATAATGGCAGGCTTATAAGGGTGATTTTTCACATGACGGTCAAGACAATTGACAGAGATGTTAAGCTCACCGTCTTCATACCACTTGATATGAAAATCTTCTAAGTCATAATTGATATTGCTGATTTTGGTGGGTTTTTTGATCCAATCAATCAGTTCAGCACGCTTTGCCCAAAAGGCATCGTTTGCCTCTTGTGACTCAATAGATTGTTGATATTCTTTAGTGTATTGCTCGGGGGTAGTATTGGCAGCGGCGGCGAATTCAGCCGCGTTTGGAAATGATTTTTGAGTCATTGTTGTCGTCCTTTTTAATTATTATGACCTGTCGCGGCTATCGTTGAGATTGTCATGAAACGATTGGCATCCAATGACTAACGTTAAACCTTTAACGTTAAACGATGGCCTGAACAAGTGATAAGAGTCATCTTCCATAATGTCTGACACTTAAGGTTAGTTTGACAAATAAGCGGCCTCGTTGCAAGACGTCAAACGCAAATCACAACAATTTCGCGGTACATCTGTATACTCAGCAAGGCATAAGTCTTTGACATTTTGACTTATCAGAGACATTTAATCCTTGTAACCTCAAATAAAACGTGGACAATAGCTACTCTTAAGACATCACTCGCCGAGCTTCCTATCGAATAGTTAGGTTCTTATAAAACAGATACAGCGAGACTGATACAAATTTTTCTTGCTTGCTGCGCCTACGCCGACAAAAGCTGCGAAAAATTTATTCCAATCTCGCGTATTTAAGACATGTATTTATTTTATTCAGTATCGATTATAAATGACACACTCTTTTGCATTAAAACATTCTATTTGTCTGATTTCTAAATTTAATCCTTACTTCTTCAGTTCTATTTTTAAAGCTTAATGCTTTTTGGAAAACATCACCATGCAAAATCCTCGCAACGCACCACAACACACTTATTACGATGTCATCATCATCGGCGCTGGTGCGTCAGGATTGTATTGCGCGCTCACAGCAGGTCGACGTGGTCGCCGTGTTTTGGTGCTCGACCATGCCAATAAAGCGGGCAAAAAAATTCTAATGTCGGGCGGCGGGCGCTGTAACTTTACCAATTATTTTGTCGAACCCGAACACTTTATCGGTAGCAATCCGCATTTTTGTAAATCTGCTCTCAGTCGCTATCCGAGTTGGGAATTTATCGGTATGGTTGAGCAACACAAAATTCCCTACCATGAACGTGAGCACGGGCAGTTATTTTGTGATGACTCGGCGCAAGATATTTTAACGATGCTGCTCGATGAATGCGCTGCCGTGGGCGTGCAAGTCAAGCTCAATACGCAGATTAAACAAGTAAAAACGTGTGAGAATAATAAGCAATCCCGATTTGAATTAATCACCAGCAAACAGCTGAGTAAAAAAGAGAAGCAAGAAAGAAAAGACAGCGCCAATCAGAGTAAGCTACCGCAAACGACTTACCGCTGTGAATCGCTCGTAGTAGCGACGGGCGGCTTATCGATTCCGACCTTAGGTGCGAGCGGATTTGGTTATGAGCTTGCGCAGCAATTTGGTCATACGTTAGTCGCAACCGATGCCAGCCTGGTGCCTTTTACCTTTACCGATAAAACTGGCGAACTGATTCGCACCCTTGCTGGCATTAGCCTTCCTGTGATTGCCAGTAATGAGCATATCTCCTTTAAACTGCCACTGCTCTTTACCCATCGCGGCCTGTCTGGCCCTGCCATGCTGCAACTATCAAACTACTGGCATATCGGCGAAACCATCAGTATTAACCTGCTACCAAACACTGATATGACCGCGTTATTGTTGGCGCATAAAAAATCGCATCCAAGGCAGCTTATCCGAACGGTTTTAGCAGATTTTACCGACAATGCTTTGCCAAAAAAGCTGATGGCAGCGCTACAAACCCATCTATGGGACGATATCAAAGACACCGAGCTTGCCAATATTAAAGACGAGCGTTTGATAGAACTGGGTGTTACCCTTAATGGTTGGCAGCTAAAACCATCTGGCACTGAAGGCTATCGCACTGCTGAAGTGACGCGCGGCGGTATCAAAACCGATGAGGTTTCGTCAAAGACCATGCAAAGCAAATATCAAGACGGGTTATATTTTATCGGTGAAGTGCTTGATGTCACTGGCTGGCTTGGTGGTTACAACTTTCAATGGGCGTGGGCCAGTGGCTTTGTTTGCGGCGAAGTGGTTTAAAAAAAGCGACTAAACACTTGATAACTGTTAAGGTAATGACAATATATATATTTTCATATTTAGAAATTATTAACAGTTACTGGTTTTTGATATTTATAAAATGATTGATATTAAATAATGCGTTTAGGATTGCGAGGTATCATATGCGTTCAATCAAACATATTCACGGCGATAAAGCTCCGCATTGGGTCGGCGACGGTTTTTATGTCAAAACCTTGTTTAATCATTTGGATAACGATCCTTACTTTAATCATCGTCATACTGATCCTTTTTTATTATTAGACTATGGTCAACCGACCAACTTTGCGTCAAACCCGAACTTTGAGACGCAGCCGCATGGCGTTGGTCAACATCCGCATAAAGGCTTTGAGACGGTCACAATCGCCTATTCAGGCGAAATTAGCCATGCGGATTCGGCCGGTGGTTATGATGTTATTCAACAAGGCGATGTGCAATGGATGACCGCAGGGCGCGGCATTATGCATGAAGAGTTTCACTCACCAGCTTTTGGTCAAAGTGGCGGCGACTTTAGTATGGTGCAATTATGGGTCAATTTGCCAAGTGCGCATAAGCTGACTGATCCTAAATATCAGACACTAAAACGCCATGACTTACCTATCGTTAATTTAACAGATAGTGAGAACGGGCGCGCTATCGGTAAAGCGGCAATTATTGCGGGTGAATGGCAAAGCACTATGGGTGCGGCAAGTACCTTTACGCCTATTAATATGTGGGATATTGAGTTGAATAGCGCAGGGTCAACGACGCTGCAAGTACCAAACTCGCATAATGTCTTGTTATTGGTACAAGAAGGTACGTTACTGATTAATGCTACGCCAGTGAGCGCGGGCCATCTGGTTCAGTTTGCAGCGCCGACTGATACCGATTCTGATATTAATTTTACCAATGCACAAGCAGTAGCGCAGGCAAGCGACAGCATCGAGCTAACCTATACTAAGTCGTCTGATGATGAGCATGCGCCAACCCCTGTTAAATTATTGCTATTAAGCGGTGAACCTATCGGCGAGCCAGTGGCAGGCTACGGTCCGTTTGTCATGAATACCCAAGCTGAATTAAAACAAACGTTCCGTGATTATCAAACGGGTAACTTTGGTAAATAATCTTAGCTAATGCAGCCCTTAATAGCTAAGCCTTACTCATTAAAAAAGCCACCTTGCTATCATTAGCGAGGTGGCTTTTTTGAAAATTATTACTTTATTTAAATGAATAAAGCAAGTTATCCGATAGAGCTTAAGCTTGATTTAAAAACGGATAATCGGTATAGCCTTCAGTACCGCCACCATAGAAGCTTTGCGGATGTTGCTCATTGAGTGGCGCTCCTGCGCGGATACGTTCCGCCAAGTCAGGATTGGCAATATAATCGCGACCAAAAGCAACGGCATCAATATAACCAGCTTTGATATTTTTCTCGGCTTTTTCAGGCGTATAACCGCCCGCCGCAATAATCATTTGCCCAAATGCATCACGAACGCGCTGACGGAACTCGTCACTATAAGGTGTTCCGCCCGCCCAATCAGGCTCTGATAAATGCAGATACATCAAGCCGCGCTTGTTAATTTGTTCAATCAGCCAGATATTTTCGTCTTCGTTGTAGCCCGCTTCGACGTTATTAAACGTCCCAAGCGGTGACACGCGAATACCAACATGGTCAGCGTCCCACGCGGCGACACAAGCATCAATGACATCGAGGGTCAAACGTGCACGATTCTCACGGCTACCGCCATATTCATCATCGCGCTGATTGGTTTGCTCAACCCAAAATTGATGCAGCAGATAGCCATGAGCACCATGAATCTCTACGCCATCAAAGCCTGCTTCTTTAGCGTTTTTGGTCGCAAGACCAAAGTCAGCAATCACTTGTTTGATTTCATCAAGTGTGGCTGGTCGCGGCGTCGTCGCCTCAACGCGAATCGCTTGCTTATTGCTATCACGCAATGTAGTGCGCACGCCCACATGAACATCAGACGCCGAAATAGGCGCGTTGCCTTCCGGCTGGACGCTTTCATGTGAGACCAAACCGGTGTGCCATAGCTGAACGACAATCTTACCGCCTTTAGCATGGACATTATCGACGATGGTTTTCCACGCCGTCGTTTGATCCTCAGTATGAATTCCGGGCGCGCCCGCATAACCCTTCGCTTGAAAAGAGACCTGCGTCGCTTCGGTAATCACTAGCCCTGCACCACTACGCTGCGCATAATACTCACTGGCTAGCGCCGTAGGAACATCGCCCGGCTCCACCGCACGCAATCGCGTTAACGGCGCCATGATGATACGATTTTTTAAGGTTTGCGTCCCCATTTTGACGGGTTCGAATAAATTATCGTGTGCCATAAGAAGCCTTGTTTGTTGTTATAAAAATACGGTGATAAGAGTTACTGAACATTAATAAATAGCGCTTATCACTATTATTAATCACCAAAATATTGATTACTAACCTGTTAATGGCTAAGTGATCTATTTATCAGCCGTGTTCTTTATAGGGGGTAGAGATGATATTTCCAAGTCAAACTTACAAACAAAAACATCCAAACAAGTATATTTTTAATCTTTTAAAAACCATTATTTACAGGGCGTTATAAGATTATTAAACCAATGATTTTTGTTAAAACTCAATAGTAAAAAGCACCTACTTTAAATAGTAAGTGCTTTTTATATAAATAGTAGCTCTGATTCTCTTTGATAAGGCTGGTTAACAAAGGGCTTAGTCAAGTTCTAAAAGTGATAACCCAATTTCATACCAAGCGCATAGCCTGTCCCGTCATCGATATTGGCGACCCGACCGTCAACTTTGGTGTCAACTGGGCCACCTTCAAACCACATATATTGGCCACCCGCCGCGACGCTTAGCTGCTCGGTCAATTTATATTGTGCGCTGAGTCCTAAGCTTTTGATAGAATCATAAGGCCCCAATAAACTGAGCGGCGCACCAGTGCCATGGTCATAGCCGACGCGTACTTCGCCTGAGACTTTTGGATTAAACTGTTTTCCCAAAGCCACCTCAACCGCATAACCGTCTTTTTTATAGGCAGCTAGTGGTTCTTGTGTTGATAATGTCGCTAAAGGCGGGGCAACATTAAAGTCACTCCAATCTACCCAACGCGCGTTAACCATTCCCAATAACTGATACTTTTCACTTAGACCCGTTTGAAAGTCTAAATTGACCGACTGCGGCATCTTAACTTCGGTCTTGCCTGCGAGCGGTAAGGGCACTTCATCAGTCGCTGGTCCCGGTGTCACCCCGTCACCACCAGCGATAGGCGGCAAAATAACTTGCAGGTTTTCTACCCCAGTTACTTGATATTTAGCGGGCGCGCGATAGGTTAATGCCGCCCGTAAAGCAATCTCTGGCTTTTCATACGCCATACCGATAACCGGCACTAGCGTATTTTCTTTTTCAAAGTCTAACGTATAATAGGTTGGTACTTCTGCCACTGGTGTGGCAAGACCAACTGGCTGCGCGCCCGTGATATTGCCTTTTAGCGTTTGGTACTCAAGGCCACCATATAGCCACACATTATTGCCAATCTTACCGCCGCCTAATAGCGTGATGCCGTTTGTCTCTACTCGCGCCTCGGTGGTGCCCATGCGATTGTTAAAAATATTTCCTGCTGGATATTCAGTATCGACGCCAAAGGGTTGTTCATAAATCACTGCCAATGCCGTATTGGCGGTCGGAGCGATTTTGATAGCAGCACCAGGTAAATCAAAGCTGTCCATCATGTCGCCGATTTTATTTCCCGCAGCATCGGTACCTTCGATTTTTGGGTCGACATAACCATAAGACAATTCCGCGTAATTGCCTGGCTCAAAAAAAGGCGCGACCGACTGTTTGCTATATTCGATACCAGCCGCGTGTGCTGAGCTAATAGCGAGGCTAAGCGCTGTCAAAGTACCAGTAGTGAGCAAATAGTGCGAAGAACGAGAAAAAGTGGCAAAATTATTAAGTCCTAAAAACAGCTGAGCGCTCATGACAATATCCCTTTGTCAGTTAAAAACACTACCAAACCATAAAATCATGCATACTTTTTATAGCTGGCCTTAATCTCTAGATTAAATAGCGAATGTCGACCTTTGTCAATATATCAGTAGCAGATTTATGGCATTCTATCCTTCAGTCAACAAAAGCAGTCAATAAACGGCTTAACTTTGCCCATCTTTTTGCTAAAACTATAAATACGTTCCTTGAACTTAGGTAGCAAGCTAACCAACTTACTTTTATCAAATTAGCTTAATATCATACTTAATAATCCTCTCTCAATTGCCCATATTCTTTTAAGTAAAGAAAAATATAGTATTAAGACCGCTCACAAAAATAGCCTTAAAGCCTATTTCAAAGTCATTTTTAAAAGCAGGGCTAGCTGCCGCCTTAAGTTTAAGGCTGGGCTTAAGTTGAAGCGGCTGTATGACGGTAGAAAAGCTCGATTTACTTGCCACGATGGCTTTGAAGGTGGTATGACTCGCTGCACCGAAAAAAAGGCTAAAGGCGCTAATGCCATTTACCAAGGCATTTGACATTATTACCTTTCCGATTCAATTTATTATGGTAGAAAGGGTTGAAGAATTAGCATCTCTTAATCAGCATCTCTTAAAAGGCTGCTAATCAATGCAAAATAAGGGAGGTATCTTAAGATTTAAGTATTTTTTTAAAAGACAGCTCTAACGATAAATACGTCCCAAACAATATGACGACGGAGCCAATGATAGCTTGAGTATTTAACGCCTCACCTAGGAGAATATAACCAAAAATAATAGCAAAAATAGGAATCACTAAGGTAATACTGGTTGCGCGCATCGGACCGATACTTTTGATCAATTGATTCATAAAAATGAGCGCAATAGCCGTTGAAAGCACCCCGATACAAATAACCGACACCCAAGCGGTGGCACTGATACTTTTGCCATAAGGAAATTCATATAACGCGACTGGTAGCATAATAACACTGGCGATAATAAGTGATCCTGCGGTAATGGCGACGGGTGAGACGTTGAATAAATAGTTTCTGGTGATGTTTGCGCCAAGCGCATAACCAACACAGGCAAATAACGCATATCCCATCGGCAATAAAGCCGAACCAGAGGAAGCGCTTTGGCTGCCAAATAAGCTTTCGCTCATCAAAACAATCACGCCAATAACGCCAATGATTAAGCCAATGATTTGTTTTTTCGATAGCCTGTCTTTAAAGAAGACACTGGCGATAAAGCCGCTCATCATCGGTACCGAGGCATTGAGAACCGCTAACACCCCAGCATTTACCGAACGGGCTGAAAAAGCAAACAGAATAAAGGGAATGGCGGCAGAAAACAGCCCCACCAGCGTCAACACTTTCCAGTTATCTTTAATACCCTCTCTGTTTTTTGGGCTGATTAGGACAAAAACCAGCATTGTCAGTCCAGCTAGCACCACTCGCAAACTGGCAAACGCTAGCGATCCAAATTCTGGAACGCCAATACGATAGAAAATAAACGACAGCGACCACATAAAGGACAGTGTCACAAAGGTAATGAGGTCGCGGTTGGACATGGGTAGATCCTATCAAGCGTTAAACAGTAAAAAAACCACGATGATAACTTTTTAAGCACTTAATAGGTATTATTTTTTTATGCTAATTGCCGCTTTTTTATAGCTCTACTTTATCCAAAATAAAATCGATATCTTTATCGCCTCGTCCTGATAAATTCACCAAAATCGTCTCATCAGCTGACATTTTCTTTGCAATCTTCATCGCATAAGCAATGGCATGCGCTGACTCAAGTGCTGGAATAATACCTTCAAGGCGCGACAATGCCATAAACGCTTCTAAGCATTCGGCATCGGTTGCTGACTCATAACTGGCCAGTTCTAAATCTCTTAAATGCGAATGCTGCGGCCCAACCCCAGGATAATCAAGCCCAGACGCTATCGAGTAAACCGGCGCTGGCTCGCCTTTTTCATCGAGCAGCACATAACACTTAAAACCATGAATCTCGCCTTTTACCCCTAGTGACATCGTCGCAGCGTGATTAGCGGTATCCAAGCCTTTGCCAGCAGGTTCCACGCCGATTTTTTCTACCTCTTTATCATCAAAAAAGCCGCTAAATATACCAATCGCGTTTGAGCCGCCGCCAATACAGGCGACTACCTTATTAGGCAGCTTTCCCGTTGTCGCTAAGAACTGCGCTCGAGCTTCATGACCAACCACCGACTGAAAATAGCTGACCATTTCTGGGTATGGCGCAGGCCCTAATGCCGAGCCAATCGCGAACATACTGCTATCAAGCTCATTCAAATAAGTATCAAATGCGCTATCGACCGCTTCTTTTAGCGTTCCTGCGCCGCGTGACACAGGAACGATATTAGCACCCAAAATCTTCATTCGGCTGACGTTTGGATGTTCTTTTTTGATATCAACCACGCCCATGTGAATCTCACACTCTAAGCCCATCAATGCAGATGCGGTTGCTAATGCTACGCCGTGTTGCCCTGCGCCTGTCTCGGCAATGACTTTGGTTTTGCCCAATTTTTTGGCCAATAACACCTCACCCAAACAGTGATTAATCTTATGCGCGCCCGTATGGTTTAAATCTTCCCGTTTAAAATAAATCTGCGCCCCGCCGCAATGCTCCGTTAAACGCTTTGCATGATAAATGGGACTTGGACGACCAACATAGGTCTCACGCAAGCGCTTCATCTCTTTGATAAAGTCGTCGTTTTTGATAATTTCACGAAAGCCTATCTCAATTTCGCTCATGGCTTTGGCAAGCTCAGGATGACCAATTTTGCCACCGAACTCGCCATATAAACCGTCGCTATTCGGTAGGATGGATTGGTGTAAACCGTAGCCAGTGGCGGTATTTTTCGTTGTCATAGTTAAACCTTATTATTTTAAATCAAATATTTGCCGTGTCATTTTTGCTAAATTATTCAACACTTTTAATAATCAAAATAGTTATATGTATTTACGTTCTAGTACATTGAAACAAGATAGTAAGGGAATTTTTATATCTGGTCAAGTCACCTTATAAAATTGAGCGCGCTAAATACTTGAAAGCCTTACTTCGCACAACGTGATTTTTTAATTTGACTAAAATCGTGTGGCTCGCAACAAAGAAATAATCACGACATGTTTTTTTGCTAAACTCTCGTTCATTACTTCCGTTTATTAAAGTTATAAAATCAGGAAAACTATGCAACGACGACAATTGATTAAAGCTATGGGACTCAGTTTAGGGGCTATCGGCACCTCTGCTGCGGTGAGTGGTTGTCAAACATTAGCTAAGCAACCGAAACTGCCAAAGACAATTACCCAAGCGGGACACTTTCCTAATATCATCGTCGGTAGTGGTTATGGCGGCGCGGTAGCGGCGCTACGACTCAGTGAAAAAGGTCATAAAGTATTGATACTTGAGATGGGAATGCGCTGGGATAGAAGCGCAAATCACGATACTTTTTGCAAGATGATTACGGCTGATAAACGCTCAAGCTGGTTCAGCAATTGGCCAAATGCGCCGATTCCCATTCCTATTCCGATTAAAAAATATCCTGGTGTTTTGGATTTAATCGAATACGACGAGATGAAAGTCTTCGCAGGACGCGCTTATGGCGGTGGCTCTATCGTCAATGGCGCGATTGCCATTCAGCCCAAACGCTCGCACTTTGAAGCAGTCTTTCCGTGGATTGATAGCGATGAGATGTACGACATCTATTTTCCTCGTGCTATGAAGGAACTCAAAGTCAGCCAAATCCCTGAATCCTTTTTTAATCAATCCGAGCATTATGAATTTACCCGCGCCGCTGAGCGACAAGCTTCAAGGGCGGGACTGAAAACGGAGTTCTTTGGCAACAGCTATGACTTTGACTATATGCAAAAAGAAGCACGTGGCGAAGTCTATCCGTCAGCATTGGGCGGTGAAGTCATTTATGGTAATAATGCTGGCAAATTTTCACTTGATTTAACCTACCTAAAAGATGCTGAAGCCACAGGCAATGTCACCGTAAAAACCTTGCGCAAAGTCAATAGCATCCAAGCGCTCGATAATGAGCAACTCAGATTAGAAGTCCACGTCCTAAATACCACGGGCGGCGTTAATAAAGTTGAACATTACACTTGCGATAAATTATTTCTTAACGCAGGCAGTACGGGCACTTCAGAGCTGCTACTCAAAAGCCAAGCGGAAGGCAAATTAAACAACCTAAACGAACATATTGGTCAGCACTGGGGGCCCAACGGTAACATCATGACCGGTCGCAATTTCGTCCACGCGGCGGGCACTACTCAATCTACCATTCCGGTCAAAGGTATCAATATGTGGGATGGTGATAGAGGCGGCTCGAAGTATAAAATCTTTGCCGAACTTGCGCCATTACCCCTAGGGCTTGAGACGTGGACGACGCTCTATCTCGCCATCACAGACAATCCAGAACGCGGCAATTATTACTATGATAAAGCCAGCAAAACCGTCAAGCTCAACTGGAAACGCGAGCAAAACGAGTACTCGGTAAATGCGGCTAAAGAGCTGATCGAAAAACTCGCCAAAGTAAATGGCGGCTCGACATCAAGCTTATTATTTACCAAAGGCTTCGGCGATAACTTCTGTTATCATCCGCTTGGTGGTTGCGTATTGGGTCTTGCGACCGATGAATTTGGACGCGTCAAAGGGCATAAAAATATATACGTGCAAGATGGCGCGTTAATCCCCGGCAGTGCTGGCGTCAATCCGTATGTGCTTATCACGGGACTTGCTGAGCGTAATTTGGCTAGTATTTTGAAGGCAGATTTTGGGTAGGTTATAAAAATTTTTCGAAAGTTAGAAGTATAAAAAACGCTCTTTATGAACTGACCCCCAAATGTT
>NZ_DKGQ01000004.1:234300-276988 GCF_002453355.1 Psychrobacter sp. UBA6766 | reverse complement strand
TTAATTGTTGGGATTGGTATAACTATTCATGCAGTTTATTCTTTTTATCTTTTTTATTACTAGGCTGTCAACAGAAGATAGTGTATTTAACTCCTCAGTTTGAAGGTCAAGTGATTGATAGAAAAACTGATCAGCCTATAAATGGCGTTAAAGTATTCCTAACTTCTCAAAACTTCAGTAATACAGATGCATTCGGAAATTTTTTAATACCACCAGTAGAATATAAGTATTGGTTAGTTGGTCCAAGCCATGACTCTATCAAAAATTATTATGGTGCTTCTTTAATTTTTGACCATGAAGCCTACGTCTCAAAGTTATATACAATAGGCGATATACCCTCAACAACTAAGAAACAAGAAAATGAAGACTACCTCCAAAATAAAAAATTTATTGATATGGGTAAAGTCTACTTAACTCCAGCGGATCCAAGTATCTTAGAAATACAAGAAGAGATCATATCAGATACTCTTGATTATTGTCAGCATAATCAACCTCAAAAAGAAGTAGAGTGCATACCTGTACCAAAAGCCATGACCCATACACAGGTAAGTTCAATCCAGACTAGCAAATAAATGTTTACCTAAGAGATTTCGATGTATCAAAGAAAAATCACGCCTTTATTAATGGCTACAATACTATCCAGTGGTTTGATAACTTCTGCTTGTTCAGCGGAGTATTCAAACACACCTATATTATCTAATCAAAGCACTCCTACTGAAATATACAAATTCGGACTAGCCTAATATCAGGGCGATTCAGTTACTGTAAATGATTACAAAGCTTTTGACCTGTTTCAAAAAGCTACTTAATCAAGGGTTACGCTAGTTTAAATCAATTTACGGATACTTGAATCCTGCCATTTTCGGAAAAATAATAAGAATATAGCTGAACCAATCAACGCCATAAACATATCAGACTGCGTATCCCAGACATAGCCTTGCGTGCCCAAAAAGGCTTCTGCATCGCTGCCAACGGCTAACGCTACCCACCATTCTATCAGCTCATAAAAAGCACTAAACGCCAAACAAACGGACATCACAAAGGCCAATAACCAACGCTCATTTTTCACCCCATTTAAGCGCAGTAAAATTTCTCTCGCAATCCCTGCCGGTACAAACCCCTGAACGAAATGCCCCAATTTATCATAGTGATTGCGCTCCCAACCAAACCAGCTAGCGACAGAGTCAAACAGAGGTACTTCAGCATAAGTATAATGACCGCCTATCATTAATACGATGCAGTGCAGCAATATTAAGGAATACGTGAGCCTTGATAGGGTAAATTTTTGATAAGTCGCGGCTAGTATGCCCAAACCAATCAGCGCAGGCGCAACTTCCAAAACCCAAGTGAAATAATTTTTAGGGGCTATACCTGACCAAATCAGCACCGCAAAAAATACAACTAACCAAATGATCTTAAGCGAGCCATCGTGCCCTCTATTTTTATTTGAATGGTTCATTAAGGTTTTAATATTCCTTGTTAAAAATAGAGATTATGATCATGTTACTTACTGTTGTGAGTATTAATGACATGTGATGAATTTGGTAGGTTATGCTAATGCTAACTCACTCTAATAGTTAAATTCAATTTACTACTCTCTTGGCATGTTATCCAAAACTTTCTTCACCTCAGTCACATACTGCCCTAAATCTGGCTCCAAGTGAAAACCCTCTACTGGTGTGGGTAATCCTTTTTGCTTGCCTAATCTAACGACAATCGCGTTCTCTTCTGGCAGCACTAATACCCGCTGACCTAAATGACCTAGCATGGCATAAAATGGAATGGAAGCGCCCATATCCGTCCATACCGAATGACCGTAAACCTGCGCTTGCCCGTCTGCAAATGCTGCCGCATTGGGCGTAATCATAAAATCAACGTGCGCTTTGCTGAGCAGTTGCTCACCTTGCCATTCACCACCGTTTAATAATAGCTGACCAAATTTGGCAAAATCTAAAGCACTGGCATTGAGACAGCAATATACTTTTTCAATTTTCTCTGCCCCATCAAGCGACCAATACCCATCGCCTTGCATTCCTAACGGCTGCCAAAACTTCTCTTCTAAATAGCTAGATATCGTATAGCCATGCGGCTCTAACGCTCGCGATAAGGCAATCCCTAGCATTTGCGTATCGCCCGAGGAGTATTCAAACCGGCCGCCGCATTCTTGTACAAAATCTCGATTGACCATTTGCTTGACCAAGTCATGACCATAATAGGACTCAGCGGTAGGATTGATTGGCAAATAATAATCCTCCGTCCAATCATAACCTGAGGTCATTGCTGATAAATCCGCAAGGGTACAGTTTTTCGCATACTTGTTGTCCGCATATTCAGGTAACCATTTGGTAATTGGTTCATCAATGCTTGATATATAACCGTCTTCTACCGCTTTGAGATACAGCATGGTAGTGACAGTTTTTGCCATCGAAAAGCTGTTGGTATGTGAATCCGCATCGTAGCCCTGCCAGTAATTTTCATACAGCAGCTTGCCGTCTTTGATAATAGCAAAGGCGACGGTTTCATCGGTGTCTAAGGCGTTTTGCAAGGTAGGCGTGAGTTTGACTTGCTCAAAGTTGGGAGCTTTTTCCCAAACGATAGGATCTTTGGCGCGAATCGTCCGATTATCAAAATCAATATAATCGTCGATATTGGCAGTATTTTCACCTTTAAGATAAGTGAGTTGTAAGCCGCGAAAGATATAAGCATTGCCCGTCACTACTAAGCCTAAACTGATAATAATAAGGAGCGCTAAGATAGGCAAAACAATCCATTTAAACAGGGTCTTTAACACTACCATTATAAAATCCTTTTTTATGGCGTGATTAATGAGTACGATTGCGTATCGCAGGTAAGTTTAATTTAGCATGGATGTGAGGTTTTGAAAGGAGGTTTTTTGAATAGTGAGTTTAGATTGTAGGCTAGGCTTTTAGCCCAGCCTACGCGTGCTGCCTACTATAAGAGGCTACCATTAGGTCGCCATAATACCGCCGTCAACAATAAATTCTGCCCCTGTTGAATAGCTGGATTTATCCGATGCTAAAAAGGCAACCATATTAGCTACCTCTTCTGGCTTACCGATACGCTTCATTGGGATATTTTGAATATAATTCTGTACCGTATCTTTTATATCATCCGCTTCGACCCCTGGCGTTTGTATCGCCCCTGGATGGACAGAATTCACCCGGATATCATATTCAGCATATTCTTGAGCCACCGCTTTGGTTAAGCCTGTCGCTGCAAATTTAGAAGCATTATAAATAGAATTACCTGCTGTACCGCGCAGCCCTTCTAGCGATGAAATATTGACAATAGAACCACCGCCAGCCTTTTTCATAGATGGTAATATTTTTTGCATACCATAGAAGTTGCCAAAGAGATTTACATCTAATAGTTTTTGCAAATCTGCACCCGTAAACTCAATAAATGGCTTCATAACATCGATGCCTGCATTATTGACTAGCACATTAACAGGGCCAAAAACTGACTCAGCATGCTTGATTGCGGTATCCCAAGAGTCCTCATCAGTGACATCAAGTTTTACAAATGTCGTATTGTCACCTAGCTCTTTAGCCAGCATTTCACCGTTATCTACTAAGATGTCAGTAATAATGACTTTGGCGCCCTCTTCGACTAGTTTACGTACATGAGCTTCACCCAAACCTTGCGAGCCACCCGTGACCATCGCGACTTTATCGGCTAATAATTTCATTATAGTTACCTTGATAGTTATGATTATAAATTCCAAGATCTTTGGAAGATCAGACTATAATTTTATCAAATATCACATATAAGCTGACTATAAGCTCGAGAAAACTTACAAGGTTTTCAGGGTTGCTACTTATGGTTGCATTACCTTTACATCTTGATTTGTCCGTAGTTATTCATTAGCTTCCTACAATATAATAAAGCTTAAAAAACGGCAGGAAATTGCTTCCCTACCGTTTTATTATTTTTACCCTTGTTTGGAAGATCTAACTCTTAAATCCCCGCCGCAACCTCTGCACCATCACGAATCGCACGTTTAGCATCCAGCTCAGCGGCGAGCTTTGCACCACCAATTAGATGATATTGTGCGTCTGGCGCATCACCGACGTTTGGCATCAACTCGACCACTGACTCTTGACCGGCACAAACCACGACGCTATCGACACGTAGCAACTGGCTTTGACCTTGATTATTAGTTATCCAAATACCTTCATTGGTAATTTTATCATACTGAGCGCCTGATACTTGGATGACGCCATGCGATTTGATGTGCGCGCGATGTACCCAGCCCGAGGTTTTATTTAGCCCACTACCCAAGCGACCTTTGGTACGCTGCATCAAGTACACTTGGCGAATAGGTTTAATGCCTTCAGGCTTAATGAGACCACCCTCGCTTTGGTAATCGGTAGCAGATGTGACGCCCCACTCTTCACGCCACTCACTTATTGATTGCGGCTTTGGACGGTAGCTTGGATCTTTTAGCAACTCTGGGCCAAGCTCATCTAATGGCTGACCATGCTTAGCGGTGAGATATTCACTAACATCAAAGCCAATACCGCCAGCACCAATGACCGCGACAGTCTCGCCGACAGATTTTTCACCAGAGAGCAGTTCAGCATAGCTCATTACTTGTGGCAAATCAGCGCCTTCTAGCTTGCCTTTTAGGCTTCTTGGCACCACGCCTGTTGCGACAATCACATGATGGAATTTGGCTTTTTCTAACATGTCTTTATCCACTTTGGTATTGAGTTTAATCTCAACGCCTAAGTGCTCAAGCTCATTGATATAGTAGCGAATGGTTTCAAAGAACTCTTCTTTACCAGGGATGACTTTGGCGTAGTTAAACTGCCCGCCCAAGATATCTTTTGCTTCAAATAGGGTAACGTCATGACCACGCAAAGCTGCAACATGAGCCGCCGACATACCAGCGACACCGCCACCGATGACCGCCACTTTTTTAGGTTTTTTGGTTTTCTTATAAACCAATTCGGTCTCATAGCAGGCTTGTGGATTGACCAAACACGTCGAGCGTTTATTCTCAAAAGTATGGTCAAGACACGCTTGATTACAAGCGATACAAGTATTGATGCGATCGGCTTGACCGTTCTTGGCTTTATTGACCCAATGTGGATCGGCTAAGAATGGACGCGCCATTTGAATCATATCTGCCTGACCACTGGCAAGGATTTCTTCTGCCGTTTCTGGCATGTTAATTCGGTTGGCGGCCATCATTGGGATATTGATATGCTTTTTAATTTCAGCGGTAAAATCAACAAACGCAGCACGTGGGACGCTGGTAACGATGGTCGGAACGCGTGCTTCATGCCAGCCAATTCCGGTATTCATGATAGTTACGCCCGCTTCTTCTAACGCTTTGGCGACAGTAATGACTTCGTCCATGACGTTGCCGTCTTTGACCAAATCAATCACTGACAAACGGAACAAGATAATAAAATCTTCACCCGCTGCTTCGCGCACCGCTTTCACCACATCGACCGCAAACTTCATTCGGTTCTGAATGTCACCGCCGTATTCATCCGTACGTTTATTGACATGACGCGATAAAAACTGATTAAGCAGATAGCCTTCTGAGCCCATGATTTCAACACCGTCATAACCCGCTTGTTTAGCCAGCTTTGCACAGCGTGCATAGTCTTTGACCGTCTGCTCGATGTTTTTAATGCTCATCTTACGCGGTTTAAATGGTGAGATTGGTGATTTTATCGGACTCGCTGATACCGCAAAAGGATGATAACCATAACGACCACTGTGCAAGATTTGCATGATAATTTTGCTGTCATATTTATGTGCCGCACGGGTAACACGCTGATGGTTAATGACGTCAGCTTTGGTATTCATCGTACCGCCAGCAGGCAACAACCAGCCTTCGCGATTGGGCGAAATACCGCCCGTAATCATCATCGCTACGCCGCCTTTGGCACGTTCTGCGAAATACGCCGCCAGTTTGCCGTAGTTATAAAAACGGTCTTCAAGCCCTGTGTGCATCGAACCCATAACCATACGGTTCTTGAGCGTAGTAAAGCCCAAATCTAACGGCTCAAATAAATGCGGGTAGTGTTCGTTAGTGCTGGCGGTGTCAATGGTATTGGCAGTTCGGCTGGCGGACATATCATTTTCCTTATGAATGGTTTATCAAACTACTTCGTGAGAATAGTGATGCTATGGGATTTAGCGCTAAGGCTATCGTAACACACCACTATTATCATCAGCTATGCGGACAAGCGACTGATGAGTGAGCACTATATTGATGGCAATCCTAGACAGTCAGATGTTTACCTCGGCTTTATTGCTTTTATTAAGCAAACCTCATAAAACCCGCCCAATTTTTGGGGCAATTGGCTATAATAGCGTGAGCGTTGTCAATATTTAACGTGTTTTATAACGACCGTTTTTATGATAACGGTTGTTATAATAGCCGCTTCGCTTAATCGGCATCATCGAATACCCGCAATACGATAAAGGACTATCCTAATGACTGACTTCCATACTGGTCTTGGCAAAAATGCTGCCAATCATCAACCGCTCACACCCATTGATTTTATCATTCGTAGCGCGCAGGTTTATCCTGACAAGACCGCTATTATCTATGACGATTTAGAACATAATAATCTGACCCAAACGTGGCAACAAACCTATGATCGCTGTCGCCAATTGGCAGATGGTCTGCGTAAACTAGGTATTGATAAAAATGATACGGTGGCGGTGATGATGCCAAATACGCCAGCAATGGTTGAATGTGCGTTTGGGGTTCCTATGTCAGGGGGCGTGCTCTGTACACTAAACACCCGACTCGATATCAATGCCCTCACCTTTTGTCTACAGCATTCAGAAGCAAAGGCTTTAATTTTGGACAGCGAGTTTGCTGAGCACGCTGAAATTATTGATGAAGCATTTCCCAACTTAATCGTCATTCATGCAACCGATGCCGCTATCGATGTCGAGCGTTTTGGGCAAATGACTTATGACGACCTGATCGCCAGTTCCGACAGTTTGGACAATTGGGAAAAACCACTCGACGAATGGGATGCCGTTGCCCTTAACTATACTTCTGGTACGACTGGTAAGCCTAAAGGCGTTGTTTATCATCATCGTGGTGCGACCCTCAATGCTATCTCCAACATTCTAGATTGGGACATGCCCAAGCACCCAATGTACCTATGGACACTACCATTATTTCACTGTAATGGCTGGTGCTTCCCATGGACGATTGCTGAGCGCGCGGGCGTCAACGTTTGCTTACGTCAGATAAATGCGGATTTGATTTTGCAATTGATTGCGAAGTATAAAGTCAGCCATTATTGCTCAGCGCCAGTGGTTCACAATATGATTGCTAGCGGCAAGCCTGAATATAAAGACGCCATCACCCACGAAGTCAACGGCTGGGTCGCTGGTGCACCGCCCTCTGAAACTATGCTCGCCGCGATGGAAGCGATGGGCTTTCATATCTCGCACGTTTATGGGCTTACCGAAGTTTATGGTCCAGTTACCGTCTGTGCTGAACAAGAAGAATGGAATGCACTCGATGTTGCAGAACGGTCACAAAAGAAATCTCGCCAAGGCGTTACCTCACATCTTATGACAGGATTTGAGGTTTTCAAGCAAGGAACTACTGAGCCAGTTTCAGCTAATGGCGAGGAAATGGGCGAGCTGGCACTGCGCGGCAATATGGTAATGAAAGGTTATCTAAAAAGCCGCAAAGCGACCGAAGAAGCCTTTGCCGATGGCTGGTTTCGCACAGGTGATTTGGGCGTTAAATACCCTGACGGCTATATCAAAATCATGGATAGGCTCAAAGATATTATTATCTCAGGCGGTGAAAACATCTCTAGTATCGAAGTCGAAAACGTTTTATATAAAATGCCTGAAATTCAAAGCTGTGCGGTTGTCGCCGCGCCGCATGATAAGTGGGGTGAAGTGCCCGTCGCCTTTATCGAAATTCATGCTGGTAGCACCTTACAGCGCGACCATGTAATGGAGCACTGCAAGCAATATTTAGCGGGTTTTAAAGTACCAAAATATATTATTTTTGCTGAAATCCCAAAAACCAGCACGGGTAAAGTGCAGAAGTTTGAGCTGCGTCAAGCGGCCAAGTCATTGGCACATGAAACGCCAAAAGTAACTATCAGTCCAAAATAATTCATCAGTGAATAACTCACCATTCCCTTAAATACAAAAAAGGTCAGACTAATAAATTTAGGCTGACCTTTTATTTATACTGAAAACGTAAACCTTCTTATTAGCCAAACGGCTAATTCAGCTTTGGCTCAAGCCACTTATAAACCAACATGCCGATTATCATTGATGGGATAAAGACATAGGCTTGCCATTGTCCCGTCCCAAGTAACACGATTCCGGGTCCTGGACAAATACCGACCAAACCCCAACCAATACCAAATAACATTGCGCCAATAAGTAATTTTTTATTAATAGTCGTTTTACTCGGCATCTCAATTAGTGTGCCAATCCAGCTGGTCTGTTGGCGCTTCGCCAATTGTACACCAACGGTTGCCACCATCAAGCCGCCGCCCATCACCAATGCAAGGGAGATATCCAAAGCACCAAACACGTCCAAAAAGCCTTGAACTTTGGCAGGGTTAGTCATCCCTGATATCAGCAGTCCAAAACCAAATAGTAACCCTGTCAGCAGGCCAATGATACTTTTTAGCATTATTATGCCCCATATTTAATCTATTTACTCAAGCTGTTATAAATGACGTGCCGTCTATTTTCTGTCTAAATTAATCCCAAAACATGCCGACCCAAATAAACCGTCACAATACCAAACAACATAAAGGTTACTGTCGCCGCCATCGAGCGTGGTGATAAGCGCGCGTTACCGCAAATACCATGACCACTGGTACAACCTGATCCTAAACGTGTACCAAAACCCACCAATAATCCTGCGGTAATTAATAACGGCAATGAAGTGCTGACTTCGATACTAGGAAGAGGTTTTACCAAGCGATAAAATAAAGGTGAGACTACCAATCCCATTATAAATAATACTTGCCACATCTCGACGCCTTTAGGCTTTAGCAGGCTCGAGAAAATACCGCTGATACCAGCAATACGCCCAATTCCCAATAGCAAAATGACAGTTGCCACCCCTAGCATCAGCCCGCCTACCAAGGAGATTGGCGTAAAGGATTGCCAGTCTATCTGTATACTCATCATATTTAGCCAATTTTATTAATAGCAGCTTTAAAAATCATTTTATATAAATACATTATATTATAAAATATAATAAATAGCCAAAAAAATACTAAGCTCTGTCAAACAGAGCTTAGTATTATTACCTAACTCATAATAAAAAATTAAGCAGGCTGCTCGGCCATTACTTCATCAAGCGCTTTTTCAAAACGCTCTACTGCACCATCAACGTCGGTCAATTTATCCAAACCAAACAGACCTAAACGGAAAGTTTTAAAGTTATCAGGCTCGCCAACGTTTAGCGGAACACCCGCAGCGATTTGCATTCCGGCTTCAGCAAACGCACTACCTTTATGGATGTCATCGCGATCAGTATAAGACACAACAACCCCTGGCGCCTTAAAGCCTTCAGCGGCAACGCTTTCAAAACCTTTGTTAGCCAATACTTCCCGGATACGCTTGCCAAGCTCCCACTGTGCCGCGCGTAGTTTATCAAAGCCCACTTCTTTAGCCTCATTAATAGCATCGCGGAACTGGCGTAAGCTATCGGTTGGCATGGTCGCATGATAGGCATGACCGCCATTTTCATAAGCGCGCATAACCGTTAGCCATTGTTTTAAATCAAGGCTAAAGCAGTTGGATTCAGTATTTTCTACTTTTTTGATCGCAGCGTCGCTGAGCATCACTAGACCGGCACATGGCGTGCTGCTCCAACCTTTTTGTGGCGCGCTAATCAGCACGTCAATGCCCAGCTCTTTCATATCGAGCCAAACACAACCCGAGGCGATACAGTCAATGACCAGCAAACCGCCAACGCTATGCACAGCTTCAGCCAATGCTTTGATGTAATCTTCTGTTAAAATAATTCCTGATGAGGTTTCGACGTGCGGGGCATAAACAACGGCAGGTTTGTCTTCTTTGATTTTGGCAACTGCGGTGTCGATATCAACTGGCGCAAATGGTTTTGGCGTCTCGCCATCATCATCGCGCTCAGCCGTTAATACCGTAGACGATTTAGCAAATTTGCCTTTTTCTAAAATTTGCGTCCAGCGATAGCTAAACCAGCCATTACGAATGATTAAGCAATCTTCATCGATGGTTAATTGACGAGCAACTGCCTCCATGCCATAAGTACCCGAACCCGGTACAATTACCACGGCATCGGCGTTATAAACTGACTTTAGATTGCTAGACAGGTCATTCATTACTTGCTGAAAGACTTTTGACATATGATTTAGTGCGCGGTCAGTATAGACCACCGAGTATTCTAATAAGCCGTTTGGATCAATATCTTGACGTAATGTAGTCATAGGACGCTCCTAGTTTATTGTTAGAGAATATAGGTATTTTCAAATTTTACTTATAACTGGCCAAATACTACTATAGATAGTATCCATTCGGCACTAATATCGAGTAATAATCGAGAGTATGACGCAGGGTTGACGATATAGCACTTTATCCTAGCGCTATTGCCGTTGACGAGAAAGTCTTGTGCGCTTTGTTTTTTATTTTTAAACAATACTACATACAATAGACGCGCCATTATCATAACAGCGCATGAGCAGTCTATTAACAATAGATGCTGACAACTAGTGAGATGAGAAGATATTAAGAAGCAATTAATAACTTTGAGCTTTGAAAAATAGCTAATCCCAATCCATTAGAGGTTAACTAAAAAATGATTGCTACCATATAAAGAAAAATTATCATCACTTAATATACTCATAACAACTTGATATTAGCACTGATAATGCGGGTTGACAACGCTAGGTTTGCGTAAGTTACTTGCTTAGCTAAATTGCATTTTTTAAGACAAATAGTTTTAGCAGAAGGGGTCCTAAAATAAATAGCCAATAGAAAAAACAACAGATAGTTAACAGGAAAAGTCGCTACTGACGACGGCCACGATGCGCGTCTTGTAATCCTGAAACCACAAAGTCTAGAAGCTCATTGTCACCTTCGCGTGCGGCTTTACGCATCAGCTTCGATGGCGCATGGGTTAACGTTTGGGTCAATCGCCGCGACAGCTCAGTAATAATTGCTTCAGGACTGGCATTATCCTGTTGCAGCTTAGCAATAGATTCATGCAGCAGTTTATCCACTTGGTCATGAGTTCGGGCGCGATACTGTTGAATCTCTTTGCCCACCTGGCGCACTTGAAAGCGTCGATCCATTTCAACAACCAATTGGCTGACAAGTAACTCAGCATCGACCGCTGCTTGCCGGCGCTGCTCGATATTACCTGCGATAACATGTTGTAAGTCATCAACAGAATACAAATAGATATCATCGATGCGACTAATGGTCGAGTCGATATCGCGTGGCACTGCCAAATCAATCATCAGCATCGGTTGATAGCGACGACTTTTAAGTGCTCGCAAGGTCATGGTTTTATCAATCAATATATCCATACTGCCGCTACAGCTACTGACAATGTCAGCCTCTGCCAAGATTTGCGGCAACTCTTGAAGCGATTTTACTTCTACAATACGATCGGGTCGACGCAATTCAGCGGCCAAGGCTTCGGCGCGCTCAGGATTACGGTTACAAATAATTACCCGTCCTACCCCAAGCCCCGCAATATGGGTCGCTACCAAGCGATTCATCTCGCCTGCGGCAACTATCAACAGCGTGCGACTGGGTAAATCATCAAATATTTGCGTCACCAATTTAGCAGCCGCATAACTGAGTGATACTGCTTGAGCGCCGACTTTAGTTTCATTACGCACGCGTTTGGCAGCCGCAAATACCTGATCGACAATCCAGCCAAGCTGATTGCTCAGAGCTTTTTGGTCTTGCGCCAAATGCACAGCACGCTTAATTTGACCCAGTATCTGCGGCTCGCCTAATATCATTGAGTCAAGACCAGCGGCGACTCGTAGCCAGTGTGTCAGGGCATGAGTGTCACGGTGAACATAAAGATAAGGGTCAATCTCAGTTAAAGGTAACTGCTTAAAATCAGCCAGCCACGCTTTAATTTTTAAGATGTGAGCGCTGATTGCTGCTGAAGAAGGCTGGGCACTAATGGCATTATTGGCCACAATAGCCGTTTTCGGCTCTGATAAGGACGCACCAGATTCTGATGGCGATGACACTTGCGGGACGAGCGCATAAATCTCAGTACGATTACAAGTCGAGACAATGACGCTACCATCAGTAAAGCTTTTTAGCTGGTTGAGGGCAATGTTTACATCGTCACCGACAAGCGCCAAGCGCTCTCGCAGAGCGACTGGTGCGGTTTTGTGATTGACCCCAATGACCACTAATCTCATTATTGATAGACCATAAATAAAACGTTCATCTGCTAGCCAAACGCTCTTAGAATGTTAAGAAACCTTATTCAATCAGCAGTGCTAAAAAACAGCTTTTCACAAACAGTGCTTGATAAACTAGTGCTTGATAAACTGCCTGTGGAAAAATGTCTTTAAACGACTATGCTCACGTCAACGCGCTAAAAAGCGCCTATTATATCATTATTGCTGGCTTTATTTAACACGCAACGCTAGGCGATAATATTTGTCTGTATCTGGGCATGCCCGCGATAAATCAACTGCCATGACGGCTTTTAAAGTAAACGCTGCTCCATAGATAAGTTTTAGAAAATGCCAGTCGTGTCTGCCTTGCCTATCCACTATGACTCATCGTTGAATGATTCAGTTATCAGGAATCACGTCGGGTCATTTATAGTAGTTACTTAATTGCATAAATATTGCTAATATTTGAGTAACACGGACGCTATTGTTTATCCTCTCAACCTGCTCTTATAATGTTCATAACAAATATTTTTTGCCGCTATTTTTAAAATAATGACAATAAAATCTTCCTGTTAGCATGCGATCGATCTGACGGGAAAACATTGCTAGCTATGATTTTTTTGGGTCATCCTTTAGATTACAACCTATGTATAATGATCAATCTCGCCTCCGCGCTTTATTGCATGACACTATTGAGCGCCTATGCCAGCGTTACAAGCTAACTTTGTCGTTGGCCATTTGCTTATGCCTAGGATTACCTGTCCAGGCCAAATATACTAACCCTGTATTGACCGCTTCAATGTTAAGTACTGACTTGTCCCATTCCTCTAAAGTCTTACCTTCTCAAACAATCGATACCGATATCATTGGTCATACTTCTAATGGAATGCTTCCTCAGCCATCGACTACTCAGCCGTCAAATCCACAGCCTCAAACAACAGAAAACGTCGCTGATGTAGACAGCCTAGCATCAGCAAACGTTTGGCAATCGGAGCTTAGCGAGCCAAGTTTATACGCGCTTTTAGATGCCGAGTTTGCGGCGGATCGTGGTGATGCCGAGCGAGCACTAACCATTTATAAACAGCAGTCATTTAAACAAGATGCGACGCCAGTGTTTGAACGGGCGCTTAGCTTATCTCTACGCAATGAAAACGTTGAGAACTCATTACAGTTTGCCAAAACTTGGCAAGACCAAAACCCTGATCACGTTCCTGCTTGGTTTTATGTGGCGCATTTGGCACTACGGGCACACGATTATGAGCTGGCGGGCGCAACTTTAAACCGTATCTTAAACTATGACCCGCGTGCCGATCTGAGTGAAATTCTGATTGGCATTTATCCCAATACCGATGAAGACAAGCGCGAGCTTCTCGCCGCCTTGCAGCCTATCGATAGCGAGCAAAATGCGTCATTGTCGGTATTAAAAGCGGGTTTACTTTATCAGTTTAATGAGCCTGAGATTGCGATTGTCCACATTGATCGCGCTCTTGCACGCCAGCCCGATTATGTGCCTTTCATTACGCTAAAAGCCGACATATTACGAAAGACCAAACCAGCAGAAGCTGTCCTTGATTATGTTGGCCAAGCGCGCCTGCGTAACCCTGATAGCAAGAGTTTATACTTATATGAGATTCGCTACTTACTCGACTTAAAACAAAGTGAGCAAGCGTGGCGGCTGTTGCTTGATGCACACGAGCGCTTTGCCGATGATGATGAAATTACATTGCTGGCAGCACTTGTGAGCTTAGACGTTGAAGAATACTCTAGTGCCGATCAACTGCTCAATATATTAGCCAAAAACCCTGCTTACCTTGATCAAGCCTATTATTATCTTGGTATCAGTGCCGAGCGGCAGCAGCGTTTTGAGCAAGCAAAATACTACCTAAATGGTGTTATGCAAGAGGACTTGGTCTTAGAAGCGCGGCGAAAAGTGGTTTCGTTTGAGCTACTGAATGATGATGTCGATGCCGCTATGGCCACTTTAGAAAGGCTGCGTAAAGACTTTAGCATCTTCGCGCCTGATAGCTTTGTCCTGCAAGCAGACATTTTATGGCAGCAAAATGAACCCGATGCAGCGCTACGCTTATTAACGCGCGCCAGCCGTAAATACCCTAATAATGAGATGTTATTGTTTGCCCGCGCTCAGCTCCTGGATGATAAAGACGATTACGTCGTTAAGCGTACGCTTCTCAATCATCTGCAAGCACTTGACCCAACCAATCTTTCTTATCAGCTCAGTTACGCACAGTTATTACTCGCCAATGAACGAAGCTCTGAGCAGGGTTTGGCACTGGCGAAATCTATCATTGAGATTCGCTATGATGATCCGCGTTATGATAATGAGCTACATTTGCAAGCATTAAACGTCCTGGCAGCAGATGCCTTAGCGACTAAAAACTACCAACAAGTCATCGACTATCTTCAAACACCTTATGACGTTTTTCCCACTCTGCGTTCAGGAACGCTACTGCTTCGCGCTTATCAGGGTTTGGGCGATAATGAAAAAGTTGACGCTTTGCTTGCTGAATTACAACAGCGGTTTTCATTTGGACAGCGCAATGTCAGCGACCGCATACAACTTTACTAATAGGCTCTTTGTTTAAAGTGTCTTCAATACTGATAATAAAATGCTAGTAGGAACAATAAAAAACGCGTGCTATAAACACTGCAAACCAGTTATAAAAAGTGAACAGCCACGCATCACCGCGTAACAAATGACGCTTAAGCTAACTGCCTGTTAAAATTATTACTTTTAAAATCAAGACTTTTAAAAATCTGCCTATTTTTGAGGATAAATCATGTCATCTTATAAGTTTAATAAATTATCGCTACTTGCGGCGATGACTGCCGCAACGGTTATTACTTCTGGTTGTCAGTCATTGAAGACAGCAAACGCCACCAATCAGCCGACCACGACCGTACAAGGTCAAAATGCTGAACAACCGAAGAAACTTGAAAGCTTTAATATTACGGGCAAAATCGGTGTCACCACACCGGGTAATGACAACTCAGGAACTCAAGGCGGAAGTGCGTTTTATGCGTGGGGCCAGCAAAATGACCGTTTTGCAATTGAGCTTATTGGTGCGCTCGGTATTGGCAAAACCAATATCGAATACAATGGTCAATCGGCGACCTTGGTGAGTGAGAAAACCGGTACGTTGACCGCAGCTGACCCTGAAACCTTACTCAAAAAGGCGACTGGCTGGCAAGCGCCCATCTCACAAATGCCGTACTGGATATCGGGTCGCCCAGCGCCTTCAGACAGCGCACCACAGCTTGATGCGCAAAATCGTTTGATCAGCTCCGTAAACGGTGAATGGCAAGCCAATTTCAGTTATAAAGGCAATGATAAGCTGCCAAACAAAATCAGCGCGGTGCAATCACAAGGTAATAAAGTTGTGATGACGATTGACCATCAAAAATAATAACTTCACGCAGAATTCATTGTTAACTTTACGACTGTTACCTTTAAGAATAATTCCTAAAGACGCTTATCTATGACCGAACGCACCACGGCAACTTCATCTATCACGCGCTTATCACCGGCAAAGATTAATTTATTTTTGCATATTACCGAAAAGCGCGCTGATGGCTATCATAATCTGCAAACCGTCTTTCGGCTGCTCGACTGGGGCGATTATCTACATTTTTCAGTCGCAGATAAAGTAACGCTTTTAGACAGTACATTAGATGTTAACCACCTTTGTAGTAAGCTTCTCACGTTGACTGGTGCAGATACGATAACCAGCAGTATCAGTGACAATCTTATTGTTAAAGCTGCTAGTACGTTATTAAGCTTTGCCATCCACGCAAACAAACTACCTAAGCAGCTAGCAAAAATACAAATCGCCTTAGACAAACACCTACCGATGGGCGCAGGATTGGGCGGCGGCTCGTCCAACGCCGCAACGACATTGGTTGCTCTTAATGAAATTTGGCAATTTAACTTTACTCAAAACGAGCTAATAAGAATCGGCGCCAAAGTTGGCGCAGATGTACCAATTTTTATCTTTAGGCAAGATGCGATTGCGACAGGCATTGGTGAAGAACTGACCGCCGTTGATTTGCCAGACCAGCACTATTTAATCTTGACGCCTGATGCTCACGTGAATACTGCCAAGCTGTTCGCACATCCAAAGCTACAACGAGATATCGCCCCGCTATCGATTGAGACAATTAAAAACCAGTGCAGTGATTATGCTCAACATTTGAATGCGCCCTATCAAAACGTGTTCACGCCAGTGGTCACTAGCCTAGCTCCTGCTGTTGATGAAGCATTACATTATTTGCAAGGGTTAGAGACACAAGCATTGGGAGCAGCACGAATGACGGGTTCTGGTAGTGCTGTGTTTTTGCCATTGGATGCAAGTATTGCCACTGATGAAAAACTGTTAGCTAAATGGATTGAAGATGCACCTTGTGCAGGGTATATGGTAAGGAATTTGTAATATAACCTATAGATTGAATCAAACTATCAGTCGATTGCGTCTTTTAGACACAAAAGTATCTTATAAGCCTTAAAATAAGTGGGTATCAATATGAACCATTCATATCTAAATAATAGTCTAAAGACAGCCACGGTTTTTATTTGCATATCATCAATTTTGACTGGTTGTGCATCTTTTTCTAAACCTCATGATAAGTCTAACCATTTTTCCGATAATATCGTTTTGCCACAGCAACCAGATATAAAAGAAAAAGATAGCTCTCAAAAAATAGCGTTTCCTCAGCAGGATGCTAAAGCTAGCTCTCCTACTGAACTATTCACTTATGCTGCTGCTCTTTCAATGCGCGAGATTAATTTTGTCTATAAAGGCAAATATGTCATCAAAAATAACTGTTTATACTTTGTCAAAAATAATAATGAATATCTTAGCCCTATTTTTTATCCAGACAGAGCCATTCTTTTTGAAAATGAACAAACTATTTCCTTAAATGGAACCAAAGTTAAACTCGGTGAAGAAGTCATCACTAGTGGTGTCATTAAAGAGCATATAAAAGGTTATTATTTACGAAAAGGCGATACTGTTATTGATGAGCCAGAGAACACTGCTTGTTTAACAGAACCTGCGGTATTTATGAGCGGTAGAGTGGTTGATCCTCTCGTTTAAATAACGTTATTGGCGCATTTACTTGTGCTTTAAAAGGTCAATAAGAAGTCTGTGTTCACTAGCATCTTAGTTATACTGCTCACACTAATTTATTTAGTTTTGAATAAAAGCCATAAAAAAAGCTAAAGACCTTGCAAATTCTGAAAACTTATTTATAATAGGTCGCCTCAATAGGGGTATAGCCAAGTTGGTAAGGCATCAGGTTTTGATCCTGACATCCGTTGGTTCGAGTCCAGCTACCCCTGCCATTTTTAAGCTCAAAGCGTTTGATGTGTATTTAGGATAAGCAGTTTAAGATAGCTGCTTGTTGACATTGACAATGTTATCCCCGTTTCGGTATAGTTCGCAATGAACACCGTTAGGGAAAGTTATGTTTGAGACGGTTTATTCGTTGATAAGATAACGCTAAGGTCGTGACGCAACTCTAAGAGTGACGGTTACTAAAGTTATGATTAGACATCGACGTTCGCAACCTAGACATTACAGGGGTATAGCCAAGTTGGTAAGGCATCAGGTTTTGATCCTGACATCCGTTGGTTCGAGTCCAGCTACCCCTGCCATTTTTTACTGTAATAGTAGTCATCAATAGTTTTCACCACTCTTTTCTAAATTTGAGCAGTTTGACACTGCTTAGCGGTCGCTGCTTGATTTAATCAATAGGACTTCTGTCATGCCTTATTTGGCGATTTTTACGGGCAATGCCCACCCAGAATTAGCAAAAACCGTAGCCGACCATCTCCATATACCTCTTGGTAAAGCTGACATCACGCGTTTTTCTGATGGCGAAATCGCCGTAGAAATCAAAGAACACGTTCGTGGTAAAGACGTGTTTATCATGCAGCCAACTTGTGCACCGACCAACGACAATTTGATGGAAATCATGATGATGGCCGACGCCTTGCGTCGCTCTAGTGCGGGTCGTATCACTGCTGTCATGCCGTATTTTGGTTATGCCCGCCAAGACCGTCGTCCACGTTCAGCTCGTGTGCCTATCTCTGCTAAAGTCGTCGCTGACATGCTAAATATCGTCAGTATCGATCGCGTGATGACCGTTGATTTGCACTCAGATCAGATTCAGGGTTTCTTTGATATTCCTGTAGACAATATCTACGGCACCCCTGTTCTTTTGAAGGACCTACAAAAGCAAGATTACGACAACATCATGGTGGTATCACCTGACGTTGGCGGTGTGGTTCGTGCGCGCGCCATGGCTAAGCAGTTAGGCGACACTGATATGGCGATTATTGATAAACGCCGCGCCCGCGCCAATGAGTCACAAGTGATGCATATCATCGGTGATGTTCGTGACCGTGATTGCGTGATTGTTGATGACATGGTTGATACCGCAGGTACCTTGTGTAAAGCCGCTGAAGCGCTAAAACAAAATGGTGCGCGCCGCGTATTGGCCTATATTACCCATCCTGTCCTATCGGGTAATGCGCTGAAAAATATCAGCGAATCAGCGCTTGATGAGATTGTGGTTACCGATACCATTCCATTATCTGAAGCTGCTAAAGCTTGTAGCAAAATTCGTCAAGTAAGTATCGCACCAATGCTCGCTGAAAGCTTACGCCGAATCAATAACGAAGAATCTATCAGCGCGATGTTTGATGCCTAGTTGATGCTTAAGATTTTCTTCTGCTAAAAAACATATTACTAAAGAACGCCATGTTATATGACTTGGCGTTTTTTTATATAAGACTGGCGCGCCATTTTACCTAGGTCTTTATTATTGTTAAAGAATCACGTATAATGCGCGCCTGTATTCATCATTCGTTAAAGCCTATTATCTTTAGGTTTTTATACTTAGCGACATGATTTATACTTTCTAAAGTATTGATTATCCGGCGATAGACTGGTCGCAAGTCTATTATTACTGGTAGATACTTCTCATACTCTCTATAGGATTATATCCATGGCTATTGATCATTTTGCAATCAACGCAGTTGACCGCTCTGCTGAACAACAAGGTAAAGGTGCGAGCCGCCGCCTACGTAAGCAGAACCTAGTTCCTGCTATCATTTATGGTGGTGGTGAAGAACCGACTCCTATCTCAATCAAAATCAACGAGCTAGTAAAATCGCTTGAATATGAAGCGTTTTTCTCACAAATCTTGACCATCACCACCGATAAAGGCGATGAGCATCAAGTGGTTATTAAAGACCTTCAGCGCCATCCTGCTAAAGGTTTTCCAATGCATGCTGATTTTCAGCGCATTGTGAAAGGTCAGAAGATCAACATGAATGTTCCTCTACATTTCGCTGGTCGTGAAGAGGCGTCAGGAACAAAAGCTGGTGGTATCTTATCTACGCTAGTTTCTGATGTCGAAATCGTTTGCCTACCATCAGAGCTACCTGAATACCTAGAAGTTGACGTATCAGGCATGGAAATCGGCGATTTATTCCGTCTATCAGACATCAATCTTCCTGAAGGCGTTATCCTCTTTGATCTTGATATGGAAGATGCGCACGACCGTACTATCGTTAACATGCAGCCACCAACGGTTGAAGAAGTTGACGAAGATGCTGACGAAGTTGATGCAGCTGAAGTACCTGCTACTGAGCAAAACGCTGACGGCGAAGTTAAAGAAGACAAAGACGCTGAATAATAATTTTTATAACGCTTATATAGCAGCCTTATGGTTGCTCGGTTATAAAAGATTGGTTTAGTCAAAAAACAGCAGGTGATGAATGTCTCCTGCTGTTTTCGTAAGTAAGGTTTGAAAAGTAGGATAAAGACGATTTATTCATCTTACTTTTCAAACCTTATTACTCATTTATTAAATTTAAGCAAGGTGTTTTTATGGCCATAAAACTTATTGTCGGTCTTGGTAATCCTGGTCAGCAGTATATGTTTACGCGTCATAATGCAGGGTTTTGGTTCGTCCATCATTTGGCGCAGCAGTTTAACATTGCCCTCGCCCCTGACAAAAAATTCCACGGGGTGACGGGACGCGGGCAAATTCATGGTCACGATGTGCGCCTGCTCATGCCTCTGACCTTTATGAATAAATCTGGGCAATCGGTGGTGCCGATGGTCAATTTTTATGGTATTAATAATGATGAATTATTGATTGCCCATGATGAGCTCGATATTCCAGCCGGCAGCATCAAGCTCAAAACCGACGGCGGTCACGGCGGTCATAATGGCCTGCGTGATATCACCCCGCATATTGGCAATGATTTTCATCGCCTGCGTATCGGAATTGGTCATCCCGGTCATAAATCTAAAGTCAGCGGTCATGTACTCTCGAAAGCGGCGCCCGATGAGCAATTTGCCATTGATAGCGCCTTAAGCGCTGCTTTTGATGCATTGCCATTGTTATTGAATGGTGATATTGAAAAAGCGCGCTCGCAGATTAATGGTTTTAAATTACCCGAATAAGCGAACGTTATTTTTAATAAACTGCCGTTAATTGGATGGTTTTAAGTTATTTAAACCGTGAAAGCATGAATTTAACCGTGACTTTTTGGCAAATAACTTTTATTCTATCCATCCTATCTCCATTAAGCTTTTGATTTGGTTCATTTATATCAGTTTCACTAAGGAAGCAACCTATGCTACTTAATATGCTCAAGTGCAAATTACATCGCGCCCGTGTTACCCATGCTGAGCTACACTACGAAGGCTCATGCGGTATCGACGGTGACCTTCTAGACCTTGCTGGTCTGCGTGAAAACGAATCTATCGATATCTACAATGTCACCAATGGCAAGCGTTTTCGCACCTATGCGATTCGCGCTGAAGCGGGCTCTGGTATTATCTCTTTAAATGGTGCCGCCGCGCATATGGCGGACTTAGGCGATATCGTCATCATCTGTGCTTATGCGCATTTTGACGAAGCGGAAGCTGAAACCCATCAGCCAAAACTGGTTTACTGCAACGAAGACAATACCGTGAAGGACACTGCCAATATCATTCCGGTTCAAGTAGCCTAGTTATCTGTATTAATACTAGCTGACGTTTATCCGTTTGATTGGTCAATAAAAAAAGCTGAATATACATAAGATTCAGCTTTTTTTACGCTGCTAAAACCATTTAAACTCATAATTTTTAAACGTATGAATCAAGAGTACAAATGCTTATCTATCTAGTTACCTCTTTATTCACCTTTTTTACGATTTCTAATCACCCGCCATAACCCTTCATTTTCTGTTTTGGGCATTTTTAAGGTGATAGTATTTGATAGCATGTCTTGTACCGCCAGACCACGGCGATTAAACAAGCAAAAGGCATAATTAAAGACCAATCCCAAAAAAGCACTGGTCAATAAGATGGCCCGCGAGCCACCGATAACACTACCAATAAGACCAAATATCAGTGGCATCAGACTCGCCGCTAAAATACGTTTAAACGACTGACTCCAAGTTAATAAATGACCGCTATTATTGACCGTTTTTAAGCGCCACGTTTGCATGCCTAGTGTCTGCCCACCGCGGCGCCAAAATAGCCCGTAGAAACCCACTAGCGTCAGGATAAACGAAGGCGTCATAATAAAGTTTTGATACCACGACGGCAGCGATCTGGCTTGCTGTGATTGCGTGCCCGTCTCCATCGTTAGTAGCGTACCAATTACCGTTAGCACTGTACCGACCAAAAAAAGTAAGGCCAAAATCAACATGCCATCATAAAGAATAGCAGCCATACGCGTGCCTGGCTTGGCAATTACCGCCTCTTGAGCAACGGAGGCCTGATGCGCTGAAGTTTTGCGCAGCGATTTTGCTTTAGTAGCAGCTTTTGGCGACGATTTTGACATGATACAGCCCATAACAAGCGAAAAATAGAGCGCTTATTGTACCGTAATTCAAGCGCTTAGCGTACCTTATGATAAGATAGGACTGTTGATACGAGGATAGAAGATTTATATTTAGGACAAAATCAGAAGAGCAAGAACGCATTTCTATAAAAACAATAGACATAAAAAAATCGCCAAATTGTCATAAGACAGGCGATTAATTTAGTTTTAGCTTAACGATTATAAAAATAACTAAGCCAGTATGCAAATGGTGCGCTTGGAGAGATTCGAACTCCCGACCCCTTAGTTCGTAGCCAAGTGCTCTATCCAACTGAGCTACAAGCGCGTACTTTGCACATTATCCACTGCGTTGTTAAAAACAATTGCAGCAAATTAGGTTGGTTATTATATAGATAATCTCGCTGGTGTCAACTTCTTTTTTCATTAAATTCAAATTATTTTTGAATATTAATCTAAAAGATCATTAACGCTATTTTTGCGTTATTACTCTTTATAACAACTGAATAAATGGCGGTGAAGGAGGGATTCGAACCCTCGATACGCTTACACGTATGGTTCCTTAGCAGGGAACTGGTTTCAGCCACTCACCCACTTCACCGAACGATTTAAGACACTTATCAGAATATTTACAATAAACATTCTTTTAAATACAGTATCGATGCTAATGATACGTCTTATGCCGTGGGCGAGTATTATAACAAAGCCGAAACGAATTGCAAGCATTGTCTACAGATTTAATGCCGCTTTTAGCATAATTATTGATTTAAATGATTTTCTTATTTTTCATATAAGTAAATCTCCATTTTTAAGCGTAAGAATTGAGTTCATTGCGGCCCTTTTCTATCGATCCACAAGATTGAATGGCTATGGCTTTTTTAACAGCGGATGGCTATAGTATTTATTATTCATTTTAGAGTAAATAAAAGGATGTGTTATGCGACCTGTGGTACTGTGTTTTTCAGGATTGGATCCTTCAGGCGGTGCTGGACTGCAAGCGGATATCGAAGCTATCGGCCAAGCAGGCGCTCACGCTGCCATCGCCTGTACAGCGATTACCATACAAAACTCGCAGCAAGTATTTGGCTTCGAGGCCTGTGCAGCGAACTTAGTAGCAGCGCAAGCGACTACCGTACTTGACGATTTGCCTGTTGCGGTTATTAAGTCAGGCATGCTTGGCACCACTGACAACATCGCCATGCTGACGCGTCTGTTTGCCGAGCAAATTATTGCCGCTGAGACGCCTTTTGTTCTTGATCCCGTATTGGTCGCCAATAGCGGTGGCAGTTTGGGTGATGAGCAGACATTGGTAACGGCGTTTAGGAAGCTACTTCCTTATGCGACGTTAATCACCCCAAACACGCATGAGCTGCGTGCGCTAAGCGCTGAGCAAGACTTGCATACTGGTGCGCAGAAATTATGCGCCCAAGGCACTCATGCGGTATTGGTAAAAACCTCGCACGACTTTGAGAGCGGCGATATCGAGCAATATCTGTATATCAAAGGTGAGATGGTGCATAAGAGTACGTTGCCACGCTTAACAGGCGAATTTCATGGTTCTGGCTGCTCGTTAGCAAGCTTTATCGCTGGACGCCTGGCGGTGGATGACGAACTTGTCGAGGCGGTAAAGGCGGCGGATAGCTGGATTACTCAAACGCTGCGCGCCGCCGATGTACCGCACCCTGATAACGCTAAAGCCCAGTTAATACCGAACCGCTTTATAGAATTTCAGTAACCTCTATAATGATCAGTAAAAAAGGCGCTCTATCTTTTATAGAGCGCCTTTTTATGTTGTATGGAATCGCTAGTTTTTTAAATTTTATTAGCCCAGCCTAACCCAGCATTGGCATAAAGTTTGATGCCAAACCGCCAATAAATATCTCGAGTAAATAAAAGGCAAAAAAGGCAATCATTGGTGATAAGTCAATCATTCCTAAGTTTGGCGTGATACGGCGAAATGGGGCTAAGATCGGCTCCGCCAACATAATAATAATGCCAATAATTGGATGCTGAGATTGAGTAAACACCACAATCCAGCTCACAATAATAGAGCCAATAACCAAATAGCGGCACATGCGTAAAAAGTCTAATATCAGGCTAATCGTACCAGTAAAGAAGAGCGGTACAGGAGCAATGCCCTTATGCATTAATGCTGCTTTGCCAGAGATATCAATCAGTCGAATTAACAACATCAGCACAATGGCGGCGATACTGATACGACCGTGCCCGACAGTTGGGAAAATACGCCCAAACACATCCACAATATGGGTGGCTCTATAAGCAGGGGCAATCATAGGATTGCTGGCATCCATCCCCGCAAACTGTAACATAAAACGGATAAACACCAACATCATAGCGAAAGTGGTGACCAAATCAAAAATTTGCAATAACATGTTGTTCATGAAGTGCTACTCAATGTGACATTATTAACAGGTTTTAGGATGACGAATGTCATTATCAGGCGTTTTTTATTACTTTGAATTTTTATTATTATAAATAGGGCATCTCATAATTCATGACATACCCTATTTGTAAATGATTAAGAACAAGTAGCGACTAATTATTTACTCATCTCTTGACTCAGCGCTTGGCTACGATCTGCACAGGCTTGCATGGCCTCAACGATTTGACAACCAATATCATTGGCTTGCATGGACTCGATAGCGGCTTGAGTGGTACCGTTTGGCGAAGTGACTTTACGACGCAGCTCGCTTGGCGCATCCTCACTCTCCATCGCCATCTTTGCCGCCCCCAGCATGGTTTGCATGGCTAGCGCCGATGCTTGCTCTTTATCCAGACCTAGTGCCACTGCGCCATCGACCATCGCTTCGATAAAGTAAAACATATAAGCAGGTGCTGATCCTGATACCGCCGTTACTGCATGCATGTGTTCTTCGTTATCGACCCACATGACCAAACCTGACGCTTCCATCACTGCCGTTGCTAGCTGCTTTTGTTCTGCAGAAATATCCTCGGTGCCGTACAGTCCCGTCGCACCCATTTGAATCATCGCTGGAGTATTTGGCATGGCACGGACGATATTGCCATAACCGCCAAGCATATTTGATAAAAGCTCAGTCGATAACCCTGCTGCTACCGAAATCACCAGCTGCTTATCTAAAGCATCAGCAAAATCGCTAACCACTGCTTTCATGACTTGCGGCTTTACCGCCAATACTACGATGTCAGCATCGATAACCGCAGCTTTTGCATCAGCCGTTGGATCAACCGTATTTAACCCTTTAGCAGTCAATTGCTCACGTGCGTCACTGCTAGGGTCAGCAACAGTAATCAAACTCGGTTTGACGCCGCAGCTCACAAGCCCACTAATCAACGCCTGCGCCATGTTACCGCCGCCGATAAAGCTGATTTTCTTATTATCTAATACTGACATACATGTCTCCTAATCAAAAAATGCAAAGGCACTCAAACTAACATAATGATAGGTAAAATGACACTCAGTTTACCATACTGCTACTAGCACCGTTTGATAAATTCAAATGCTTAGTCAAGAGCTTGCAGTTTAAATAAACTCTAAATCGGACACCGCATATCATCGTTTAGAATGCCTTATGAGTAACCAAATGGCTTTTGATAAGTTCGGTAATCTGACTTATATCACCATTAACACTCGACTGTTCAGTCTTCAATATCCAGCTTGTAAAAGGTGATAATAATAAAATAGGTATTTCTGTTGAGCGTTTATGTTGCAAAAGCTCATTTTTATCGTTAATAAAAACCACGCTGATTACTACCAAACTTTCACGCATCCATAACGGGATTCCCAAAGTTTGATAGAGTTTTTTACCAGATTGCGGTCGCGTTGACAGTGTGGTTTGCACACGTTGATGACGATCTAATGGTGTAAAGGTAATCTGAACCTTATCTGAATCGTTTTCTACTTTACCGCTTACTAATAGTCTCATTACTTCATTTGGCAGAACCTGTAATTGCCAAATAAATTTATCATCACTGCGTAAGGTAGTTGAAATAGGCTCACTGTCAGCAGCAGTGAGACTGCATAAGACTTGCATCTGCTTAGTAAGTGGCAATGCTAGCCATTTAAGCCAATCACTGCTGAGACGGTAAAGCTGCTGACGGTAGCGACGAATGGTATAAGACGCTTTGCGACCTTGCCAAAAAAGCACCGTTTGATGGTCATTATCATCACGTTGGCTTAGACTTAAAACATCATCGACGAGCTGCTTAGCAGGCGGTAATGGTTCATCTTGACCAAGCCAGTGGTGCAATAATTGCCGCTGACGATAAATCGGTAGTTTTTGCAATTTATCTATATTTAGCACGCGCTGTGCTGGCGACAATTGTAGCGAGGCAACCTCTGTCTGCTGTAAATCCTCGTCTGCTTGTGCATGAATTATCGATTGCGCATCATTTAATAACTTTGCACTTCGGGCGATATTATCAATAACGTTTGGATTATAGGTTGTTAATATCGGCATAATATCTCGCCGTAATCCGCTACGCACATTATCACCAGCATCGTTGGTTGGGTCATCGATATAGGGTAGCTTTAAACGCTGGGCATAGACACTGATATTGGCGCGTTTGATAGTCAGCCAAGGTCGCCATAACGCTATACGGTGCGCGCCCTGCGTTTGAATGCGCCACGGCTGCATACCCGATAGGCCGTTCACGCCAGCGCCTTGAATCAAGCGCATCAGCACGGTTTCTGCTTGGTCATCGGCATGATGCGCCAGTAGCAATACATCGTCTTGATTAAGCTGCGCACGCATCACCTCATAACGAGCTTGCCGTGCCGCCTGCTCATCCCGACCATTGATCCGCGCCTGTAAAATTTGACAGGGTGTATTTTGCGCCTTTGCCCAATCGGCAACGTGCCGCGCCCAAACGCCACTATCTGCTTGAAGGTTATGATCAACATGCAGTAATTGCGGTAAAAATGGTAATTTCTCTTGACGATAAAGCTGCACACACAACGCCGCTAGTGCCAAAGAATCACGTCCACCGCTACAAGCCAGCCAAATGCGCCGCCCGTGTAATTGTGCACCATATTCAGCCAAGCTGCTTAATAACGCGTCTGCTAAAACAGCATCGATAGGCAGTTCTTCAATTGGCTCAATAGGA
The DNA here is from genome assembly GCF_002453355.1 of Psychrobacter sp. UBA6766. Lineage (GTDB taxonomy): Bacteria > Pseudomonadota > Gammaproteobacteria > Pseudomonadales > Moraxellaceae > Psychrobacter. The sequence goes on along the minus strand of NZ_DKGQ01000004.1, from coordinate 249,608 downwards.
TAGGCAAGGATTGCACTACTAATCATAATCAATCTTATTTATTGGTTGGCTAAATTTACGTATAAGTCAATAAACGTATGAAAGAAACGGCACAAAAAAACGCGCCATAAAATGACACGTTTTTATTTTAGCATTAAGCGTAAATCTATAATATTAAAAGCTAAGCTCCAGCAAGCGAGCAATAGAAATTGCTAGCAAGGCAACATCACTTCTGAATTAAAGGATTTCAATTTCTCATAACGCCGCTCACAGCGCTCATGCGCATCCATGTCTTTAAGCTCATCCAATTGCTCTAGGATTAAAGCTTTTAGCGCAGTCATTACAGGCTGTGGCTGAAGATGAGCGCCCTCACCTTCGTCGATAACTGCGTCAATTAGGCCCATTTGATAAAGGTTAATCGCATTTAGTTTCAATGCTTCGCTGGCATCTTGGGCTTTTTCAGCGGTTTTCCACAAGATAGAGGCGCAGCCTTCAGGAGAAATGACAGAATAAATACTGTTTTGTAGCATATTTACTTTGTCGCCAACGCCAATCGCCAGTGCACCACCTGATCCGCCTTCACCGATAATAGTGACGATAACGGGAACTTTTAGACTCGAAAATACCGCAATACTTTCGGCGATGGCTTGCGCTTGACCGCGCTCTTCTGCACCAATACCAGGATAAGCACCTTGGGTATCGATAAAGGTCATGACTGGAATATTAAAACGCTCTGCCATTTTGACCAAACGAATCACTTTGCGGTAACCTTCAGGGTTTGCCATTCCAAAATTATGAGCGATACGCTCGCGCGTGCTGCGGCCACGATGTTGACCAATTACCATCACTGGCATACCGTCAAGACGCGCTAATCCGCCAAGAATGGCCTTATCATCTGCATAAGCACGGTCGCCATGCAACTCATCAAATTCGGTAAACAGCTGATTGACATAGTCCATAAATAATGGACGTTTGGCATGCCGTGCAAGCTGAACGCTATCCCAGACGGTACTCATAGACGCTTCCCTTTCATAATTTTATATAATGTAGTCATGTTTAGTAATGGCACTGTTGGTTGATACGGTTATCAACTTATCGATAATGAAAGTACAGTTGTAAACTCAATAGAAGCTATAGTAGCACATCTTAAATGGCATGGCATTACTAACAACGCCGCTTTTGTTACGTTAATCTGTAGCGCCATTATTACAATAGTAACGACTCAGTGTTAAGTCCCGTTGTTAAGAAGCAGCGTTAGCGCCCAATGGGTTTACGCCTCAACCACGCTTAGTTTTACGCCCCACTTAGCGAACTGCTCAATCTCAGTGTGCAGGTCTGACAATAAGAAAGCATAATGCTCACTACTGTCGCCCATCGTAATTTGCCAACGGTTATTGTCGATCACTTTTAGCGCCAATTTTGGTAATTCATACTCGCTCCGGCTGTGGTGCGCCAGTACTGCCAATCGTAGCAGTAAACACAGATAAACGAGCGAATCGCCACCAATCACACAAGTTTGCTCTAACATATCAGCTTTGAGCTTACGGCGATGATTGAGCATCAACTGCGCCATACGCTTTTGATCAACCTGCGAAAATCCTGGAATGTCAGAGTATTCGACCAAATACGCACTGTGTTTATGGTAACCACTGTGCGCAATTGCCAAGCCTATTTCATGCAAAGAAGCCGCACGTCTAAGTAAATCACCATCTTCTGTACTAAGTCCAAGTTTTTCTTGAACTTGCTCAAATAAGCTGCGGCTGGTTTTGACCACTTGTTTTGCCTGTTTTTTATCGCCAGAGTAGCGTTTAATCAATGCTAAGACACTACGATCACGCACATCTTCGCTGGCAAAGCGTCCTAGCATATCGTACATGACGCCCTCACGTAGCGCGCCATCCGAGTAAACCATGGTCTCGATGCCCAATACTTTCATCACCGCACGTAGCACCGCAACGCCCGCTGGAAAGACGGCTTTACGGTGTTCTTTGACGCCTTCTAAATCAATATCGTCCACGTTGCCAATTTTAAGTAATAATTTTTCTAACTTTTTGACACCTTTATAAGTAATGCGCTCTTGCTCATCCGCCCAGCCTTTTGACACCAGAACATTGCGAACTGCTTTGATCGTTCCACTCGAGCCTACAACACTACTCCAGCCGGTTTTTTGATAGCGTCCATTAATCGCCAGCACCTCTTTTCGCGCGCTCGAGATGGCATTATTAAAGGCTTCTTTGGTAATCAATCCATCGGCAAAATACTTCTGGGTAAAGGCGACACAGCCCATCTGTAAGCTTTCAGTCAATAACGGATCGAACTCTTTACCAATGATAAACTCTGTCGAACCACCACCGATATCAATAACCAAACGCTTATCACTACTGGCGTTGGTGTGTGACACGCCCAAATAAATCAAGCGAGCTTCTTCTCGGCCTGCGATGATTTCGATGGGTTTCGGTAAAATTTTATTGGCACGATTGATAAAATCATTGGCGTTTTTGGCTTGACGCAGGGCGTTGGTTGCGACCACACGGATACGCTCGGGCGGCACTGAATCTAAACGTGCCACAAAGCGACTTAGACATTCTAGACCGCGCTTTTCAGCCGCCGCACCCAAGATATTATTCTCATCGAGTCCTGCAGCAAGCTGCACCTTTTCAGACATAGACACCACTTTTCGCACTTCGCCATGATCCAGACGAGCAATGGCTAGGTGAAAACTGTTGGAACCAATATCAATGGCTGCCATCATTTCATCTTCGGCGAGTGGTGGGTTTTTTAGGTAGTCTTTAGGCATAAGAGAAGTTGTACCGTATCAGATAAGAAGAGAATATATCGAAAGAGTTTTGCACATTTAAATGTGCCGCAATTATAGCGCAATTTTTGCCATTAAAGCATTTATGCCAATTCCTATCAAGTCAGAGGCTATCGGTCTTAAACCTTACTTAATCAGCTATTAATAAGAAACCCAGAGTCAGTTTCTACCCCTTGTATTACCAATATTGATTTGCTACATTAAAATTAGAAATATTATAATAAAGAACAAGCACTTATTTATTATTTAATAACGGAAGTATCTATTTTCTGCATTAAAAAACCTTTTATAAAAGCCATCTCACGGATAGATAAAAGCACATCGCCTACAAGGAAGCCAAAAAATGAACCGAACTGCCACCAAAAACACCGTTAAAAATGCTGATCCGCAAACGAAACCTAACGCTAATCAAGAAATGGCAGCAACCAATAGCCCAACTGAGCAGAAGTTTTATGATTTTTATCTACAGGAGCACCAAAACATGGCCTGCCGCCGCCTACATTTTGCGGGAAGTAGTTTTGGCTTGTTAGGATTAGCAAAATCCGTTAAAAGTCGTTCAGTAAAGCCGCTACTTAAAGGCATTGCCGCAGGATATGCCTGTGCGTGGGTTGGACATTTTTTCTTTGAAAAAAATAAACCTGCCACTTTTAAATATCCACTACAAAGCTTCGCTGGCGATATTCGTATGTTCACCGATGTGCTCCGCGGTAATTTGAGTTTAAAAGACCGTAAGTTCGATAAAGCGCGTTAAAAATATGGATAATAAACAGACAAAATAAAAACTGGGCCAGTTTAAGACACTCGCCCAGTTTTTTATGTTCTTATTAAACATCTACTATTTAATAGCTATCTAGCGCAAAGACTTACGAAGTATTTTACCCACAGCAGTCTTGGGTAACTCATCGATAAAGGCGTAAGCTTGTGGCCGCTTATACCCCGTCAAACGCTCTTTGGCAAACGCGGCCAACTCTTCAGCCGTTAAGCTGGGATCTTTTTTAACCACAAATGCTTTTGGTACTTCGCCACTGTGCGCATCTTCAATGCCAACAACGGCCACCTCAAGCACTTTACGATGCTCTGTCAGCGCCGCTTCCACCTCATTCGGATAAACATTAAAACCTGAAACCAGTATCATGTCTTTTTTACGATCAATCAATGTCAAAAAGCCCTTTTCATCTAACATACCGATGTCACCGGACTTAAAATACCCATCATCGGTAAAGGTGTCTGAATTATCCAAACCCCAATAACCTTGCATCACTTGCGGTCCTTTAATGCCGACCTCCCCGGGTACGCCAATAGCACAGTCTGCTCCCTGCTCATCAATAATTTTGATGTCCATCATAGCTAAAGGTAAACCGACGCTGCCATTAAAGCTATCTATCCCTGGTGGATTAAATGAAATAACCGGTGAAGTCTCTGACATGCCATAACCTTCGTTAATAATCATGCCCGTGACGCGCTGCCATCGGTCAGATACTGCTTTGATAATCGCCGTGCCACCGCCGATGGATAATGCCAAGCGACTAAAATCAAGCTCGGCGAATTCTGGATGATGGAGCATGCCATTAAATAGCGTATTGACCGAAGGAATCACATGCGGTTGATGCTGTTCAATGCTATTCACTAAGCCATCGATATCGCGCGGATTGGTGATCAATATATCTTCCCAGCCGCCATAAATTCCTAGTAAGCCGCAAACCGTGAAAGAAAAAATATGATAGAGCGGTAAAGGGTTGAGTATCTTAATCTGCTCGCTGCGACCTGCTTCAACAACGGTGCCAAACATCGCGTAGCATTGACAAATATTGGCCATCAAATTGTAGTGCGTGAGCATCGCGCCTTTTGGCTTACCCGTTGTGCCGCCTGTATATTGCAGTAACGCCAAGTCTTCGCGCATGATGGTCGGTTGCTGAAACTGATCCGCATGATACGATTGCATAATATGGGCAAAGCTGACATAACGTTCTTGATGAGATTTTGCAACTGTAAGCTCATTTCCGCCATCATTTTCTGTTGAACGATGAATATTATTAAGCACAGCGATATCGTTATCGGCAGCCTCAGCACTCGGATTGATAGAACAATGTACGACTAAGGACAGTTGCGCTTTAACCTCATCATCCAATTTATCGAAAGCTGCCGACATACCATCGAGAATTATCAAGCCACACGCTTGAGAATCTATCAGCTGATGCGCCAATTCATACTGGGTATACATCGGATTGACGTTTACCAACACTATCCCTGCTCGAAGACAACCAAGCAGTACCACAGCATATTGCAATATATTTGGCAATTGCACGGCAATACGGTCGCCCTTTTGAATATTTTTTGCTTGTAAAAAAGCAGCAAAGCGGCGACTTGCAACATCTAACTGGTCAAAAGTCAAGGTGGCAGCGCCCATACTAAAAGCAATAGCGCTACTGTGCTGATCAATTTTTGGTTGCAATAAATCGAGTAAATTTTCCTTTCCGATTAACACATCCAAATCATTTTCTAAGCCATATTGCTCGTAAGCCCGCTGCCATAATGGCGGAACACGGGTACTTGGTGCATTATTTTCAAAGCTATTATCCATCAAATTGCATCCTTGCTAAAACGTGATTGGTGCTCTCAGAATAGCACAAATTAGTCGTTGTATTATAGACTCTAGAACAAGCACACTTTTAGGTTATAGATTATTTTCAAGCCTGAAGAACTTCTACTATTTATTAATACGCAAGCACAAAAAACCAGCACCTTAATCATGCTGGTTTTTATGTTGCATATACGAATTCTAAAGAACATTAGACTTTAAATTTTAGACAAATAGTTTTAACTAAATGAATTACGCTTTCGCCATTTCAGCAAAAATCTCATCAGCTGCCTTGATAGAAGCGTCAATATCTGTATCGCTATGTTTGATTGACATAAAGCCTGCTTCATAGGCAGATGGCGCAAGATAAATACCGCGCTCTAGCATGCCATGGAAGAAGGTATTAAACACCTTCATATCGCATTCTGTCACGTCATCGAAATTTTGCGGTACACTCGTTACGGCGTCTTTAACAAAGAACATCCCAAACATACCGCCCAATTTATTGGTGCGCAGATTGATACCATGCTTGTCTGCCGCCGCTTGGATACCATCAACCAGCTTATCTACTTTCGCAGATAGTTCGTCATAAAAACCATCAACGGTTAAATCTTCAAACATAGCGATACCCGCACGCATTGCCAGCGGGTTTCCTGATAACGTACCCGCCTGATAAACGCCGCCAAGTGGCGCGATACAAGACATGACTTCTTTTTTGCCACCGAAAGCACCAACCGGTAAACCAGCACCGATAATTTTACCAAAACAGGTCAAATCAGGATCAATACCAAAATGTGCTTGCGCGCCGCCCAGTCCAACGCGAAAACCGGTCATCACTTCATCAAAAATCAATACCGCACCATTAGCGGTACATTGCTCGCGCAAGGTATCATGGAACTCTTGGGTTGGAATGACCATATTCATGTTGCCAGCGATAGGTTCCACAATCACGCAAGCAATCTCACTACCCCATTTCTCAAAGCACTCTTTAATTGCTTGTGGATTATTATAAGGAATGGTAATCGTATGTTTAGCAAAATCGGCTGGCACGCCTTTTGATGTTGGCTCGCCAATATCGAGCATGCCTGAACCCGCTTTTACCAATAAGCTGTCTGAATGACCATGGTAGCAGCCTTCAAATTTGACAATTTTGTCACGCTCAGTAAACCCGCGCGCCAAACGTATCGCGCTCATGGTCGCTTCTGTGCCAGAGCTTGTCATCCGAATCATCTCAACGCTTGGAACAATGTCGCAAATCTTATCGGCGACAGTGGTTTCAAACGGCGTTGGCGTCCCGAAACTCAAACCATCATCAGCGGCTTTTTTAACGGCATCGATCACTTTTGGATGCGCATGACCCAAAATCATGGGACCCCAAGAGCCAACATAATCGATATAAGCATTGTCTTCGGTGTCGTAAATCTTGCTACCGTTAGCGCGGTGCACAAAAATAGGCGTCCCACCAACGCCAGCGAAGGCGCGGACGGGCGAGTTTACGCCACCAGGAATATGCTTGCGTGCTTGCGCAAAGAGTTGTTCATTTTTAGTACTCATAATTATTCTCTACTTATTCATTCGATCTTATTTTATTAATAATACGTTAGGCTTTCTTAACCACTGACGATTTCAGTTTCATTGGGCCAAAGCCATCAAGTTTACAGTCGATATCATGACCATCAGAAGCGTCCGGCAGCAGGCGAATTCCTTTTGCTTTGGTGCCGACTTTGATAATGGTTGATGAACCTTTGACCTTTAAGTCTTTAATCACGGTGACAGTATCGCCATCTTGCAGCTTGTTACCGACCGCATCACGAATGACCGCATCTTGGTCTTCAGTTTGCGCCAAATCGTTCTCAGCTGCGGTCCACTCATGAGCGCACATGGGACATACCAGCAGCGCACTGTCTTCGTACGTATAATCAGCATCGCATTTTGGGCAATTGGGTAAGCTCATAATTTCCTCGTCAGCCGTGATAAATTGGGTGTATTCTAACGCTAACATTGTACCGTAACTCGCCAGCTTTAACCAATCGCTTCGGCTGTAAACGCGGTACTGTGACTAATTGATACATTCACTCGTACCTTAGAGCGCACGTTTTTTATCGTACGGTGTTTTGTGGTACTCTGCTTTAACTGAATTTAATTTGATAGCCATTCGTTTTAAATGGGAAAAACCTCAATAACTACTTTAATAACTCAGTATTAACCCTAATATCTGAGGCTATAGCGACTGATAAATAGGACAATAACAATGACTCAATCAAGCTTATCAACATTACCACAATTTGTTCAACTCACCATTCAAGGTGAAGATGCGGAGAAATTTCTACAAGGTCAGCTCACCTCTGATGTCACTAAACTCGGGCTTAGCTATCAAGCGACAGCGCTTAGCAATTTAAAAGGTCGCATTGATTTTGGTTTATGGATAAAAAAACAAGACGAAAAGCATTTTGATGTGGTTCTTAGTGCCGATTGTGCGGAGGCTTTTCAAGCGCATTTGAAAAAGTTCGGCGCCTTTTCAAAATTTGATACCAGTGCGCCAGTGCCAATTTATCCTTGCGTACTGGATGAAGTGCCAACTTTTAGCCATAAAGAGGAACATCATACGCCAGCGGACACCCAAGCGTGGACGCAGGCAAGTCTCGCAATAGGTAACTATTGGATAGTAGCGGACACACGAGGCGAGTTTCAGCCGCAAGAGCTGCGTCTGCATCAGCGCGGCGGCATGGACTATGATAAAGGTTGCTATCTCGGTCAAGAGGTCATTGCCCGTATTTACTTTAAAGCCGCGCCGAAAGCGTTTTTACATTATGTTAGCGGCACAGGTGATGCGCCAGCCGCAGGTGATAAGCTAGAGAAGATTCAGGTGGTCAATGCGATTGCTGATGACGATATTAATGGTAAAGGCTTTAAGGCTTTGGTCGTTGCCCGCCCAGAACATCTGGTAGATAGTGAGCTTACGGTATTAGACTTGCCGCCAGCGCTACAAGCGGATGTGGCCCGTCAAAAATAACGTGAAATATTTTGCAGTCTAGAAAGCCCTTTTACTCAAATGCAGCAGAGCAACTTATGACCCATATTGCAGTACTCGGAGCAGGCGTGGTGGGCGTGACTAGCGCCTGGTACTTACGGCAAGCAGGCTACGATGTGACTGTCATCGAGCGCGAATCTGCCGCAGGAATGCAAACCTCGTTTGCCAATGGTGGTCAAATCTCAGTCTCGCATGCGACGCCTTGGGCAAACCCTAGTACGCCGATGAAAGCGCTTAAATGGCTGTTTCGCGAGGATGCGCCGCTGCTCTACCGTTTGCGTGCTGATAAGGCGCAATTAAAATGGGCAATGCAATTTTTGCAAGAATGCCGCGCAGATCGTGCCGATGCCAATTTGGTACAAATGGTGCACTTAGGACTGTATTCGCGGGATACTCTACAAAAGCTGCGTGCGGATATCGGCATCAATTATGAGCAACAAACGCGTGGAATCATGCATTTTTATACCAATCAGGCTGAGTTTGATGCTGCCATCGCGCCAACCGAACGTATGCAGGAGCTGGGCTGTGAGCGTTACGTGATTGATATTAATAATGCGGTCAGCCTCGAGCCTGCACTTTATCCTATTGCTCATAAACTCAAAGGCGCAACTTACACCAGCCGTGATGAATCGGGAAATGCACACTTATTTACTCAGCGCTTAGCGGCGTGCTGTGTCAAAGCTGGGGTAAAGTTTTTATATGATACGCAAGTTTTGGCATTAAATGCAGATTCCCATTCTGCTCGCCCGCATGTACATAGCATTACTATTCGTCCCAAGGGTGAAAACGCGCAAACTTTCAGCGCTGACAGTTTTGTGCTAGCGCTCGGTAGTTATAGTGCGGCACTGATGAAACCCCTCAATGTCCATCTGCCTATTTTTCCTGCTAAGGGCTATTCAGCGACTTATCAAGTCAATCCGCGCGCGCCGCATCTAGCGCCTTACGTCAGCTTGATTGATGATGAGTTTAAATTAGTCACCTCACGCCTTGACGATAAATTACGCGTTGCTGGGACAGCTGAATTTAATGGCTATAATTTGGATTTAAATGCCACACGCTGCGAAGCAATCACGCGTCGCGTTCAGCAGTTATTCCCAAAAGGCATCATTGCCAATTCTGTACAGTATTGGACAGGATTGCGACCAATGACGCCATCAAATGTGCCGTTAATTGGACGCGCACATTGTGGTCAAGTCCGCCATGGCAGTCAAAATGCGAAAGCGACCTTTGATAATTTATGGCTTAATACGGGTCATGGTACGCTTGGTTGGACCCATGCTTGCGGCTCGGCAAAGGCGATCAGCTTATTGATGCAAGGTGAGACGCCGCAGGTAGATTTTGACTTTGTTGGAATAACAACGCAAAAAAAGGCGCTATAAATATAAGCCAGCACCTTTTAGTTAGATAAGAAATTTCTCGTCTAGAGTAATTTTAAGCAGCAGCGGTTGCTCCAATGTCAGAATCAGTTTTATCTACATTAACCTCTTCTGGTGCAACTGCTTCTAACTGCACAGGTACACCATTGACCGCCGCATTGCCACTTAATCGATCGATTAACGTATCATCCGTTAAATCATTGACGCTGACACCAGCATGCGCTTGAGCAATTTTCTGCTTAACGCCTTTGCGGCCGTGGCCCCAACCATGCGGAATACTGACCACGCCAGGCATTAACTCATCGGTGACTTCTGCCACTATGATCACGCTACCAACGCGCGAGGTAACTTTGACGCTTTGGGCGTCTTTAATACCGTATTCTTTAGCCGTTTCAGGATGTAGCATAAGTGTGCAGCGCGGCTTACCTTTCACCAGGCGATAGCTATTATGCAACCAAGAATTATTGCTGCGAACATGACGCCGACCAATAAGTAAAACCTGCTGAGCATCATAATCTTGCACCATTGTTTGCACGCGCGCCAAATCGGCTTGATAAAAATCAACGTTAAGATGAATCTGCTTATCTTTATGCTTTAGCGCTTGCGGCAACATGGTTTTTAATGGTCCTAAATCGAGACCGTGCGGGTTTTTCTCTAGCTTATTTAGGCTCATGCCAGCATAAGGTCCGCGTCTTAATCCTTGATCAAGCAAAAACTTCGGTCCTAAAGCCTTCACCAATCGGCGCTCGATTTTGGTCGTCAGTGGTGCTTTTTTATCCAAACGTTTTGCTAATTCCAAGTATATTTGCCAGTCGTGTTTGGCGTTTTTATTTTTACGAAACAGCGCTTTTGAGTATTTAGCAACGTTGTGGACGGCGAAATTATTAAAGGTAACATCGTAATGATCGCGCTCTAGCGGCGATACCGGTGGCAAGATAATATTGGCATGACGACTGGTTTCTGTGACAAAGTAATCAATCGCCACCATAAACTCCAAGTTGGAAAAGGCTTTATCTAGCTTTTCACCATTTGGTGTACTCAAAACAGGATTTCCTGCGACACTGATAAAGCCTTTTAATTGGCCCTCTCCTTCTACTAACATCTCATTGCCCATCGCTACAACGGGATAATCGCCATTAAAGTCAGGCAAGTTGCTAACTCGGCTATGGCGTTTTCCCAGATAGCCTGGACCAGAGTTATTAACCACATCAACCGCAGGATTGGGGAACATCAAACCGCCAACCTCATCCAAGCGACCAGTGACGATATTAATCACCATAATGAGATACTGACTTAATAGGCCAAACTCTTGCACCGATACGCCCATGCGTCCATAACAAACGGCACTTTCGGCTTCACAAAACTCTTTAACCAGTTGTTTAATCTCATTTGCCGTAATACCAGTAATTGAGGCAACCGACTCGGCGCTATAGTCTTTGGCAAAGTCTGCCAGTCGCGCAATTTCTGGCGCAAGTGCCGCAGCCCGATTATCAGCCTGTGCTTTGTCCACGTACCCCTGCGCATAGATTTCGTTGAGCATGGCAAGCAGAAATAAAACATCGGTTGCTGGACGTATAAAATGATGTTCGCTCGCAATGTCAGCGGTTTCGGTGCGGCGTGGATCAATCACTACTACTTTGCCTTCGCGGGCTTTGATGTCTTTGAGCTTTTGGCGCATATTCGCTGCGGTCATAATACTACCGTTCGATGCCAGCGGATTGCCACCGATGATGAGCATATAGTGAGTACGATTGACGTCAGGCACCGGGATACGCAGCATATGACCAAACAGATGCATACTAACAATATGATGCGGTAATTGATCGATCGAGGTTGCAGAAAAGCGGCTTCGTGTCTTGACACTGTTTAATAAATGCTTAATGGTCAACATACCGCCTAAATTATGGACATTAGGATTACCTAAATAAATCCCCAAAGCATTTTGACCGTGTTTTTTCTGTACCGACTGAATACCAGCGGCTACTTTATCAAGCGCATCATCCCAGCTGATTTTTTTCCAGCCATTAGCAGTCCTTTCAACGGGATGACGTAGGCGATCAGAGTCTTCATGTAAATCTTGTAAAGCCGTCGCTTTTGGACAGATGTAGCCTTTAGAGAACGGATCATTTTTATCGCCCTTAATCGACAAGACCTTCGTTCCATCGTGCTTTATTTCAATACCGCACATCGCTTCACATAAATTACAGGTTCTAAAATGGGTTTGCTCACTGGTTTTGACTTGTTCACTACTCATGGCCACGCTCCCTGTGATTGTTATTATTGCCAAATATTATATAAATTCCGTTTTATAACATTGATAGATTCATCAATCTTAAAAATCTTGCTCGTTAGGCATTGATGCGTTAATTAGCTACTTATTGCCTGCTCATTATCATTAAAAAAGCTACCGAAAATTCCATCAAGGTTCGTACATAAAATTTTAATCGCCTGCTGCCGTGAATAACGTCCTTGATGACAGCCCAATATCAACTCATGCACTTGCGCACTAGCCATATCAACACACAAATTAACCTCACTGCGCGAAAAATTATTGTCAGACGCTTCTAATCCTTGTATAAATATCTTCGTCCATTCTTCTCGTATTTCTGTCATAAGACTTACTAAGCCATTAGGTTCAGTTTGTGAGTTCACGCGTAAGCTGTCTTCGATTAAACGTTGAAATAAGGCAATATTTTGAAAGGCGGCATCAAAAATCAAAGTTAGACATTCCTCACAACGCTGATGAAACGCCTCTTTAGACAATGCTGCATAATCTTTGAGCATATTGACCCACGCCATGCGCATAGGCGATAAATAATTATTTTTCAATTGCCTACTCAATTCATTTTGCAAAGTCTCTAAGCTGTCAAAATGATTATAGAAACTCGGCTGAGCAATATTCGCCCCTTTAGCAATCTTATTCATGCTCATGCGACAAGCGCCTTCCAGGCTATAAATCTGCAGTGCACTTTTCAATAAAGCACGACGAGTTTTGGCTTTTGCCAGCTCACGCTTTGTTTCCGCTTTTGTCGCGCTTACTGCGCTAAATGAGTTCATTATCTATCTGTCTCAGCCTGATATAGTCAATGAAAAGTAATATCGATTCACCACATACTGCTTGTATAGTTTTTTCTTGCTTGCTGTACCTACGCAGACAGAGGCTGCAAAAAAACTATACAAGCAGTGCCGTAGCGTTTTTAAAATATTTTAACTATAACGCTTAGAAAACGTTTATTATTTCAACTATAAGGCTATAGCCAATTTAGCGATAAGTCTATAATTAAATATTCAAAAAGGCTGACTTTTTATAATTATTCTCAGTCTTTATATTTAAATGAAGGCATAAAAAAGCAGAAACCATCTCTATGATGACCTCTGCTTATCTTTTGTTGGACGGTTACTGCTTCACTCACTACTTTTCTACTTGCTCAACTATCAATTACCAACTATCTCTTACGATCTAACTATCTCTTACAAGTTATACGTTTGCTAAATATCGAAAAAGCTCCCTATTATCTTTACCTATCACTCCGACAAAGTACGCTATCGATTACAGAACTACATGCTCCATAACATAGCCGGGTTTTTTACTATACTTTAGCAACACTACAAACATTGCTCATACAGACAAGGCAGTCCAAAATTCATATATTGGACTCACAAGTTAGCCATTGGCTAGTCGTAAAGTACCCATTGGCTAGTTGTAAAGTACTCAAGAATAGTAATTAAAGCACATTACTTAAAAACCGTATTGAACAGGTAAGAAAAACCATAAATCATAACTTGCCTTCTAAAGCGCTGTATTGTTGATTTAACTTTTTAAACAATAGTTTTTAAATAAAACACATGTAGAGCGCGATAACTAAAATAAGGATTATAATAATGAACGAACATACGCTAAAAGGTGATTGGAAGCAGATGAAAGGTACAGTGAAGCAGAAGTGGGCTGATCTGACTGATGATGACCTATTACACATTGAAGGTAGCCGTGATAAACTAGTGGGCAAAGTTCAGGAGCGTTATGGTCACAGTAAAGATGACGCTGAGCGCGAAGTTGATACTTGGCGTACTGAAAATAACTATTAATTAAGCAGACTTTTTATAAAACCTTGTCAAAGACATCTGTTTTTGCAAGGCGATTATAAAGTAAAAACCGCATTATTATTAATGCGGTTTTTTTATTTATTCATCTGTATAGGAGTCATAGCGTCATCAATGGCGAATATATAACGTTATACCTATTACACAACTAGATAGCCAAAGTCCAGACACGATAAAACCGCATAGCAATTAATTGTTATGCGGTTTTATTGTTAACCATCCTTGTTACCCATCACCACTCTAATCGCTGCATCCTTGCAGAATATTGAGTATATTGTGATAGCCGGGCTTCCTGCCCATTTCTTCTGACTACTACTGGCATCATCTGCCTGTAGCACAGGTCATGTGTCCTTATTTCAATTGCTTTTATCATCCTGATGCCAGCAATTGAGCTATTATCCTTAATAAGGTCAACTCAATCCTTGAGCCACATTCCCTTATGCCGTGTGTGTATAATGTCAAATTATACGTCTAGTGTTAAGTCGCGTAAGCGTCATTACGTGTAAGCATATGCTTACGTTGACTAAAAATGTAGTAAGGATTTATTTATAAGCTATTGATAAATTTATAATTATCAGAAAAAAAATTTATCCAAAAACTTTCTTGATAATATTTAAAAACAAAACAGCTAGCGATATTTATTAAGATTAACAACATCTTAGTCACCTAAGGTATCGAATGCTTACGCAAATATTTGCAAAATTTACAACTTATTAACACCAAAGACATGTAGCAATGAGTTTTAAGCCCTACTATGGGTATGTAAGAAAATGTTTCAAGCAATAGAATACTAAAGAGCAAAGAGTGATGAAACATCAATTTGTCTTCTTTATGATTGCTCATATATCGTCTTATTAGATGAAGCGTTATTAGTTAAGGGGATATTAAATAAGGTCGAATCAAATAAAAAATACGGCAACGAGTCCATAAAAAAGATGTTCCTTATGTACTACCTCCTACTATATAGCCTCTTATCTATTATCTAAGTATTTAATCATTAAGAAGTAGCATTAAAAATTGTCATACTATAGGAGATTTTATCGTGAAAATTCTACACCCCTTGTCATTAAAAAATGCCCTCTCTGCTGGGTTCGCCATCGCTTTAATAGGAACGACTGCTGGCTGTGCTGTAGCAGGTCCAGATTATAATAATAATTCTGTATACAAAGATGGTCAGTATGGCAATCACAACTTTGGCCGTATTAGCCAACAGCTTCGTCAAAACCTGCGAAGTCAAGGCTACCAGGTCATGGATATCACACCTGATAACTATAAGGGTCATGAAGCGATGACCGTTTATGCTAAAAAGAACAACCAACCTTATATACTTAAATACACCTATCCTGGTTTAAGACTGATTAGCTCAAATAAAAGCGATTGGTCGAACGTTTGGCAGAATAAAAACCATCATAACAATGGCTATAACGG